>DICM01000032.1 GCA_002416285.1 Caryophanales bacterium UBA5026
CACTTTACTTTTTATCTAACGGTTTTTCTCTTATTAACCTACTCTTATTTTTAATATTTGACCAATGCTGAGTAAATTACTGGTAAGCCCATTTAATGCTTTAATCGCATCGACTGTTGTATTAAAGCGATTCGATAATGCCCATAAGGTATCGCCACTTCTGACCGTATAAGTAATAATATTTTCAGTATTTGGAATTATTAATTGTTGACCGATACTCAACATATCACTAGTTAAATTATTGTATCTTTTTATCGCATCAACTGTTGTATTAAAACGTATCGAAAGATTCCAAAGAGTATCCCCTCTTTGTACGGTATAAACGACATTATTTGAAGGTTCTCCTTCTCCTGTAGAGCTCGGCACAATCAACCTTTGACCGATACTGAGCATATCACTTGTAAGATTATTTAAGCGTTTTAATTCCTCGACTGTAGTATTATATCTTTTAGCTAAGTTCCATAAAGTATCACCAGCTTGAACAATGTGATAACTTGTTTCACCACAACTCGCTAAAGGCGAATACAAATATATTAAAGCACTCCAGGTATCTTTTCCAACAACCCCATCAACTGTCAGTTTATTATTTGTTTGAAATGCTTTTACACTAAGCTGAGTCGGATTATCAAATGTACCACTAATGTTTCCTTCATAAAACATTAGCTGTTTTAATTGTGTCTGCAATAGCTTTACAAAGTCACTTTGATCTCCAATTTTTAACGTCGGTCTCGTTAGTACTGGACTTTTTGATAAAATTTCCATCTCTGTATCCATTTTCTACCTCTTCTCTTTATATCATTATATTTTATATTTTTTTATTAATGATATTTTATCAGTATAAGAATATATTGTAACAGAGGTGTAATGTATGGATACAGGTTATTTAATTGTAAGTGTATATCATGATAATGTAGCAGAGCCGATTAGTGAAGCAGCTGTAACAGTAAGAGGAGATAATTATGAGCAATCCTTTACCACAGATTCAAATGGAAAAACTCCTAAGATTGCTTTACCGGCACCCTTAAAGATATACTCTTTAACTCCACAGACAGAAGTTCGTCCTTATTCAGTTTATCAAGTCGAAGTTGTAAAACCTGGATATGAAACCACAATTATAAACGGTGTTCAGGTTTTACCTGATGAAACATCACTGCAAAATGTTTTTCTATCTAAAATTAGTCCACTATTAAAAAGTGCTCCTATCAATGTAATTGATATACCTGACAATTCTTTATGGGGTGGAACAGGTGGAAATACTTCAAATACAAATAATCCATTGGAAACAGATGTAAGGGTCTTTCCACAGATATTAATTCCAGAATACGTAATTGTCCATGGTGGGTCCCCAACAAATACAAATGTTGCTAACTATTATGTCCCATTTACAGATTACATAAAAAATGTTGCTTCAGGAGAAATCTATAGTACATGGCCAACAGAAGCAATAAAAGCAAATATATATGCGATATTATCTTTTACAATGAGCCGTATTTATAGTGAATGGTATCTATCACAAGGCTATAAATTTACTATTACTTCTTTACCACAATATGATCAAAGCTATGTACATAACCGAACAATCTTTCAAAAGATTTCTGATGTGGTTGACGAAATATTTGAATATCATATTCAAATACCCGGTCGGAACTATCCCTTCTTTGCACAATATAACGACGGCATTAAAGTAAATAACCCTGGATGGCTTAGTCAATGGGGATCAAAATATCTAGCAGATCAAGGATATAACGCTTTACAAATATTAAGGTATTATTATGTGGATAATTTGACACTAAATAGTGCAAGGGAAATTGAAGGACTTCCTTTATCCTTTCCCGGATATAATTTAGAATTAAATGCTTGTAGCGAAGCCGTGCAAAAAATCCAGATTATGTTAAATACGATTAGTGGAAGTTACCCAGCGATTCCTAAAATAAATCCCACAAATGGTAGCTATCAAAATAGTACCGTACAAAGTGTTGAAAAATTTCAAGAAGTATTCAGTCTCCCAATTACAGGAATTGTAGACTTTAATACATGGTATCGGATTTCGTATATTTATATTGCTGTCAGTAAGATGTTACAAGGTGTTGTAAGAAATTAAAAAGGATGAAAAATCCTTTTTTATTAGTTTCAAAAATATCCGAAACTATTTTAATATAAACTTTCTTCAACAATATACTTTAACACTTTTACTAACTTATCGATGTCTTCTTTATGGTTATAGATGTGCAGACTAACACGAATAAAATCATCTGTATTACTGGTATTACAAAAATTACCTCCACGAACAATTATATTATATTCATTCAGTACCTCGATGACATCAGTCGGTAGAATACCTTGAATTTTAAAACTGATAATTCCATAGCCTAGCGCACATTTACATTTTGCTATTCCTTTGTTAAATTCAATTTGTTTTATTTGAACTAACTCATTGTATAGATATCGAGTTAAACTGTAGACATATTTTTCAATTTCCCCTACTGTAATCCTATTAATATATTTAATCGCACTGCCTAGTGATAAGATTCCTGGTATATTTAATGTTCCGCATTCAAAATTATTATAATTAGGAACTGATTGATTTTGATATCCACCACCAATTCGAAAGGGAGTTAAATATTGATAATTATCTTTTCGAATATATAATACACCACTGCCTGGAAGAGCAAACATCTTATGCCCAGAAAAATAGAGAAAATCAACATTTAATCGCTGAACATCTACTTTAATATGACCAATACTTTGACTAGCATCTAAAATAATTTTACAGCCTTTATTTTTTTGTCTTATAGAAGAAACTAGATTCTCAATATCCATCTCAAGACCATACATGTTATGAATATGAGTGAGCACTACTACTTTTGTTCTTTCATTTACTTTATCAATTAAATCCCGTTCTTTATAATCCCCTTCAAAATCAATTAAAATATTCACTAATTGAATTGTTAGACCAAGTTTATCTAATATGTCTTGAATATGAATCCATGGTAAAACTGTCGATTTATGATCTTCATTGCAAACTAATACTTCATCATTATTCTTCAGATTGGGTAACCCATAGGAATAAGATAAAAGATTAGAAGCTTCCGTTGCTCCATTTGTAAAAACGACTTCATCGGTACTAGAAGCGTTTATAAACTTTCTTACCAATTCTCTTGTTTCATCAACTTTTTTATTAACCTCTTGAGTAAATTTGGAAGTTCCTCGACCGATATTAAAGGGATATTTTTGATAGTAGTCATTTACATCTTTGAGCACAGAATTCGGCTTTAAGGAAGTTGAACTGCTATCAAGATATACTACGCTTTGATTGTTGATAAAATCAAAATCATTTCGAACATCTGTCATAAAATATCCTTTTTTAAATTTCGAGTTAGGGGTAACATTGCCTCTTTATAACCAACAATTCCGCCAGTTAAAGAATAAACATTACATCCTTTTTTATTTAAATAAGCACTATATTGCTGTGATTTGTCTCCAACTGCACAGACAAGTAAAACAGTGGATTCATTAGAAAAGGGAAGACCATTTTCTATAATATCATCAAAATAAGTATCCATGATATTAATGGACTCCTTTATATGTCCATTCTTATAAGCTAAGTTCCCTCTTAAATCAATTATAATTGGATATTCTGTTTGTAGAAAATCTTCAATATTATTCACATCTATCAATTTAGCCATTTTTAAATCTTCTTGCTTCAATGAACGTGCAGAATCTACTTTAATACTTGAATCAAAGATATCAGGTCTTCTTTTTTTTATATAAGAAATATACCATTCTACTCTATCACAAGCGATAAATACGGCATTAATAGGATTTTCTAAGGTATCATCAATCGTCTTTAAATACTCAATTGCTCCAATATATGCTGCCCCACTTGTCGGTCCACCTAAAATTCCCAGTTTTCTATTTAAAGTAAGCATTCCGTTGATAGCATCCATAGAATTAACGCTTATAATAGAATCATATAAATTTTTATCGAAAATACCAACTTCGTACATTTCATCTTTATTTCGGATCCCTGGAATAGTATCTCCTTTTTCAGCTATGATACCTACCTTTGTTAATTTGGGATTTTTCGTTAATAGATATTCAATAGTTCCTTTTGAAGATCCTGTCGTACCCAGAGTTCCAAAAAAGTAATCGACTGATCCAATATCATTATAAATTTCTTTACCGGTATGTAAAAAATGAGTTTCAGGATTCTTTTTATTCGTGTATTGGTTGGTATGAAAATATTGATTCGGATTTGAAGATACAATCCTTTCTATGTATGCAACTGGATCGTTGGGATCGAATGGATCTGGGCATTCTGAAAGACCAGGCAATTCCTCAATTTCTGCACCAATGATTTTTAAGATATCTCTTGTTTCAGGAATCTTAATTCGATTCGTTACCGTTTTAAATGGAATATGATTTATAGAACAGATCAATTGTAAAGCTTTAGCTGTATTTCCACTAGAAGACTCGATAACCATTTTTCCATTCTTTTTTAAATTCTCTAGCTGATCTTCTAACATAGCTAATGCAGCACGGTCTTTTAGTGAACCAAATGGATTATATAATTCACATTTTACAAATAAATTGATGTTTTTTAATCCAGTAATACTTTTATCTATTTCAATAATAGGAGTATTACCAATTAATTCTGTAACATTTTTTACCTTCATATATCCTCCTATTTTTTTAATGGTTCATAAAGTTCATCAAGATAACAATTAAATTTATTATTTTCATTTGTTAAAACAATTTTTCTGGCAATATTTTGCATAATGGTTTTGCTCTCGTTAAAATCCATAAAATAACCTGCTGTATTTATAAAGACTAATAGATCACCAACTTTAGGAATCGTGTCAAAAAAGATTTTATGTTTAAAAATCAAGTCTGATTCTAAACAAAGGTTCCCAAGTAAATAACAACCGATCGTTGCCGACTCTTCTTGCTCTTCTTTTGATATTAGGATTGGATCAACCAACATCTCTTGTTCCCCTATCAACAGATTAGTTCGGTTCATATCCAAACCAATTAGCAAATCTCCTTGTAAAGATCTTTTTGTATATACTATTTTAGTAATATTAATCCCAACCTGATCAAGAAGACTTCTACCCGGTTCAATCATTAATTCAATCATATTTTCTGATAAAATTTCGCCTATCATTCTATTTTGAAACTTTGATGATTTTGAAGAAAGTATCTCATCTAATACCTTTTCTTTGACATTATTTTCGTAATAATTCGATAAATTTAAATTCCCTTTTAAAATACCATTATCTACTCGTAGTCCGAATGAAGCATGATTCCAAGTGATATCAGAATCATTATTTAAAATTGCTTCTTTCAATTCCGATATACTTGCATCCCACTCTTTAGAACTAGCTAAATAATTCAGCTTGAATCCTCCACCAATATTGATCCGGCTAGGATTTAAACCAAGTTCATAAGCCTTATCAAATAACAGAATAATATTTTCTATTGCAATAATTTTTTCTTTTATATTGACAGTATCCAAATGAAATGAAAAACCAACAAAATCTAAAATATCCTGATTATCTAAAACCATTTGAAAGAAAATACTTAATTCTTTTTTTGAAATACCAAATCTACTTTGTCTATTAATGAACTTCTCTGATTCTGATGAAAAATCATTCAACCGAATTAAAATCTTTGTTTTTTCTTTCTTTATTATTTTTTTATGAAAATTAATTATAGTTTCTAACTCTAATAGATTGTCAACATTAAATAATAAATTATGTCTTAATCCGAGGATAATAAATTCATTATTTTTAGGCCCGGTAGCTTCTATATGATTACCGACAAACCCAATTGATAAAGCATGTTTTAATTCCTCTAAAGAAGCAACATCGATATTGATACCACAATATAAAGCTTCTTTTGCAATAGCTGATGATTTATTACATTTATGAGCATAGTAAATATGCCCAACTATTCTATGTTTTTTAAATATCTCTTGAAAATTATTGATATTCTGTTTAATATTCTCTGGAAAAATAATATTAAGTGGACTACCAAATGCATTCATCAAATCAAAAACAAAATTTTTATCGCAGAGAAGTTTCTGAATCTTCTCATCAATCTTGGGAGTTAACTTCATATTTCTCTATGACCTTTTCATACTTAAAGTTTTCATCTATATAAGATGGTAAATCTTGATTATAGTATTGACTATACCAATCACCTGCATCATCGATATAAATTTGTTTTTGAATTTCATAATATTGATCCCAATCTTTTTCAGTATTGTCTAAAATCGTTAGTAATTTAGAATTGATATCATCATTCTCCTCGATAAACTGATCTAATTCACCTACATTCCCCTGCTCATATCTTCTTAAATGTTGAGAACTTTTCACATAACCAATAATAAGTTGTTCTGAGATTTCACTTTTAATATATTCAATATCATCGTTATTTTCAATTTTATTCGCTATTACATAGGTTTTTATGTGATAGTCACTAGTGATATTCAAAAAATCTTTTAATACTTGAATACTCTTTTTTGTAGGTTCTACTACAAAAACATTAATGTCTGAAACATAAAACATTGACGTCCCTACACTATCAATTCCGGCTGTCGCATCAGTAACTACATAAAAATTTTCATTATCTAATAGTCTATTATACATTAAAACAGCATTCCCTAATTTACTATGATAACAAGCATATCCAACTTTACTATCGGTATATGTTCCAACGGATAATAAAGCTATGTGATCTTTATAAGTTGCATATTTCTTTAAAAAAGAATCTTCTAAAATAGGAAGAATAAAATTAGATTCCATAGAGGGTGGTGTAGTCCCAATAACAGCCTTGCCTTCTAGAATTCTTTCTCTTTCAAAATAAAACGATAGTTCATCAAACCTATCTCCAATATAATTTGTAGCCATTTCAAGTGCAGAACCTAAATGAACATTGATGTCAGCATCGACTGCTAGAACATCTTTTTGTTTCTTGTTTAAATACTTTATAAAAGAAGTGGCCATAGTTGTTTTACCGCTTCCACCTTTTCCTAAAAATGATATTCGCATATTAATTTGCCTCTTCTCTATAGCAACTGTCACATACACCCATAATGGTTGTACTAATAGAATCAATATGAAATGCATGTTTTTTTGATATATGTTCCATCAATAAATCTACTTCACTACAATCCAGATGAATTAGCTTTCCACAACTAGAGCACTTCATATGAAAATGATGAAAGCATTCTTCTTGAACTAATTGATATTCTGCTTCTCCATTTGGACGAACAGTTTTTCTAATTTGATTCATTTTTTCTAATTCGTCTAGTCCCCTATAAATTGTAGTTAATCCTAATTTCATATCCATCTGATCAGCAATCTCTTTTATTTGACTAATTGTTAATTCTTTATCAATGTTATCGGATAATATTTTTAATACATTTGATTTTTGCTTTGTTTTATAAATTCCCATAGTTCACCT
Organism: Caryophanales bacterium UBA5026; assembly: GCA_002416285.1. Lineage (GTDB taxonomy): Bacteria > Bacillota_I > Bacilli_A > RF39 > UBA660 > DICM01. The sequence goes on from DICM01000032.1 coordinate 7,468, forward strand.
CAATAATAACTCTTAAGTAAAAATTATACTCTGAAATATAGTTTTGTCAATAAATTTGAAAATCATTTTCAAATTCATTGACATTTTCCATATTAAAAAGTAAAATAAAATTTATTCAAAAGGAGGAATTATGAATAAATTAGAAAGAATAACAGATGTGTTTGATTTTTCCGAATCATCATTCATTGCCTACAAAAATAGTGGTGATGAGGACGGGCTATCACTACCATATAAACTTAGGGATGAAACAACTTTAGAAATGTTAGTTGACGTAGACAATAATACCTGTCTTGAATTTAATACTAGCTTATCCAATATATTTGCAGAAAGTGGTACCAATTTAAAATTAAAAATCAGCACAGATAAAATTGAAAATACAAAACAACAAAGTGATGAAGAAATGATGATGTTTCGTGCACAAATTGTCTCTTATTTTTTAAAAGAGCAAAATGGTGAACTAATTAAAGAAGAAGCAAGAGAAAAAGAAGACGAAAAATGTTTGTGTCCTGATTGTGATATGAATGAAGATATCTTTGTTTTAGATATTACAGATCGAAATCAAGTAAATGCTTTTAACATTGATATTTGGGGAAACATTAATGGAACAGCTATCAATCAGAATAGAAAATGTCTATTAACAGTTTCTCTTGTTAGTGCTACTATTGATCCTAATTTGAGAAGAGATAATTCAATAATAAAAAAAGAATATTGCAAGACATTACAAAAAAGATAGGACTGAACTGAACCTATCTTTTCTTTGTTAATACATATTCCTTCTTTTCCAGCATATTTAAAATTTATTTTTTTTACTTGATTGTCAACATTTTTTCTTCAACTCAACTAGAGAAACGGGTTGTACTATCTTCTAGATTTATTTTTAGAATCCATTTCTAATATTTCATCAGCCACTATAGTTGGATTATATTGATCAAATTTATATATGGAATGACCATATATCATTTCAATTTGCTTTTTTAAAATTTCTAATGGTTCATGATATTTTAAACCAAGCGCTATGATATATTGTTCATAGTTAGCCGGATTATAATTTTCTTTCATAAAATATGACTTTTTATATAAATGAAAGAATCTATCCGTTAATTCCATATCTATTAATGTATCAATGCCCCTACTTGAAAAAAATTCAGCAACCCTTTTCACACAATCATCAGAGTGAAATCCTCCAATAACAATTTCTTTTACATCTCCAATTTGATTTAATAAATACTGTTCATTAGGATATTTTAATTGATCAATTGAGTTTTCATTACTATCCTCGTTATATTCAGAAGTCTCATTAAACGTTATATCAGTATAGATTATATTATCATTATCACTTAATTGAACACCATACAACTCCCTATCTGGATAATTTGCAAAATAAATTTCGAAACCTCTCTTCCGATATCTTTCTTGAATACATTCATTTAACACAAAAATGGGATTTTCAAAACCATTTTCATTATCATAACAGTTTTCTTGAATCGATCTTTCTATGTATTCACGTATTGGATACAAATATAAAAATACTTTTCTCATTTAACTCTCCTTTATACAAAATCTCTTTTACTCATGTGCTATAAAATACCAATTGTTATTTCTTTTTTCTATCTTCCGGATAGATCCAATGTTTTCTTTTATTAATTTTTCGCCATTTGAAGAATAAACAATTTCATTACCGCCATCAGGAAAAGATTTATTTATCCAAAATCCAATTAAAGTTTCTCGTTCATTATTTAAATAAACATATATCTCACCAAAATCTGATATTTTTTTATAATTATTAGGCAGCAATACTTCTTTATGCTCAGAAGATTCCAAGCTACCATTTTTTATCATATCTACAACTTCAGTTCGTTTATTATAATATTTTTTGTATCCATAATATTCTCTTGTTTCATGCGGTGGAAAGACTATAAATAAGATTATAATCAATATAAAAATAAATAAGGGAATCCAATTTGCTAACTTTTTCCTATCAGCTTGTATTAGCTTCAAGATATGAAGAAAAGCTAATAGATCTCCAATCATAATTACCAGGATAGGTAAACCTAATGTGATCCATATATAAACAAATAATTCTTTTGAAAACCAAACAAAAATGTAGTTAAAAATCATAATCAACAATACAATAATTATTGACGTTATAGAATCATCATGTTTTACAACAGCTTGTTTTTTTATTCCTTTATTCGCTGCCTTTAAAGTAATTACATTATGAGCTCGATCATATATGTGTTGATTACTATCATCATGTTTTTGTAATTTTTTATAAACCTCTTCTAATAAATTCACTTTACTCAACCTCATTTAAAAACTTATATATTAGTAATTATACAAATTATGGCTATTTAACAATCCATTCACAATTTATAATTAATTACAGTATATCACGTTTGATTATGGTTTAACAAAACATCTAAAAAAATAGATGTTTATAAAAATTTCAAAACAAAAAATGAGAGTTTTCCCCTCTCATATTAAATTATTCATAGATTTCATATCAAATACAATTTTAATAAGCATAACTCTATTTTGTTTTTTCAAACATTCCTCAACTTAATTCAAAACTTCCAATTGTTTCTTTGATGTTTCATCTTCAATTCTTCTTAATATTGCATCAATAATACTATGAATATGCACACGATATATTCCACTATTCATAACCCAATATTCATCAACTGTATTAATTAATAAAGTATACCAATCATCAATAAATTTCTTCTTAGTGGATAATAGTTCATTAATTGACTTATCTAAAATTGAAGATTTCATCATTTCTTCTAAATTATCATTCATAATTTTATCTATTTCTGTATCACTAACTAAATTAATTGTTTCATTAACCTGATTATTTTTTAATTGTTCAATCTTATCATCTATTTGATGAATCATTTTATTAACAGATTCATCAGATGATAATTTTGGATTATTGTTTACTGTATTATTTTTAATATCTGTTAAATAAATATCTTCTTCATTATTCATTTCATCAAGAGTAAACATAGCTTCTTCAGACGTAGACATACGAATTTCATCATTCGTATTTACTAATATAACTAGTGGTAATCCTGTATATGAAATTTCATCAGTATCAATATATGGTTCGTAGATTTTATATTTTTTCCAATTACCTATATATTTTGCTCCTTTATATCCATGATTAACTGCATATTCATTTACTTTATTTTTCAATTCTCTATTTATTTTATCTTCTTCCCTATCTATGCATGCCACTTTGCAATGTATCTTCCCCAATATTTTGTACTTTATATTTGGATGATATAAATTGTAATTCCTCGGCTGATTTACTTTCTAATTTCTTTTTAACATTATTCATCATATCAATTTTTTGACTTATATCACCTATGTATGAAAATTCCCCTGCATTAACCATTGAAAATATTATTTGATTTATAAATTCAGTTTTTTGTTTTAATTCGTTATTTTCAATCTGTTGAAGTTGTTTGTTAGAAATTGACATTTGTGGTTGTTGTAGTTCTGCTACCTGCAATGCAGCTGCATTTAATGATTGTTGTAAATCATTACTTTTTCTTTCAATTGGCTGTTGCGATGAAAGTGATGATAACGGAGATGAATTCGTTTCAATTTTATCTTGTAGCTGGCTAACTAATTTTGAAAATTCATCTAGCGTAAATTCAGCTCCAATAAAATGACCTTGATTATTTTTTGCATCAACTACAATATAATTTCCTTCTTGATATATATTTTCAATTTCAGATATTATTACTTCGCCCTTACCTTTGATTTCCATTTGTTGTATTATTTTTTGTTTAACAGCATCAGATAAATTAGTTAAATCACCTATGTAAGTTGATAAGGGTGTATTTGCTTGTTGTTTGGCCCATTCCAATTTTTGACTAATTTCCTGAACCTCTTTTTGTAATTTTTCATTTATGTTCTGTTCTTCTTGCTTGGTATGTATAGGTGTTTGTTTTACCTGATGTTCATTTTTTGATGATACGTTACTTTCGGAAATCATTGTACTTTGTATAGCTGGTTCTCTTGGAATTAATCCTGATACATTTATAGTTCTTTGCTCTTGAACTGGTGCCGACTCAAAAAGATTCCCTAAATTATTTTTTAATTGATCTATTTGGGATGATGTATCATAACTAGGAATATCAATTGATGGTGTTGCAATAGAAAAATCAGCTTCCAAATCAAAACCCATCCTTTGCTTACCAATTTCTTTTTGAATATCTTTAAGTAGGTTTTCCCTTGAAATATTTAAACCAGATGAAGATAAATTTCTCATTGTTGCTTCAAGTTTACCCTCAAACAATATATCATTTTTCATTTTATCTAATGCAAGCCTTTTTATTGCACTTAGATATTGTTGATGCAAATTGTTTTTCGTTTCATTAATTCCTTCTATATTATTTCCTAATTCCATTCCTTTTTTACTAAAACCTTCTAAACTCATTTTTATTTTCTCCTTTAACTATCTACTAAATCCATTAGTTTTTTCTTTCAATTACATATATATTTTATATATTAAATATATTATCTATCCCTATAACACCATCGTAATAATAATTCATAATTGCTATGCATAGTTTAACCTTTTCTTTATCTACTAGTTTTTTTGTTTTATATTCATCAATAATACTATTAAATAGTTTGTCATAATAAAATGTTAATGAACCATATTTTGAATGAACTAATGTATCAACCAAATCATTTATTTTATTTTTTATATCCTCTTCTAAATTTACTAGCAAATAATCATTTATATTTACTACTTCTCCATCTATTTTCATATCTTTACCAAGAATATCCGATAATTTTTTTTGAAGAGGAAATTTCTCTTTTTTTATATCCTCTATTAAATATGTTTTATATTGTAATACTTTTTTTATTGTATATTTAGATATTTCTTTTTGTTTGTCTTCCATTTTTTTAGGTATCATATTGCCTATAACAAAATCTTTTTCACTTGTCTTATTAAATTCTAATATCTCATTATTATCAGTATCTATCAAAACCCAATATTCTGGTTTAACATTTCCATTTATGTTCCATACATCATCATTCTCATCTGTCAACATAACTACTACATACATTTTATCATTTTCCATCCTTAACATCGGATATAAAGGAATATATGTATCCAATCCTCTTTTTAATTTTTCTCTGTTTACAATATTTAAATATTTGTCTAAGTTTAAGTCTTTCATAGCCATCTCTCCTTTACCTTTTTTCTAGCATTATACAAATAATATTTAATGTTATTTTCGCTAGTATCTATTTTTTTAGCTATTTCTTTGATTGAAAAGTTATCAATGTAATATAATTTAAATGACATTTCTTCTTTTTGGGTTAAACCAATACTATCTAAATTGGTTATTATTTCTTTATATATTATTTTATCCAATATATTATTGTCATTTCTTATATTAAGTTCCTCATCATATGATAGATAATTCTTTTCTTTAATATATTTTTTGCCTGTGCGCACCAAATATTATAGGCAATTTTCCATATTAAATTTTCAATTTTATTTACATTTATATCTTTATCAAAGTAATCAAAAATGGCAATAAATACGTTATTAGTTAAATCCTCAGCATCTTCTTTGTTGTTAGTTTTTTTTACTGCCCAATAATATATTTTATAATAATATTCATCATATATCTTATCCACATTATCACCTTTCAACTATATAGTGTATTTAATATCAAATTGGTTAGTTATTTTATCAAGTTTATATATTTAAATTTTAGATATTTATTTTTTCATTAACCTTTCTTTTATAAGAAGTAACATCATTTTATTTTATTATAGTATAATTCAACATAAATTAATAAATTAGTTGAAAAATTTACACTAAATTGTCAATATCATCAGAATAAATATTAAATTTATCTATTATTGCATTTATCAACTCAGCTTCTAATTTTTTATCTATATATTGTACTAAATTACATGTCTATAAATTTAATCTTATTTAAACTTTTTTATAATGGTATTAAATATTTTTAATCTAAAACAACAAAAATGAGAGCTTTCGCTCTCTTCAGGGGGCAAATTTTTAAGTATCCTTTTAACTTAAAATTGCCCTTTTTATATTGTTTTATATATGATTTATATTAAACTTAATTATTTTTATTTAATAGGAATTATTATTTTACTCTAGTTTTAACACCTAAATAATGCCTAAAAATTTAAAAATTATTATATATAGGGGTTTACAATTACTTTGTTAATTAACATCTATAAAATTAGTCATTATTATGAATGAAATTAAATATTTCATTAATTAAAGATGTTGTACTATCAACTTTTATTGTATTTATACCAATTTCGCTTGCACCATCAATATTTTTTTGATTATCATCTAAAAATAACAAATCACTGGGTTTTATATTGAATTTATTTAATATATGTTCATAAAAATCGGTGTTGGGTTTTATTTTATGTATTTCAGCAGATATAATAACATCATCCAAAAAGTCTACCCCGAATGACTCGCCGATAAAATTTCTAACAAAAGAAACATGATTAGTTGCTATTATAATTTTGATATTATTATATTTATTTTTAATTTTTTCAAATAAATCTTTTTCTCTTACTTTATATAATTTTGTAATAAGATCTTCAGTAGTTCTCATAAGTATAGAATCTTTTTCAATATATTCTCTAGCGTTTTTCAAATAATCAGAGTCATTAATATTAGGTCCAAACATTCTTTCTAATTTACTTTCAGTTTCTGTTAATTCTATATTTTTTTCATTAACTAACACTCCAACTAAATCAAAAGCAATTACTTTAATCATTTTAATCCTCCTTTATTAACAATCGCCAAGAACCATAATTCTTACAACACTTTATCAACTCTTTTATTGTCATATATTTTTCTTCATATTTATCCTTAATAGGATTAATAATTTTTATTTTATTTCCTAATATCTCATTATTTACAATAATAAAATGGCCACCATCCATATTATCGCTATTATTAAATATATTAGACTTAACACACAATATAATATATTCATTTTCTAACAACTCTTTTTGAAAAGACTTTAAATCCATTTTAATTACATTGATATTTATACCTTTTTTTAATATTTCATTTAGAAATTTGAATCCAGAAAAAGTTAAATCAACATCTTTTTTTATTATAAAATCATTATATAAATTACTATTAAAACATCGCAATTGTACGTTTTTAATACCACTTTCAAATATAGCATTTGCCAATTCTGTTATCCATAACATTTCATAATTTAGATTATCTACGTTGATATTTTTAGATTCTAATATGTATTTTACACAGGAACTACCACACAGTATATTATTTTGCATAGCCATTGTTTCTCTTTAATGTTAACGTTGGGCCATTATAAACCGACAGACTATGTTGAGCCCTAGTACAAACCACATAAAATAAATGTTTATCTTTTTCTGTATATTCATTTTCTTTAGAACTATATGCTATTACACCATCAAATTCTAATCCTTTTGATATATAAGATGGCATTATTACAGTATTGTTAATTCCACCTTTTTTATTATTTTCAACTAAACTTATATCTTCTATTTTATCTTTAAGCTTATCATACAAATCTAATGTTTCATTATTATTTCTTGTAATTATTGCTATTCTTTCCATACCAGATTTTTTCATTTCTGATATATCAGTTATTAATTGAATAATTACATCAGTATCATCAACTTCTCTCAACGCAACAGGTATTTCATTACTTTTTCTAACTGAACAAGCATTGTTTAAACCTAAAATATCATTAGTGTATTTTATAATTTCTTCACTAGAACGATAAGTTTTTAATAACTCGATATATCTTGCTTTTTCATCAAAAATTGAATTGACTTGATTAAAATCTTCATATTTGTAATATGGATTAATTGTTTGATTAATATCACCTAATATTGTAAATGATGCAGTATTAAAGATTCTTTTTAACATTGATAACTGTAAAAGAGTATAATCTTGTGCCTCATCGATTATTATATGTCTAATATTTCTTCCACTAGGATAACCATTTAATTCAAAATTCAAATATAACATAGATATTAAATCTTCATATTTTAAAACCTTACCTGCAGATACATCGGCATCTTTAAATACTCCAGATTGATTCTTAAAATCCTCTGACATCAATATTTTAGAATATAAATCCTTGATACTTAAATTTTTATTTAAATATTCACGAAGTTTATTTTGAATAGTTTTTCCATATTTTTTGTATGAGATATTTGCTGAATCACAAATATATTCAGACATATATTCTAATCTATCATCAATCGGTTTACTGCCATATCTACTATTGAACAAAGAGTTTAATTCATTTACATCTATCTCTGTACTGTTTATACTAATACCTCTAGTGAAAAAAATACTATTTTTATAATCGCATAGAGATTTATCGAGCAACCTTTTAAATTGATCTGATAATTTAAATTGGATTACCCTATACTTTTCCTCATCAATATCATTATTCTTATAAAATCTCTCAATAAAATTTGTGAAGCTTTCTATTTCCTTGAAGTCCTTTATATAAGACTTTGAAAAGTCACTATATGTAGTTTGCAAAACATTATCTTCTCCAAGTTCTGGCAAAACTTGAGAAATATATTCTGAAAAAACATCATTTGGTGAGAATATTAATACATTATTTGAAGTTAAATTTTTTTCTTTATATAACAGATAAGCGATTCTATGTAATGCAACCGAAGTTTTGCCACTACCTGCAATTCCTTGAACTATCAAATATTTATCAACAATATTTCTGATTATCTCATTTTGCTCTCTTTGTATGGTATTAACTATATTTGACATTTTATCAGAAGATGATTTTGATAAAATTTCTTGTAAATATTCATCATCTATATTTAGTGTGCTATTGAAACATCTTTCTATATTTCCATTTTGAATTTTATATTGCCTTTTTAAAGTTATATTCCCTTCAATAGAACCAACTGGTGCTTCGTATGAAGCCGGTCCGATTCCATAATTATAAAACATACTAGCAATTGGTGTTCTCCAATCAAAAACATAAAAATTTAAGTCCTTCATAATTCCATTGATTCCTATGTATATTTGATCAATATCCTCATCTTTTTCAAAATCAATTCTTCCAAAATAAGGATTAATTAAGGATCTTCTTAATTTTTGCAAACTGTTAATACTATTATTTGTATGTTCAACATCTACATTTACATTGTACATTCCATCTGCTATTTCAACTTCATCTAATGTTCCAGAATTTTCCCAAATATATCTTTTCATTTCTGTAATAGAATTCATTTTATCTCTTATAGATTCATCACTCTCATCTATAATACTGTTTATTACGCTTAAAGTCTTTATTAAATAATCTCTTTCTTTTTCTAATTCTTCCAAAGATATATTCATAAAATCAGTCCTTTCTTCTTTTAAACACTTTAAAATCCAGTTTTTCAAAACTTTCATAAAAACTCCCAAAAGCATTTTCCGGATGAACTGATGCTAGAAATTTAATGTCATCTTGAAGTAAAGATACATCATAATCAATAACAGGAAATTCTATTTCATCCATTACTACTATACTATTTTTAATCATCCCATATTTTCCCATTAAAATTATTGTTAGAACAATTTGTTGAGATAACATATTATATAAATTTCTATAATACTTATATTTTTTCATATCATTTGTTTCATCAAATATGTCATGCCCTAATTCCAAAAAATAAGATAAATCGAAACAAATAACTTTATTTCTATTATTATAGATATCTTTAAATGGAAAAAAATTCATAAAGTTTGTTATAAATTCTGAAATTGATAAATCTTTTAATACAACAGCATTTTCATCACGCATATCGATAACATGTGCATTTTTAAAATCACCAATTACCTTTTTCAACAAAGATTTTTCTACATGATCTGTTGCAGAATCTAATACTATTACATTTCTTCCTTCTTCAATTAATTTATGAATTTCATTAAATAGATATGTTGTTTTTCCTGTTTCTCTACTTTCAACAATTAACTGGTTGTTTTTCAATTGATTCTTCCTTATCTAAAACATTTTCTTTCAACCACGATTGCATTAAATATAAATACATTTGTCTTCTGTCAGAACAATGCGGATCTTCACGATATATATCCCCAAACTTCCCATAAGCTGAATAACAACAAGAACAACACATTCCTCTAAATAAACAATTACTACATTTTTCAATAGTTTCAGCAGTCCTATTTCTTAATTCAATTATTTCTGGTTTTTGCAACATATTTTCAATTTTTTCATTTAATACATTACCCATAACGAATTTTTCTTCTCCTTTGAAACCATCACAAGGAAATACATCTCCGTTCGGATTAACAGATACAAGTTCTCTAGCAGCACCACATGGATATCTTAAACAAATATAATCTCTGATAGGTGTATACACATTTTCTTCAAAAATATGAATAGAGAAATTTTCTACATCTACTTCATCTCTCATTTCATGCATTTCTTTAAAACATTTTGCCCATTCTCCCGGTTTAGTAGTTAAATTGTTTTCTTTTTCTCTCCCTAAAATGTTAACAGGTCTGGGTTTAAAATTCATTCCAACTTCGTTAAAAAATTCCATTAATTGACGTGGATAATGAACATTATGTTGTCCAACAGTACATACAGCTCCATCTATATAAATACCATTATCTCTTAATTTTTTTATTCCTTTTTCTATTCTATCAAAAGCACCATTACCATTAATGTCGACTCTTGTCTGATCTGTCATTTCTTTAGGACCATCAAGGCTTATACCAACACTAACGTTGTATTCTTTTATTAGTGACATTAATTCTTCATTTACCAAAATACAATTTATTTCTGTTCTATATTTTACAAGCTTATCATATTTCGTTTTGACACTTTCTACTTTTTCAATAAAAGTCCTCATTCCAACTACATTAGTAGAAGCTTCCCCACCTTGAAATTCAAAGGTTATTACCTTGACTTGAGGCATAGATAACATACTATCAATAGTTGCATCCATTACTTCTTCAGTCATATCTTCCCCTTTAAATGGTCCACAATCTGCAAAACAATATTTACATCTTAAATTACAACCTGTTGTGATATTAACTACAATAACACTAGGATAATCAGCAGGTATTGGAAAATCAAAATCCATTTCAGTATTATCCTCATCTTCGCATAATCCTCTTATAAATAAGCTAAACCATTCATCTTTAGATAATTGATTATTTTCATATTTTTCATACTCATCAGTATCTAATGCAATCCACGAACCTAATTCTGGATTAATTAAAATTTGAAAAGTTTCATTCTCAACTTTTAATGGAAAAATTTTAACTTTACTAGACTTTATAAATTTTTTATCGTCTATTGAAAAATCTGAACTAACTTCAAAAGTATCACAGTTTTTATCAACTGCTAATCCTCTAAAATAAAGTTTTTCCCATTCTATCTCACTGAATTTATTACTATCATACTTCTCATATTCATCTTCACTTAATAAGTATTCTGATTTTGTAATATTGTTTTTTAAAATATATTTATTACCAACTTTTTTTACTACTACATTTTTGGATTTGTCGTATTCCCGACTTAACCAAGGACTCCTCATTTTTCTACCTCCAATAATTTAGTTTACACAACATAGGAGGTCTTTATAATTTATTTATGAGTATGGGTTCCACATCCGTCGTAACCCAAACCTATCTTATTACCAAAAGAAATTTTGATTTTCTTACTAGAAAGTTTTGTTTTAAGATTATTAACAATATCATTTTTAATTGCCATTTTCTTCATACAAATTCCTCCTTTCATTAGGATTATAAATAACTATAGTCTATTTTTATATAAACATAGTTTCCTATGTTGTGTAATAAATAAAAAGAGAGCAAAACAACTACTACATCGTTTGCCCTCTCAAGAGGTTTATACTACTACTTCGGGCAAACATACCCAAGTTTCATTTTAATTAAAAATAAATTAATAATTTTCAATTTCATTTTATTTTAGCATCTATTTTAAAATAAGACAACCATTTTCGACAAATTATTTTAGAATATAATACCTTAAGTGTTTAATTAATTATTTTTATTCGCTTTTAATCGTTCTAAATCATTTTTAATATAAAAAAATGCTAGGTCTCTCGACCTAGCTTCAGGGGGCAAATTTTTTAAGTATCTTTTTAGCTTAAAATCACCCTTTTTATCTTATTTTATATACAATTTAGTTCAAAATAGTTTATTTGATTTTAATATAAATTATTTGTTTATTCCAATTTTAATACCTAAATAATGCCTAAAATTATTTATCTTTCTAATAATGTTTATATTTAACATTGGTAGTTATAATATTATGAGTTTCTTCTAAACATTTATATTGTTTGATAACCACAATTACTTTCCACAGCATTTTTTATACTTAATCCCAGACCCACAAGGACATAATTCGTTTCTACCAATTTTTGTTTTTCCATTTTGTTTTTTTCTTTTATCAAATCTGTTTTCTTTAATTTTTTCTACTATTTCATCTATTTCTGTTGATAAATATCTCTCATCTTCTGATGTCAATAGTATATTTTTGATTTTAATTAATGTTTTAGTTTCATCATAAAATAAGAAAAATATATTCGCCTGATTTGATTTAGTTATTTTCATATTAGCATATACATCATCATAAGCAATCTTTATATCAAAATTATTATCAATAATGCAACATAAAACTAATAAGTTCTCTGGACAATTACTAATGCATGCATATTTTATTCTTTTAGTATTTATATAGTGATTAATACACATTTCAATATTACTAAATAATTTTTCCTTTTCTATACCACTCATATCTAACAAATATCCAATACACGTTATAAGTCCTAAATCAGGATTATTATTTGAATATTCAATTATTTGATTTAATCTTGGAGGAATTTCTTGTACTGGCTTATCTACAACATATTCTCTCCCTATATAACTCCTATTATAATATAAATCTAGTTTTTCGCGAACACCTTCAAATAAAATATGATTTATCTTTCTTTTACCATTCATTAAATGATTTGCTGTCATAGGATAACAGTTATGTTCAATATATAATCCCAAGTGATCAAGTTCATCATTAAGATTTATTCCTTTTGTATGAGTAGCCATTCTTCTATATACCATATAGTGCAAAAACTGTGTTGGATTATTTTTAAAATAGTCACTATATACTTTTAAATCATCTAATGAGCAAACTATAATATCTTTGTTTAAATTTAAAATTCCTACTTTATCAGCACGTGCTTCTATTTCATTAAATCCCTCTAGAGTTATAGCTATTTTAAATACTTCTTTATAATCATCCACATTTATAGTTTTTTTCTTGTGTGATTGCTTATTGTTGGACTCATAAATATCTAATTTTCTTTTATTTTCTAATTCTTCCATAAATCTATTAGTTTGTGAGTCTGCTTCTTCTACAAGTTTTTTTAGAGAATCAAAGTGTGAATCTATATTGTTTATTGCAACATCAGGGGTAAAAGAACCAGATTTAACTTCTATTATAAATAAATATTTATCAAATGTAATTAAAATATCATTTTCACATATTTTCTTATTGGATTTATAATAATTTGAAATTAAAACTTCAGATGATGGAATAATATTTTTTATGTATTTACCAACTAATTCCTCACAAGTTGAAGCTACTTTTTTCTTTATTAATTCAATGTTATCTTTATTTTTTTTATACAAATCCTTTAAAATAATTCTATCTAAATTATCTAATAATCTATGTATAGAAAGATGATAATAACCATTATTCAATCTTATTAACGGTTTTTTATTTATTTCTTTATGTAAGTTATATAATTTTTCAAAACTAACATCGTTAATTGGAAAGGAACTTTCTCCAATATTATAAGAAAGTATATTCATAAATTCAATTGGCCATTTAGTGACTTCAGCGACATTTTGTAATTTTAGACCAAACATTTCATCCATGCTTAAATAAAATTGTTCTTTGTCACCATCAGTAAGGCACTCTGGATTCCCTTTACTCATTATTTCTAACATCTTATCTCGAGAATCATTTAAACCAAACATAAATTTTTTCTTTAAATTATCAATACCTTCAATTAATTGATCTAATGAAAATTTATAAGTATCTTCAAAATAATTTCTTAAAGGTGAGAATATTTCTAAATAGTGTTCTAATTCAAAAATATCATACCTTTTTCCTGTTATTTCTGAATTGATTGCCGATTCAAAAATATATTCAGAGATCTCACTTTTTTCATCATATATCTCATATGTATAAGCCATAATATACTGAAGTTTTAAATTATATATTTCAGAAGATATCGTCATCAACTTATATACATCCTCTTCTTGCATTTTTTCTTTTTTAAACTCTTTTTCTGAAATACATGTAATAATCATTTGAATTAATTCTATAGTATATTTTAATTCTACTGATGGACCATTAACATCATATTCTGTTCTTATATTAAGTGAAGTCATTTTTAAAAAGGTGTTTAAATGTGAGAATATTTCATAAGGTTCAAATTTTTCTATTAATTCAATTAAATTTGTAAACTCTTGCCTAAATTGCTCAACAAAATTTTGTTTGTTTTTAATAAATTTCTCTTTTATATTAATAATCTCTTTACCCATTCAAATCTCCTCATTCTCTTATCTATTAAAATTTTATTAGTAGTGATTTTTTCAATATCTGTTGCATTCATTATATTTCTTATTTCTATTAATAAAGTTATCAAAAGCCATTTTTATAGCCCTTTAAATCTAATTGTTCAACCAATTCTTACTGAGAAATATTAATATCTAGAATCTTAAAAATTACTTTTCTTAATAATTCTCTCGCATATTTAATATCTGTTTCCTCAATATTTTTAATAATACCATTTATGGATATGGATATCGGTTGATATGAAGCCTCCGATTTTCCAGCAACCATTAAACTTTCTAAACCTATAATACAAACCATAAAGCATAACGTTTCAACAGGTGCCCAATATGATTGATCATATAAAAAACATGCAGCATTTAAAATCTTATTTGAAAATTTTGATTTTGGAAATTCTAAATCAAAATCTGCAATAAACCTATTGAAATCATCGATATCATCTTGTGACTTCAAACTTAACAATTTTTCTTTTCCTCTAATTCTTTCTGGAAATGGTATTTTAGAACTAAAAAATAAATTAAAATTACCATTGCTATCCTCTATATAACTATTAACTAACAATTCTTTAATATTAAAACTATTTTCGTTAAAAAAGTCTAATTATTCTGCTTTTTATAGATACATATTGTATTTCGAAATTTTCGATTTCAAATATTTTTTCTCGATTTTTTCATAATCGTTTTCACCATTTTTTTTGGAATATCTAGAAAAACAGTTTTCATTAATATAGCAATATCTAAATTATCATTTACTCCGGTAATTTCATAAATTCTTCTCATTCCAAAGGCTGTATAATCAAGTTCATGCCACAGTTCCTTATTAATCATGCTATCTTTTATAATATTATAACCATTACCAATTTTTAAAGTATCTATAACTGTTTCATCAACTCCAAACAGGATAGCTTTTATAATTATTTTTATTTTCATTAATATTACCTCACTCAACAAAAAAGCCAATACAAAAACTTATAAAATTAAGTCTGTACTAGCACTTGCATAATGAAATTGTAACACATTTTTACAAAATTAGACATATTTATAAATTAAAACTAATAAATCCCTTAAACATATCTTTAAGTGCATCAGCTATATCATTAGGGTTCTTAATATCATAATTTTCTAATATGTATTTTACAACTTCATTGTTTTTATTTTCTTTCATACAAAAATCCTTCCTATAGTTCATATATTTCTATATTACCATAGAAAGGATTTATACTTTACACAAAATTATTTACAGACTCGGAAGAGAGTTTGATGACTTTCTTCCATTTTTTTATTTAACCTAATTTTAAATATGATTTGTTTTTCTATAAAACCAATTATTATTAGAGTACTTATCACTATTAAGTTTAATTATTTTAGTTATACTGTTGCCCATTTCTTCTGTAACTTCTATTTTCAAATATACTATATCATTAAATTTTTTAATAATATTTTTATTAAAATATTCATTATACCCATATTGTTCTGATATAGAATATGAATATTCATTCAAATAATCAACTAAAGAAAATGCTATATCACTATCTTTTTCACTAGCATATATCATTCTATCTTCATTTTTTATTTTAGCAAACATTGATATTTTTATTTTTTTTATCATAATATCTGTATCATTATATTTTATGCCATTAATATTTAATAATCGGATACTTTTCGTAAAAGATGCATTTCCACTTACACTAAATGAATCTTCTTTTCCAGAAAAAACATATACTTGAAATTGATTGTAATTACTTACAAAATATGTACTTAATATAACAATCAATAATGCTAAGCAGACAATTATAATCTTTAAATTTTTATCTTTGTTCATAGATACCTCCTACTTTAATTATATCATAATCAATTCAAAAAACTACATGAACTATGTAGTTTTTTGAATTAAATATTTTACCAATTTAAACCATCCCAATAAGCTTGTGCAGTATTCATACTATCAAATTTAGAAGATACACTTGGTGAAAATGTGATACCAATACCAACACCAGAAAGACCAAAACTAAATCCAATAGATGTTGAGATACCAACACTTGTTACTGCATGTGCATAATCTCCATATGCATTAATTGTATTAATTGGAGAAGTTAATTTATTTATTTCAAAATACATATAAGAACTTAATGAAGTAACCGGAACTGATTTTACAGTAGGTAATACCCACGGATCTCCAGATGGTATAGAACAAGTTTTATTACCAGGTAAAGTAAATGCGACACCATACCCAGCTGAATCGGTTTTCCAACTAGCACTTGTTGATGATCCATATTCAGATGCCTGTAGACACGGATTATCATAATACCAAGTTTGTTTCATATATTTTGTACTAGGAATCCCTGATACAGTTGCATCTATTCCAATTGCTAATACATCATTAGATCTAGTAGAAGGAATATTTTTCCATACTAAATCAGCTTTTAAACGATACCTCCCGTTAACTGAAATAATTGTAGTGGTTAACCTTTTTCCGTTAGTTTCAGTATATCCATTATGATTACCAAATGTACTAATTCCATCATTTAAACCACTATTATTAATTTGTAAATTATTATATTCATCTTCTGTTATCTCAACATCATATACTATAGGATTATTATTTAAATTTGTTGAAAATAATCCTATTCCAGAATTATTGTATATTACAGTTGATTTATAGTATTTAGTTGTTTGTGCGACAACTTGACCAGCAAGATTTTTATTATTATTAAATTCAATATTGTCCATTGTTTCTATTTGTTCTTCTGTAAAGCCAAGATTTAAAAGTTTTTCCTTTTCAGAAGAAGTAATCTCAATATTATTTAAATTAACATAATTACCATTTTCGTTCAAAGTCATTGTATCAACCTTACCAGTTGAAAATAACATTAGAACTGAAAAAACTGCTAGACCTAAAATTTTCTTAGACATTATTTTTTCCTTCTTTTCTATTATTTATAAATATTATAGATGATAGTCACATGTATAATTATCACCTCCAAAATTCAGTAAGAAATAACCCGGTTTACAAAAAAAACAGTATTATTCCTCACTAAGAGTGCCAATACTGCCTTGCATCTTTACATACTAAATATATCATGTAATTTCAAAAAATACAATATAATTTCTACTAAAATATTACCTAATTATTACCTAGAGATATTTACAACACTAAAAACCCATTATTTTATAACAAAAATGGAGCCTTTCGGCTCCTTCAGGGGGTTTTGGTTGTTCACTCTCACACTATGTCCGTAAGAGCGATTAGCGTGACGTATCACGCCTATGATAATTATATAGAAGGAAACTAAAATTGTCAATGACTTTTTTATGACAAAGATCATCACTAAGCTAAATTACCTGTTTTATCAAGGAAACCTAAAACAAAGTTTTTTTCTTCTTCTGTAATATCCAATTCACCATCTAATAATGCTTGACTATCCTCTTTTGCCTTCAGTAAAATATTAAAGTCTTTTTTTAAATCGGCTACTTGAAAGACCATATCTCCACTTTGTTTTTCACCGAATAAATCCCCACTACCTCGAATCATAAAATCCTCTTCACTCACTTTAAAACCATCAGTTGTCTTTGTTAATATTTCTAATCGCTCTGTCTCTTTATTACTAATTAAAATACAATAGGATTGCAAACTATTTCGACCAACTCGACCACGTAATTGATGTAGAGAAGAAAGGCCAAACCGAAAGCTATCAAAAATAACCATCATTGTCGCATTTGCAACATCGACACCAACCTCAATTACGGTTGTACTAATTAAAATTTGAATTTCATTATTCTTAAAAGAACTCATAACTGCATCTTTTTCCTCATTTGTTAGTTTTCCATGTAAAATACCAATTTTAAATAACTTTCCAAATGCTCGATTCATCTTTTGCTCTAAATCGTAAACATTTTCAAAATCAGCTTTTTCACTCTCTTCAATTAAAGAAGCTATCACATAAATTTGATGGTTTAATTTTAATTGTTCAAACATTAAAGCTAAAACATCTTTCATCTCTGAATCCTTCTTCAACAATGTAATTACTTCTTTTCTACCATGTGGAACTGTTCTAATGCTAGAAATATCCATATCTCCATAAAGCGTTAGTGCATACGTTCTTGGAATTGGTGTCGCACTCATATAAAGGATATCGGGGGTCACTCCTTTATTCTTCAAACTCTCGCGTTGATTGACTCCAAACCGATGTTGTTCATCTGTAATAACTAACCCTAAATTAGAATACACAACATCATCAGTAAATAACGCATGTGTTCCAACAACTAAGTCTAATTCACCCGTTACTAATTTTTTATAAATTTCCTTTTTTTCTTTTGCTTTCAACTTACCAGTTAAAAGACCTATTTTAACACCAAAGGGCTCTAACAACTTTACTGCACTATTATAGTGTTGAATCGATAAGATTTCTGTAGGAGCAAGCAAAGCACTTTGATATCCACTTAAATAATTCATATAAATAGAAATCAATGCCACAATTGTTTTACCACTACCAACATCCCCTTGCAGTAACCTGTTCATACGTTTTGGTTCTACCAAATCATCATAGATTGTATTGACACTTTTTTGCTGATCTTCCATTAATGTGAATGGAAGTGAATTGATAAACTTTTCTACTTCTTTAAAATAGATAACTTTTTTTAATCCGTCTTGCTTTTTATAATTTGCTTTTAACAAGTTCATCTTTAACATAAAATAAAATAACTCTTCATATTTCATTCTTGCTAAAGCCTTTTTTAATAGCAATTGATCTTCTGGATGATGAAGAGCTTTAACAGAACTTGTTCGATCTAATAAATGATATTTCTCAAGAAGAGTATTTGGTAAAATCTCCGTACTACTATAATCTTTTAAAGCACTTTCAATATAACTACGGATGTTTTTATTTGTTATCCCATAGGTGGTATGATAGACTGGCTCAATACGATCTTGGTCTAATAATCCAAAATAAAGATCACTCGCTGTAACACTACGATGTTTTAAATCATATTTACCACTAACTGTAACCTCTGTTCCAAACTCCAAATGCGTTTTTAAAAAAGCTCGATTAAATAATGATACTTGTAACATTCCCGCTTCTGTTTCAATGGAAAAGCTAAGCTTATTCATCGATCTAGAAAAAAAGAATACTTTAGGAGGTGTTACAATAACACCATCTATTACAATATGATCATCCTGTTTCAAACTAGCTATATCACTCTTTTGAATCTCCTCATAACGAAAAGGAAAAAAAGTAACTAAATCATCTATATTATAAATACCAAGTTTATTCAGTAATTTTAATTTACTAGGACCAAGTCCCTTTACCTCAGTTAATTCCATGATATCACCATCTTTTATTACATTTTATCAAACGTTTGTTCGTTGGTCAATTAAGAATGAAAAATAATTTCAAAAAAATAAAAAAAGTTGTTGACATTTGTAATGTTTTCGGTTAGTATATAAAGCACCAGTTCGAAATGAATTGGTGCTAGTATCACACTAGCCAACCCCTTTTTATTCTTTTATGAAACTGTTCTCAGGGGGACAGTTTCTTTTTGTATAAAAAATAAAAAAGTAGCAGATTTGTGCTACTTTTTTTGGATAACCCCTTATCCTTTATGAAATATTCTCAAGTATAGATGTTACCACCTATGATAAGAGTATAACAAGAAAAGGACGTTATGAATAGTCGTTTTTTGACAACTAGACAAAACTTTACAATTAATTTATATTACTTTTTGACAAGCTCTCATAATAAGTAAATCTAAGTCGTGCATCCTCTTTATTTTTCTCAAGTAAAAATTCAGCTTCGGTCGGATTTACCTTCTTAAGATTCGAGAATCTCGTCTGATTCATTAAAAATTCTTCATATAAATCAAAGTTTGGATTTTTACTATCTAAGAAGAAGGTCTTCTTTTCTGGTACATAGCGGAATGTATTAAAATATCCACATGCCACTGCTTGTTTTTCAGAGAGAAGACTATTCCCCATTCCACCTTTAATACCATGAGAAATACAAGGTGCATATGCAATAATAATGGAAGGTCCTTGATGAGCTGCAGCTTCATTAAATGCCTTAATCAACTGCATCATATTTGCCCCTAAAGAAACTTGTGCAACATATGCATTTGGATAAGTTAACGCAATTCTTGCCAAATCTTTTTTACCAGTTTTCTTACCACTTGTAGCAAACGATGCAATTGCACCAGCTGGAGTAGCCTTTGATGTTTGACCACCCGTATTCGAATACACTTGTGTATCTAGAACTAAGATATTGACATCATCATTACTTGCTAATACGTGATCAATTCCACTAAATCCAATATCGTAAGCCCAACCATCTCCACCAATTGTCCATACACTCGGTTTTCTAAAATGTTCTTTTAGACTTTGAATTTCCTCTGGATAATTAGAACTATGTCCTTCTGCTATTTTCGCTTTTTCAATATTATCCGCATCTTCTAACCATGCTTGCAATATCTCATCATCATGATCTTTCAAATAAGATTCCACTCTATCGAATAAGCGCTTTCTTAAAACTTGTTTACCCATCAAAATACCATAGCCATACTCTGCATTATCTTCGAATAGAGAGCTCGCCCAAGGTACTTGATAAGGAGTATTTGGAACATCACCACCATAGATAGAAGAACACCCTGTCGCATTTGCAATAACAAGTGATTCACCAAACATTTGAGTAAGTAACTTAATGTAAGCGGTTTCACCACATCCAGCACATGCCCCATGGAAAGCAAATTTTGGTTGTTTGAATTGCGTTCCAATCACAGTACCAGGCAATACTTCTTTAGCTTTAATCGTCTTTGATAAATAGTCAAAAGTTTCTTGTTCCTGTTCTTTTCTTTCTTCTTCTATACGAGTTGGAATCAATGCTTTTTGATTCATTTTACCAGGACAGGTATTCATACAAAGACCGCAACCAGTACAGTTTTCAATACATACACTGATAATAAAATATCCTTCCTGCCCTTTTAAAATCGGTTTTACACATTTCTTTTGAATAAATTCTGGAGCATTTTGATATTCCTCTTCAGAGAGCAAATAAGGTCTAATAACACCGTGTGGACAAACAAAGGAACATTGATTACATTGAATACAGTTCTCATTCAACCATCTTGGAACAATATCACTTAAACTTCTTCTTTCATCGGCAGTTTTCCCAGCTTCAAAGGTTCCATCTGGATACTTTTGGAATGCTGAAACTGGAAGTTCATTTCCAAGCCGTCTTACCATTGCTTGATAAACACCGATGACCTTTTCCTTTGAAATAGAGTATTCCTCTTCCTTTAAATGTATTTCTTTTAGATAAGAACCCGCTAAATCAATCGCATCATAATTTGCTTTGACAATATCTTCTCCTTTTTTAGAAAAGTGATCATAAGCATATTGTTTTAATTCTTTTTTAGCAAGTTCAAAATCCAAAAGTGGTACTAAAGAAAGTAAAGCAATTTCCATAATAGTACTGATCTTGCTTCCTAATCCTACTTTACGGGCTAGTTCATAAGCATTAATTGTATATATTCTAACATTGCGTTCTTTTAAGATTGCCTTAATATCATCTGGAATAAATTCTAATAATTCTTCCTCTGTCTTTTCGGTATTAATTAGAAACACACCATCTTTATTTATTGTTGTAACCATATTAAATTCATCTAAA
Organism: Caryophanales bacterium UBA5026; assembly: GCA_002416285.1. Classification (GTDB taxonomy): domain Bacteria; phylum Bacillota_I; class Bacilli_A; order RF39; family UBA660; genus DICM01. Next base: position 29,803 of record DICM01000032.1, read on the forward strand.
TAAGAATCCTTTGATAACACGATTAACTTCGGATTTTCAACATAGTAAGTCGATTGAATTTTAGAATCAGAAAAACGTAAATGACCTACGGTTACCCCACCAGATTTTTTGGAATCATATTGAAAATATCCTTGTACATATCGAGATGTATTATCACCAACTAGTTTAATAAGTGATTTTCCACAACTAACCATACCATCACTACCATAACCATAAATTAAAAACTCATCACTCGAACTAATTTTAAAATTTGGATCAACTGGTAGACTCAGGTTTGTAACATCATCGATAATTCCTATCGTAAATGGATGTTTTAGTTCTCCTTCCAGCATATCATAAACCGCTTTAATCTGATTTGGAGTAGTGTTTTTACTTGAAAGGCCATAACGTCCTCCAACAATCTCAATATCCATATCTTTTAAGGCTGACACAATATCTAAATAAAGAGGCTCTCCTTCACTACCAGATTCTTTAGTACGATCTAATACAGCAATACGTTCTACACTAGAAGGAATTACATTCTTTAAATAAGTTGTACTAAATGGACGATAGAGATGTACTTCAATCAAACCATATTCCTCTCCTAAATGAGTAAGCGTTTCTTTAATCGTCTCTGTAACTGAGCCCATCGCAACGATGACATATCTCGCATTCTTACCACCATAATAATTGAATGGTTGATAGTCGGTTCCAGCTAATTTGTTTAACTTTTTCATATAGTTATCTACAATATTGGGAACAGCATCATAATAAGAATTTCTCGCTTCTGTTGCCTGAAAGTAAATATCATCGTTCTGATTAGTTCCTCTTGTTACTGGGCTTTGAATGGAAAGAGCACGACTACGAAAACGTCTTAATGCATCTTCATTTAATAATGACTTCCATTCTTCACTTTCCAATACTTCAATTTTATTTAACTCATGACTGGTTCGAAAACCATCAAAGAAGTGCATCATCGGTAAACTTGATTCAATAGCGACTAGATGAGCAACACCACTTAGGTATGCTGCATCCTGTACACTAGATGAAGCAAGCATACAGACACCCGTTCCACGGCAAGCATAGATATCCTGATGATCACCAAAAATACTTAAAGCATGCGTCGATAAACTACGTGCTGCAATATGAAAAACTCCTGGGAGAAGTTCTCCAGCCACTTTGTATAAATTAGGAATCATTAAAAGAAGACCCTGACTTGCAGTAAATGTCGTCGTCAAAACACCAGCTTGTAAAGAACCATGCATCATTCCTGCGGCTCCTGCTTCACTTTGCATTTCAACAACCTTTACAGATTCTTCAAATATATTTTTTACACCTTTACTGCTCCACTCATCCAAATGTTCTGCCATTGGACTAGATGGCGTAATAGGATAAATACAACTTAATTCGGTAAATTGATAGGCCGTTCTACTACAGGCCTCATTTCCATCTGCTGTAATTATTTTTTTCATTTTATCACCTCTACTATTTTCATTATAACAAATATTATACTCTTTTATGTTGGAATTTGTATGGAGAGTACTATTTTTTATAATGAATTATAAAATTGAAAAAGAGCCGAAGCTCTTTTTATTAATAATTTGTTTCAAGAATTTCGAAATATGCTTTTGGATGTGAACAAACAGGACAAATTTCTGGAGCTTCATTTCCAAAATGAATATGTCCACAATTGCGGCAAATCCAAACTTTTTGTTCATCTTTCGCAAAAACTTTTTCTTCTTTTACATTATCAAGTAACTTACGATATCTTTCTTCGTGACGTTTTTCAATTTTAGCAACCCCTTCAAAACGAAGTGCAATTTCTTCAAATCCTTCCTCACGAGCGGTTTTCGCAAATCCTTCATACATATCAGTCCATTCATAGTTTTCACCAGCAGCTGCATCTAATAAGTTCTCAGCTGTTGCAGGAACAGATCCTCCATGTAAATATTTAAACCATAATTTCGCATGTTCTTTTTCATTACGTGCAGTTTCATCGAAAATTGCAGCAATTTGTTCAAAACCATCTTTTTTTGCTCTACTTGCATAATAATCATATTTTGTACGAGCTTGGCTTTCTCCAGCAAAAGCAGCCATTAAATTTTGTTCTGTTTTACTACCTTTCAATTCTTTCATAGTTAATCTTCCTTTCTTTCCTCGAGGCACTCCTTACATATTCCTGTAAAAAGTATTTCTTCATACTCAATTTTATGTCCTTCTTTTCTCATTAAATCCTCTTTTAATTGAGCGACATATACAACCGGTAAATCAATAATCTTTTCACATTTCGTACAGTGGAAATGACAATGATCTTTTAATGTTTTATCAAACCGATCACTGGTTCCAGTTGAAATTTTACGGATTGTACCTGCTTCTGCTAATTGGTTTAAATTTCGATAGACAGTTCCTAAACTAATATTAGGAAGTTCCATACGAGCCTTTTCATAAATCTTATCAGCAGTTGGATGATCCATAGAATTTTGGACAATTTGGAGAATAATCTCCCGTTGCTTTGAGTATTTCATAAATCACCTCATAATAGTAATAATTACTATTATTATAATAATATACCAATTTTTTCTATTTGTCAATAAATATATGATATTAATATTATTTCTATATCACCATTTTACCAATGTTGCAGTTGTTCCAGTTCCAATCAGGCAAGCACCATCACCAAATGGAATAGAAGGAGTAGAGTATCCAGCACCACTACTCACTGATTTTGTATATTTTAAATCAAGCTTTTGCGTACTAGCGTTAAATTCATAGAAATATAAATTACCAGAATATGCTACAAAACGATTACTACCCATCCTACAGAGTCCAACAGCAGAATATTTCTCAGTCGTTGTATAATTTACCCCATTAATTTGTACATTAATAGCAGTCTGTGCTGTACTATTACTACTTCCACTATAAGAAATTTGTTTGTATGCATAATTTCCAGAACCTAAATTTATAATGGAATATGAAAGCCTACTTCCATTCATGAAACTTTCGAATCCATCCTGAACGATGTATGCCTTATTCTCTAAGTCACCATAATAATAATGAACAGAACCACTACTACTTTCACTATCAACCCAGCAACTGACTGAATCTCCTGAAATACTGAGTTTAAGATACTGGCTTAATTCTGACTTACTATTGTTACTATAAGACCCAATAGAATAACAAGTATTTCCAGCACAGGCCATGCTCGTAAACCAACGATTATAACTTTGGGAAGTTGGACAATAGGTACTTGTTTTTACAGAAAAACTAGTTCCATTTAACTCAACAATAGAAGCAGTAATATCATAATATGATATATTTCCAGAAGAACTATAAGTTTCACCACTGTTTCCCATTATAAGAAAGCGATTATCACTTAGTCGAACGGCTTTTGTGTAAGAACCATAACCAGAACCAACTGTACCAGTTAAAATTCGTTGGGTATTACCAACAGTAATTGTACCATTTGTATATTTCAATATAGTTGCATCGACAAAAGAACCATAGTGACGTCTACCATTCGCACTCATATCTCCATCGTCGCCTCGTTTTATAGCGACTGCTGTTGTACTATTTAATGGGACGATTGCATTATAACTGCCAATATTCGATAGTGTAGTTGTAGTTGGTTCACAACTCTGCGTATTACAAGCTTGACTACCAGTTGAACTAGAACAGGTCCTTCCAGTCTTATTATCTGTTACTGTTACACTTCGGTATTGTACTCCTCCACCACAAGTCTTACTACATGCTCCCCATCCTCCATAAGAGGTATTGGTATTACTACTACATTCCGCATAGACTGCGTAACTTAAAGTTCTATTAATTTTGTTTCCTGCTTGATCCATGTAAGTAATGTAGACAGTTCTCGTTCCTCCATTAAGGCTTCCTCCAACATTCCATGACTTACTGGTCGTATAAGCTTCCCATGACCCTCCAGTCTCGTATCCGGTGTTACTGATATACATCTGCATACTTGCTCCAGAGTTGTCGGTTACATTCGAGGTGATCGTTGTTATTAAGGCATTGTAACTTCCATTCGTGGATGTGATATTTAAACTGTTTACAACTGGTGCTGTTGTATCAATTTGGGATATCGTTAAAGCAGATGATGTGACCGTATTAATTCCGTCGGTACTTCTTGCTTCAATCGTTCCATTACTATTAAATACAATTCCGGCACTCGTTCCACTAATTGTGATCCAAGTATTATTAGTAACTGCGGTTCCATTATAGGTCGCACTTCCAGATAGTACTCGGAACTGATTCGTATAGCCACTTTGATAAGTGATGGTTGCAGTCTTACTCTTTGCCCACCCACTTGGACTTACACCATAACTTGGCGTTACGATTGTCGTTGTTGCTTGAACTCGCTCACTACTTTCCATTACTCCTCCGGCTTTGTTGGTTAGTCTTACTTTGTAGGTGTAGTTTCCACTCGTGAGATTACTAAATAGATAGGTATTATTTGTTCCATTATCAATCCAAGAACCATTATTTACTTGGAATTCATATTTGGCAATTCCTGATTCATTATCGACTCCATTGGCGATAACTTGAATACTCTTACTGGTCACCGTTCCAATTCCTACACTGACACTTGTTGGACTGGTTGGATCGACTTGACTAATGGTTAAAGTGGATGGACTTGCTTCATTGTATCCATCACTGGTAATCGCTTCAATCGTTCCATTTGTTTCAAAGATGACTTCGGCACTTGTTCCACTAATCTTTCTTCGCTCTCCGACTGGTAGTACTTCGCCATTTAGTTTAGCAATACCACTATGGATGATGAGATAGTTCTCAACATTGTTTGGATAGGTAATTGTTACCGTTTTACTTTTGGTCCAGCCACTTTCTCTCACGGAATAAGTTGCAGTTGGTAGAGCATCTGTTACTGCTTCTATCATCTTTTCGGTTACCTTATCAATTCGGTTGATGACTCTTACATGGATCTCATATTTCTTACTATACCTTAAAGAATCAAAGGTATATTCATTTTTACTACTGTTTTTCCAATTGGAATCATTATCACAATCAGCAACACAATAAGAATATCCTGAAATTCCAGTATCATCACTGGCAGTCGCTATTACGGTGATCTTTCTGGTTGTTTTCTCTTTGACAGATAAAGAAAGACTGGCATATAGATCGGTTTCTCCAGTACAGTCTCCTTTTCTTACGATGAGATCATTTCTAGGACCTGAAGCACAATAGTTTCCATCGGTGAAATCCTTTAGAACATATTCTGCATCTTTATTTTGAAAGACGAGTCCAGTGACTTTCTCTTTATTCTTAATTTCTAGTATTTTTACATCTGATCCATTTGGATCTAGCTTATTATCATTACTGACATAGATATCGGCAGCATCTAGAACATTTTTCGCACTCGTAACAAACCCACCCTTTTTGGCTTGTTCAATCTGACTTAATACAATTGGGGTTGTAATTAAAGCAATTACTGATAGTATTACAATGACTGCTAGTAATTCTACTAATGTGAACGCATTCCTTTTCATACCTACTTCCTCCTATTTTTACACTCTACTACAATAATACAATAGTCATTTATGATAGTCAAACATTTTAAAAAAAATTGGTTTTATTCACCAATCTTTAATAACTAGATGCTATCTTAATTTTTTGATTTTTAGTCTCAATATGAACTCTTTGCACCATTGCAAGAGCCAAAATAAGCGATAGCGTAAACGAACCACCATAAGAGAGAAATGGCAATGGAACACCAGTTAATGGCATCACGCCAAATAATCCACCTAAATTAACTAATATATGTAAGAAAATATAAATGGCTACCCCAAAGCAGATATATTTACCACGCAAAGTATTTGCTTTGGTTGCTAAGCTAGTAATCCGTTTTAAAACAAATAGATAAGCAAAGAAAATAACAGTAGAAAATAAAAAACCATACTCTTCTGCAACAATGGCAAAAACACTATCCGTATGAGATTCTGGAATATAAGAGACTTGTTTACTATTACCAATCCCTACACCCAGTAAACTCCCATCATTAATGGCAATAAATCCATTACAAATTTGATATCCACCATTTTCGTAATCAGCACAAGGATCAAAGAAATCAAAACGACTCAATTGGGAAGCAGTAAGTAATGATCCGGTTTTTCCTATAATGATACAAGCCGCACAAAAAACTAGCAATGCACCTATACCAATTGTTTTTAGTTTTTCTACTTTCAAAATCGGACTTACAAAAAACATACTAGCAAAGATCGTAAATAGAATTATCATGGTCCCCAAATCCTTTTGGAAGAATACAATCGCTGGAAATACACATCCTACAAATAAGATAACCGCAATCATATCATAATGATTCACACCTTTGGTACGGAGCTTTTTATAAAAGAGTTCAAACAATAGTGCCAGACAAACGATCATTACCGGCTTTGCAAACTCGCTTGGTTGAAATGTTCCAAAACCAGGAATTGCAATCCAGTTTTTACTTCCTTTATGAAATGTTCCATAAAGTGATAGATAAGCCAGTGCACCACTGATAGCAAAAAATCCTAGTGCACCCCAGAAACGATATTTTCTAGTCGGAATCTGAATTACAATGATAGTTACAACAATTCCTACTAAAAGAGGAGCTAGTTGTTTAAAAAAATAATTGTATAATGGAGTATTATAACGTAGTACAACTGCCTTGCTAGAGGCTGTTACAATGTTTAAAAGTCCAAAAATAAATAATAGTACTGTTACCCATAATAATGGTTTATCCATATCACGGATTAAATCTTTTAGCCTCTTCATATTCTCACCTTAATGTTATTATCATATCATAAATCAATTTCTTTGAAAAGATAACAACTAAAAAAAGGAAGATGATCTTCCTTTTCTTTAATTACCCCAGGCTCTAGCCCCGATGATAATTACTAAGAGAATAAATAATACTAAGATGATAGCTGCTCCGTAGCCTGCACCGCCGTAACCTCCGCCACCGCCGCATTGGTTACCGCAACCATATCCTTGGTATCCACCATAATAATACATATTACACCCTCCTTATCTAGGTCTACTATAGTTTATTAAGAAGATAGTATTTTGTGCATGAAAATGCCCAAATGTGATTCAATCTAGTCGTTTTTTTGATACGGAAAAATTATTGAATCATATATATATTATGAAAGGAGAATCATATGGAAACGATGTTTGACTATATATCTAAAACAAAAAATAAATCAGTAGAAGAACTACCTTTAAATGAAGTAGATATCGCTCTTTTCTGCACTCTTTCCTATCTTCCTTGGGATTATATTGTATCTCCACCAAAGCAAACAAATCCAATCAAATTGGTCGATGCAATCAATAAATTTAATGATTGGAATTACGCTAGTACATTTCGCATAATGAAAGATCAAGAGCTACTTAGACTATTAAAACAATCAAATCGCTATACAAATATCTTAATGTCAAATTATGTCAACCACTATGATCAAATCAATCAAATTCAATTTTCAGCAGTTACTTTCTCTCTTCCTAATGGAAAATCAATTATCGTATTTCGCGGTACCGATGATACCCTAATCGGTTGGAAAGAAGATTTTAACATGAGCTTTGAATCCCCAATCAAAGCTCAGGAGGAAGCAACTGATTATTTAAATCACATCATTCCATTCCTCGATGACAAAATTATTATCGCAGGACACTCCAAAGGTGGGAATCTGGCAGTCTATAGTTCTATTTTTATAGATGAACAAAATAAAGACAAAATTGAAATCGTTTATAATTTCGATGGACCAGGATTTCTAGAAGAAATCACTTCTACAACTAATTATCAAGAAATGAGTAATAAAATTCAAACATTTATACCTGAATCTTCTATTATTGGAATGCTTTTAGAACAGACAGAAACGTATACTATCGTAAAAAGTTATCAGATTGGAATTCTACAACATAGTTTATATTCATGGATTATCCAAGATAATCAATTTATAAAATTAAAAAAAATAACTTCCAGTAGTATCTATATCAATCAAACCTTAAAAGAATGGATAAAATCGTTATCAAAAGAAGAGAGAGAAAAAGTCATTGATTCACTCTATCGGGTGTTCGAGAAAACAGGAGCAAGCACGATTAGTGAACTAACTTCAAATTGGATTCAAAACAGTAAAACAATAATTGAAAATTTTCATGATATGGATTATACAACAAAACTTTTTTTACTAAATACAATGGTTGAACTATTTAAAATCAGCAAAAAAAACCTATCACTTTACTTTAATAAATAAACAAATATTTCACTTTTTTATCAATTTATGATAAAATACGATAGGGAGTTGAGAGTATGTTTCAAAAATTAAATATATTAGATGAAAAAGATAAACGATTAAGAAAAGTAAGTGTCCCTGTTGAAAATGGAAAATTAACCAAAGAAGAACAAAAAATAGTGAAACAGATTATTCAACACTTAACTTATAGTCAAATAGAAGAATACGAAAAAAAATATCAACTACGCCCTGGATGTGGACTTGCTTTTCCACAAGTTGGTATCAATAAAAGAGTGATCGTAATTGTCGATGAATACGATGAAGGTAAATTTGATAATTATGTCGTAATTAATCCCGTTATTGTTAGTAACTCCAAAGAATTAATTGCAGCAGATGCTGGTGAAGGATGTCTCAGTGTCAATCGAGAGATTGAAGGACATGTCCCAAGATATGCTCGTGTAACTGTAGAAGGTTATGATGAAGATGGAAATAAAATCCGCATTCGAGCAAGAGAGGATCTAGCGATTGCATTTCAACACGAAATCGATCACTTAGATGGTGTTCTTTTCTTTGATCGCATTAATCCAAAAAAACCGTTCTTTACGGAACGGGAAATTCGTTTAATTTAAAAGATCTCAAATGAAGTGATAAGATGAAAGTAGACAAAGTCAAAAAAGACTTCAGTCTACTTTTTTTGTTATTATAAAATAAAGGAGGAAGAAAAATGCGAAAAAATATAATGAGAACGGCAAAAGAAAAAGAAGAAATCGTTAAAGAATATTTAGAGGGTGGAATTAGTACTAGAGCTATCGCAGAAAAATATGAAACAAATCAAAAAGTATTTAATACATGGCTAAAGAATTATCGAGAATATGGAATTGAAGGTCTAATTTCTAAGACTGGAAAGAAAAAGGGAGGAACTAAAGGTCAAGGTAAAAAAACTAAAACAGAACTAGAAAAGCTAAAATATGATCTTCTAAAAAAAGAAATTGAGGTAGCACGATTAAAAAAAGGTTATATGGTGAAAGGAGTTGGGGCTCAAAAGGAATACGTTACTACATTCGACGAGAATACGAAATAATCGACAATTTCAAAGATAGATATTCAGTCTCTTATTTATGTAACTTAATGTCTGTTTCGAGAAGCGGATATTATAAATGGCAATATGGAAAACTTAATCCATCTGAAAAAGAATTATCTAGACAAGAAAATATTAATTTAATTAAAGAAGTTCATAATAAACATAAGTCTCATGGTTATAGATGGATTAATGCTTTTATAAGAAATAAATATGGAATAGTATGGACAGATAACTATGTTCATCGCTTATGTAAATATGAAGGTATTAGGTCGCAAGGGAAACATTATCAGTGGAAAAAACCTGGTGAAGAACAATACCGATTTAGTAATCTAATATGGAATGGATGGAAATACTTATCGAAACCATTTGAAGTAATAGTTTCAGATATGACTTCGTTCAATGTAAAAGGTATTTATTATGAATTAACATTATACTTTGATGCTTGGAACAAAGAAATAGTCGGATATGGACTGGCTTCAAGAAAAGGAGCTATAAATTCATATTACGATGGTTTAAAACAAGTTTTATCTAAAATAAAAGACCAAACCTCCGATTTAGTAATCTTACACACAGATCAAGGTTCAGTCTATTCATCGAAGTTATATAATAATCTCTTAAAAGATTATCACATAGAAAGGTCAATGTCACGATCTGGAACTCCTACAGATAATCCGGTTAATGAATCGTTAAATGGCTGGATAAAAGAAGAATTAATTATTGATTTTAATTTAAAGAGATGTGATGATGTTTTAAAATTAATTAAAGAATATGTTCTCTATTTTAATAATATAAGACCAGCTTATTCATTACAATATAAAACCCCAATTCAATATAAACTTGAATTAGGGTTTTAAGAGTTCTTTTTTTACCTGTCTACTTTTACTTGACTAGTTCAAATGAGATCTTTTTTAGTATTTCTTTATGTTTAGAACAAGTGATTCCTTTTTGGTATATCCTTTTACACTAACAAATTGATACTTTCCATAATGACGAATGGAAAAAATATCCCCTTCTTTTAAAATAATCGAAGGCTTTTTTTGTATTTCATAATTTAAAAGAAAATAAGCATCTTTTAAAATTTCTAAAATTTGACTTCTACTTTTCGATAGTAATTTTGATAAGATACTATCGACTCTTAAACTAGGAACAATAACTTGTAAAAACTGATACTCTGGCTGATAACTAGATGCGATATCCATTTCAACTTTTTGCCATTTCACTTTCTGCTTTCCAATTTCTGTAACGAAATCGATAATATAATCAGCGACAGAACTTAGTACAAACAAGTAGCTTTTTTCACCGATTATGATATCTCCCCATACATGGCGATCCAATTTATGATGATAGAGTACTCCTAATATATCTTGATGAGTTCCACTAAAATTCATAATTTCTAGACAGATAACTGGAATTTCCTCACTGTAAACAATTGCACTTGTACAATTAGTAAATGGTAAAAAGACAGAACATGGAACACCTTTTAATCTACTTGTTACCTGTTTTAATTCCCTCGGATCCAAAAAAGGAGTCGAGTCTCCTCTTCTCACCTTTTCCGCACAAGTTTGATAGAAAAATTCTTCTTTATTCACCATATTTTTCTAAATATTCCTCATATGGAATTTGCTTATCCAAATAACTTCCATCCTCTTTTAATTCGACTAATCTATTACATACTGTTGCAATCATTTCTTGATCATAAGTATTTAAAATGATAGCTTCACCATATTTCTTTAACCCCTCATTTAGTGCAGTAATAGATTCCATATCAAGATGATTGGTCGGTTCATCGAATAATAATAAATTCCCCTTTTCAAGCATAATCTTTGAAAGCATACTTCTTACTTTCTCTCCACCAGATAAAACTTTAACACTTTTTAAACCTTCATCCTTTGTAAATAACATTCTTCCTAAAAAGCCTCTTACAAAACTTTCCTCTTGATTTGAAGAATACTGTCTTAACCAATCTACTAAAGATAAATCCTTTTCAAAATAGTGATCATGATTTTTTGGAAAATAAGATAGTCTTACTGTAGAACCTAATGTAATCATTCCAGAATCTGGTGTTAATTCACCCGTGATAATTTGAAATAGTGCTGTTTTCGCTAGTTCATTCGTCCCCAGAAGGGCCACTTTATCTTCTTTTTTGAGTGTCAAATTCAAATGATCTAATAAAACTTTCCCATCCTTTTGATAACAGATATTTTCTAATACTAAAACTTCTTTTCCAAGTGTTTTCTCTACTTCAAATTGAATAAATGGATATTTACGTGAAGATGGTTTGATATCATCTAGAACAATTTTATCAAGTAATTTTTTACGAGATGTTGCCTGTTTTGATTTAGAAGCATTAGCGCTAAATCTACGAATGAAATCTTGTAATTCAGCGATTTTATCTTCTTTTCTTTTGTTAGATTCTTTCATCTGTCGTTGTAATAATTGGCTTGATTCATACCAAAAATCATAATTTCCAATAAATAAAGTAATCCTTTCATAATCAATGTCGACAATATGCGTACAAATTTGATTTAGAAAATGACGATCATGTGAAATAACTAAAACCGTATTTTCAAAATTAATTAAAAACTCTTCTAGCCAACGAATACTTTCTAAATCAAGTCCATTGGTTGGTTCATCCAAAAGAAGAATATCAGGACTTCCAAATAATGCTCTAGCTAATAGTACTTTTACTTTCTCAGTATCTTTTAGCTCTTTCATCATCTTATCATGATAGCTTGAATCAAGACCCAATCCAGAAAGTAAAATAGCAACATCTGTTTCTGCTTGCCAACCATTCTTTTCTTCAAAACGTGCTTCTAATTCTCCCGCACGAATACCATCTTCCATGGAAAAATCAATTTTAGAATAGATTGCTTCTTTTTCTTTCATAATTTGATAAAGTTCACTATCGCCCATTAAAACAGTCTCCATCACCGAAAACTCATCGAATTCATGGTGATTTTGTTTCAATACGGATAGACGTTCATTTTTACCGAGAATAACTTCTCCACTAGAGGATTCCACTTCTCCACTTAGAATTTTTAAAAATGTCGATTTACCGGCACCGTTCGCACCGATAATCCCATAACAGTTATTACCAGTGAATTCTAAATTCACATTTTCAAATAGAATACGCTTTCCAAACCGTAGTCCAATATTGTTTGCTTTTAACATAATAATCCTCCTTGCCTTTCCATTTTACCATAAATACTTAAAAAAAGAATCCTTTTCGGATTCTATTTTGCAGTTAGACCATTTTCTTTTAGGAAAGATTCAAATTCGCTATATTCACTAGCTCCAATTGTTCCTTTAATAAATTTTCCATCTTTGAATAATGCAACCATTGGGGTTGATCCAAATTCATCAAAGAAATCGTCAAGAGCAACAATTTTATCATATCCTGCTTGATCTACTTTAGTAATATCAATATAGAGTGTTTTATATCCGAATGCACTTTGTGCTTGTTGTAAAACAGGTAAGAATTTAACACAGTAACCACAAGTAGAACGTCCGATATAAACAACTTGTATATCACTACTTTTAATTTTTTCAAGCATTCCATCCATTGTTACTTCTTCAAACATACTAACATCATAATCTCCACTTTCATCAGTTGTATTATCATTCGTTGTATTGTTTGTATTAGATGTTGTCTTTTCATCCTTTAAATTCAAAAGTAATGCTACTGTTATAAAAACTAATAACGCAATTATCGCATATAGGCAAACCATAATTTTATTAAAAAATGGACGATAATCAATTTGTTTTGATAACCCTGTTACCTCTGCATTTTTTATTTCAACATTCTTTGTTGATTGTGCTTTCATTGTTGTTTTCTTTTTCTCTTCCATACTTATACCTCCTGAATCATTCTAACATATTCCATTTTTTGTATCAATTGAAATAAAGATATTTCACAAAATATACATAAAAACTTGCTAATAAA
>DICM01000003.1 GCA_002416285.1 Caryophanales bacterium UBA5026
ACTTTAAAGGTATTATAATCATCAATCTATTTTTTCTATTCCGGATACTACCTCTACTATAGAATTTAGTGAGGATTTAGAACCGATTGTTTATGAAAGCAAAGAGGATATTAAGTTTGCATATTCGGCTTTACCAAGTACGACTCCGATAGAACGATTAAGAAAAGAAAGGGCACTAGCAGTTAAGTTGTTAAAGGCAACTTACACTGTAGGAATTAATGAAATTTCTCGTTCTGTTATTGAGCACCCAGCCAAAAAAGAGTCAAATGTAGAATTACATTATTATATTAGGCGCAAATACCCATATTTCTTGCCACCAGTAATTCCTCAAATTGATGACTCGAATGTTTTTAGAAATGCATATCTTCAAGCTAGCTTAGATTCTAATCCACGTATCGATATTTGGTCTATGAATATTAGTTTTTGGATTTCTAACTATCCGATGGAAGAATTGGAATTGCGAGTAAATGATTTTTTTACCAATATTCCAGTTCACCAACATACAAAAGAAAACTTTATTCAATATATGGCAAATTGTCAACAGCTACCTGAATATGAAATATATTCTCAAAAGGTGGCTTATAAAGAGTTACGATATTTGCGTTAATTAAGAAAAATACTAGTTTTTATAGTATTTTTTTATTTATATTATAGATTCAATCATTTAATTTCTTTACAATCAATGATCATTCATGTTAGAATCTTGTTAGAAAGAAGGTTTTGGTATGTTTTATAAAGAAAATGACGAATCATTAAATGATACTGTGTCATTTGTAAGAGAGGTGGAAGCAACATATTGTGGTATAAAAAAAGTTAGATGGCCAAATAAAAAGATTGTTTTGTCTGATCCATTTAGTCAGTTGTTTTTTAAACGCGACTATTTTATTGATAAAGTAGAGAAGCAAGATATTGTTTTATTTGCGAATCACTTTTTGAACCTAGAGAATGACTTGGAACTTTCACTTACTAATCGTTGTAAGAATATTAGGGATGTAGGGGAATTTTCTATAAATGGATCTACTACAACTATGGAAATCGGTGCGGGTAATCCTCTTGTTTTGAATATGAGAGAACTTGATATTAACTTTCGTTTCATCGCTGACAAACGTGTTAAGACATTACTTTTTCCAACGATTATAAAAGAAAGAGAGATGGGCTTTCAATTACAGAAAGCAACTTGGACTACTCAGGATGATATGTTAAATGTGACTCGAAGCGTTCGTCAAAGAATGAATTTTCAAGAGGAGACATATTATGAAATGAATTATACAGCAAGACCAGAACTTGAAGATGGATTAAGTGGTGTTAGCATAAAGTTTCAACTTGAAAGATATCCAGAAATTGTAATGGAAAATTATATACATTCATTTTTTAACGAGACTTCTTTATCAGAACTTACAGTAGAAAATTTATTACAATATATTGCTTCATCTAAAAACCTTTTTGAACAACCACGTTTTTCTATAAATTCTAGTGGAGTATTTGGTGGAGAATGTATTGAATTCCAATCCGGAAAATTAGTAAATAAACAATTATATGAGAAAAGTAGTGATCCAACCAAACAGGTTGTTTTAAAATATAGTAAATAAATTAAAGTTGTAAACGGAAAGAGGGTTTTGGAATGGAAAGAAAAGATAATAGATCGCTAGTAGTTTTATCAGAAGTGAAACAAATTCGTCAGATGGAACAATTGTATACAGGTATGCATCAGGTTTTAAAACCAGATAAGGAGATTATAACTGGAACAAAAGAAGTGATTAACTATTTAAAAAAACTACCAGTGACTTCTCAAGAAGACATTATACTTCTAGCGCAACATTTCAATCTTATGGAGAAAGAAGTAGAACTCAAAAAGATTCGAAATGGTGATAACGCAAATAATCAGACTATTTTTAAAATAGCTGATCATAGCTTTATAAATATTAGTCATGATCAATCCGTAAGATTGAATAGGAAAGAAAATAATACTGATTTGATGTTTACTATAAATCGAGTAAAAAAAAGTGGTTCATTATTAGAGAAACTAGCTTATTTAGTTAGTGAAGAGGAATTAGTCTGTTTTTCTCTTTTAACAGCAAAATATACAGTTCGAAAGGAAAGTCGAGACTACCTTTATGAAACTGTTCAGGTTACTAGAAAATTAGAAAAAAGCGATGAATTTTTATCAGATGCATGTCATCGATTGGAGTTTTTAATTCAACATAAAAGAAAAGCAATTAAAGTAATGTTTGGTCTTGAACAATATCCGGATGAAGCAATAGAAACTTATATAGATTATTTTGTGAGAACACATTCATTAAATGAACTAACTCCAGATAATTTTCTAATGTATATTGCCGAAAATAAAGAGTTATTAGAACTGCCGTATTTTTGTATGCAATATCCAAAAGCACTCGGACTTGGGAAAGTTACATTTGAGCATGGTGAAATATTAGGATCGGATACAACCGATGAGAAAAATGATCCTGTAAAGCTCCTTGCTTATCAGCTATCTTCTCATAAATAGACTTGAAAAAGGAATAAAATTAAGGTATACTAATAAAGTACTTAAGGAGGATATTATGGAAAAAAAGAACAACGTTCATGAAATAACAATCAAAGTAGAAGGACAAGAATGGAAAGATGCCTTAGATAAAGCATTTGTAGAAGCAAATAAAAAAGCCAAAATTGACGGTTTTCGTCCAGGAAAAGCACCAAAAGAAGTTTTTTTAAAAAAATATGGAAAAGAGAGTCTTTATTTAGATGCTGCGGATCTAGTGATTCAAGATGCTTATAAGAAAATGTTGGATGATAACAAAGATCTTGATATTGTTGCTCAGCCAGAGGGAAACTTAAAAACAGTGGGAGAAGAGTTTGTTGAATTTATTTTTAAATTAACTACGAAACCAGAAGTAAAACTTGGTAAATATAAAAAACTAGGTGTTGAGAAGGAATCTGTAGAAGTAACTAAAGAAGAAGTCGCTCACGCTTTAGAACACTTACTTGAAAGATATGCGGAAAGTGTTGTTAAGGAAGATGCAATCGCTGAAGGTGATACTGCTGTTATCGATTTTGAAGGATTTAAAGATGGAGTTCCATTTGAAGGTGGAAAAGGTGCTGATTATTCATTAACAATTGGCAGTCATACTTTTATTCCTGGATTTGAAGAGCAATTAATTGGTGTAAAAGCTGGTGAAGAAGTAGAAGTAAATGTAACTTTCCCAGAAGAATATCACAGTGAAGACTTGAAGGGTCAACCTGTAATGTTTAAGGTAACTGTTAAAGAGGTAAAAGGTACTGTTCTTCCAGAATTTAACGAAGATTTCTTTGAAGATCTTGGAATGGAAGGTATTGAGACTAAGGAAGCTCTTGAAAAACAATTAGAGGAAAATGTAAAAGCGCAGAAAGATGCACATGCTGAAGATCATTTTATCGATCATTTACTTGAGAAGGCTGTTGAAGGTATGGAAGTAGATATTCCAGATGCGATGGTTAATGAGGAAGTAGAACGTATGCTTCGTCAATATGAAGAGAATTTGAAAATGCAAGGAATCTCATTAGATATGTTCTATCAATTTACAAATTCTGATGAAGCTGCTTTAAAAGATCAAATGAAAGAAGAAGCTACAAAACGAGTATCAGAACGTCTACTTTTAGAAGCTGTTAAAGATGCTGAAAAAATCACAGTAGATGATGAAGCTGTTGAAAAAGAAGCTGAAGAATTAGCTGCTAAATATAATATGCAAAAAGATGAATTCTTAAAATTATTTGGTGGACTTGATATGGTTCGTTACGATTTAGAAATGCGTAAAACAATTGATTTCTTAAAAGAGAATAACTAATTCTCTTTTCAGACTGTTGACAAAT
>DICM01000031.1:0-387 GCA_002416285.1 Caryophanales bacterium UBA5026
TGAACCAACCTTTACGACAGAAAGCGGATATATGTTATTACATGCGGATCCTACCAAAGCCATTAAAAGCCCATATCAAATGGTGACTATTAATTACTTTCCAACGAGTGTTCAACGACTATACCGTATTGGGACAACTGGAGAATGGCAAAATTATCAGGGCCAATCAATCAGGGTAAATCAGGGAGAAATGATTTATGCGAAAGGTATTGATCAATATGGAAATGAAACAAGAATTATATCTAGTTATACGGTAAATGTAACAGATGCGATTGGTCAAGCAGCTTATGATGGGAATGAAACTACATACTTTAATATTAGTCAGACAAATACTTATATGAGGGTAGATAGTAGCATGGAAGGTAAGAGGATAAGAGTATATTGGTC
>DICM01000031.1:534-59003 GCA_002416285.1 Caryophanales bacterium UBA5026
ATATGCAACATGGATATGATCCAGGAAGAATTGCAGAGATACAAGTATATAATGAGTAAATGATCAAAAAGATTAAAACCTAAATTAAAATAATTTAAACTTACTTTTCATATTGGTCATTTAAAAGGGATAGAAAAAGGATTGAGTTTACGATTGAAGATAGAATAGTTCAGATTCTATTGAATTGGAGTTTAATTGTGAAAAGACTACTATTCAGAAATTAAAGTAAAAAATCTAGTAAAATGAGGCTTACCTTTTGAAGTATCTCTTTTTACTAGATTTTTTCTTTTGCTTATCTATTATAATCAACTCGATTTTTGAAATTATTAAGTGTCGAAAGCTGTCGTTTCCTGATTGCTATCTTGCTATCAGTATGCTATAATTTTTTCATAAGATAGTAACCATGTAAGAAGGTGAATTGAGTGTTCAAAGCTGGAATTAAAAGAATACAAAATAGTATTTTAAATATAATAAATTGTTGCAAGCAGAAACCGACTAGTCTGCGATCAAAAATTATATTCCATGCTATTATTGCAACATTTTTAGTATTTCTGATTGTTCTTACATGTTTTATTTTTCTAAATGAAAAAACATTTTCTAGTATTATTGAAGTAGATGAACTAGACACCTATCAAAAATGGGATGGTTCTATTGCTCAGTCTTTTTCTGGTGGAACAGGAACAAAAGAGGACCCTTATCAGATTGCATCTGGCTCTGAATTTATATATTTTAAATCGTTAATTGAAGGATCTGAATCAAGTACTTATAACCATTTATACTATATTCTAACAAATCATATTAATTTTAATCACCAACAATTCTCTCCAATAGGAATCCCAGATTCAAGTGATCCGTCAAAATCGAATGATCATGTTTTTAAAGGGGACTTTAATGGGAATGGGTATTCTCTTGCTAATATTAATTTAATTCCTCAAAAGACCATTTTTAATGAAACTTATCTAGGACTTTTTTCTCTAATCGAAAATGGAAGTGTACGAAATTTAAATATTAAAAATATGACAATTCAAATGGATTCTGATAACTCATCAAAACTCTTTATAGGAGGGGTTGCAGGAACTTTACTAACAACAGAAAAGAGTTCTTTTATTCAAAATATCGGTATATATGATTCAAATATTATTTTAAAAAATATGTCAAAAGAAGAAAACAAAACTAGTTATATTGGCGGTCTGATTGGTTACCAATCTGATTCTTCAAAGATTAATAATTGTTATGTTCATATTAAAATTGATACCTCAGAGTCATCCTTTATTGGTCAAATTACTGGTCTTTTAGAAAATAATAAAGAAGGTAGTATTAAAAATTGTATTATTTATAGTAGTGAAGAAAGCGAAATTATTGGGAAAACGGAATCTCCAATCCAATATCAAAATATCTATTCCTATAGTGGAACAGAAGGAACTTATCAAGTTTTTTCTTATCAGTATCAGCAGGAAACAAATCAATATGAAGAACAAATCGTAGAAAATAATCTGACCAATTTGGCAAACATACTTACAAATGGAGTTGATGAGGAATTTGTTTGGCATGTTGATCGTGACTACATTCGTTTTGATAATCGTTCGAATATTGAATTAGTGAATCAGGAAAAGCTTTCATCTTTCGCCACAATACCCACATCAACAGCGGTCTTGCTTACTTTACATGACACAGGGATTTCTGGGGATACTTTATATATCAATGATCTAGAAAGTGATTATAATTATTATATAGGAAAAAACTATACAAACTCTAGTGATGGAACATTACCTAGTGGTGATAATCAGAATCTCTATAATGAAAAGAGTCTTGTTAAGGTTTATATGGATTATAGTGGTGAAGATATTAATAATCCTTTAAAAGTAGGATATGTAAGTACGAGTGAACGACAAAATCACTATATTTATTATAAATATTACCCAGTAGAAAATGGGTACGTTACAATAGAATTAATTGACAACCCTTTCACTGATCGACCTACGGATATGGGCTTTAATGGATGGGTTACAAACTATAATGGTGCGGAAATTTCATATGACTCAAATTATTATACGAGAAGTGTAAAAATTCCTGTTACTTATCAAAACGGAATCCCAAATCTAATTGAGATACGAATGAATGCTAGTTGGGTACCATCTCGTACTTATCAAATCACAAGTACAAGTAATGTATGGTCAACTGCGTTTAATAATTTAGATACAGTTGGGATGAAAGAGATCGGTATTAGAACTGCTATTTATGAGGATGTAACAAATTTATATTACAATAGAACGGTTTCTAGAAATAGTACTTATCCAACCGGTGCAGTAAATAGTAGTGGTAGCAATATAGCTGGAACAAGATGTACAACGTCAGGAGGTTGTAGTTATTACATAAGGGTTGGTACAAATTCTTACAGTGATAGTGAAACCTATTATCGATTTACAGGATCTACCATGGTTGTGTATAATGTTCCGATTATTGGTTATGATGAAGATCCTAATTTAAGTAGTGGAATGAGTATTGCTGGATTCTACCGGAAAGTAACAATTGCTAGAACTGCTAGTTATGCCGGATATTATAATGATCAAGGAGTATATCAAGTGAGTGGAACTTGTACAACTAGTGCAGGATGTACTTATTATGAATTGTTACAATATTACGACTCAAATCAAAATCCAGAGCAGAAGAACAATGATGAAACCTATTATTATCTGGTAACACGTGATACAAACATTATTATTATGCAAGCCAATACAACAACTACTTGGGCAAGTGGACAAAATAAACCGTTCACTTTAACTAGTGTATATAATCAAAATGATTATCGAAACAATGTTACTTGGACTACCAATGTGGCAGTGCGTGCCTATAATGATACGAATATCGAAAATATTAAAATTAATTCCGGAACTGGTGTTAATACATCGAATCCACCAACAGGTACTTCAACCACCAGAACATTATATGGATACTGGAAAAATGTCAGAATTGGAAGAGGTATCATTCGTGTTGGAAGCAATACTACATTTACTTCAGTTGTTGGAGGCTATAGTGGTACGACAGGGAGTGCAAGTAACACTACGAAATATCGACTTGTTATCGAGTCCGGTTTTTATAGTACAATATCAAATGCGTATACTACAGGAACTTCTAACAATTACATTGAAAATAAAACAATCTATGGAAATGATTATGATCGAGTACTTAATCAAAATGATAATTTAACTGTTTACTTTTGTGCTTCTGGCAGCTGGGGTGGGAATTTATATGCCCCTACCACAATTGATATTGCTCTTGATTTAACTGTCAAAAGTGGTAGTTTCGGAACTAGTAAATACGATCATACAACGGGTATTTATGTAGGAGGACGAAATGCCGGAACCCATTATGCTGCTCGTCGTGCCAAAATAGAGGGTGGTTGGATTTACAATTTAATTGGGGGTCCATTAACTGCTAGTAATCGAACGAATTACAATGATTCTTACATTTATGTAACTGGTGGAGAAATTGATATGATTACTGGTGGGGCAGGAACTACTGCTACCTATGGGAACCGCATTATCCAAGTTACTAGTGGAACGATTAATTATAGCGTCTTTGGTGGTAGTAATGGATATAATGGTAGTAACGGGGATGGAACTTTAAATGGTAGTTCTCTTGTCTATATCGGTGGAAATGCAATCATTGGAAGTGATCAAAATGTACAAAATGCTAATGTTTTATTTGGATCTGAAGCCGGAGCTGTCTTTGGAAATGGAAATGGACGAAGTGGATATCCATCGATTGGATCCAATGATAATTCTAATATTATTATTGATGGAAACGCTGTCATAAAGGGAAATGTTTATGGTGGTGGAAACTATGGTGCTACTGGTGTTAGTAGCAGTTCAAATCAGAATAGGACAACAATTGATATCAAAGGTGGAATAGTAGCTGGATCTATCTATGGTGGTGGAAATAATAATGGAGCAGGATCCACTACAAAGACTGCTACTATCATAGTTGATATGTCACAAGGAACTGTACAAGGTTCTATCTATGGAGGAGCGAAATCCAGTGGTATCGTCTACGGAAATATCAATTTAAATGTAATTGGTGGTACGGTAGGAAATTCCGTTTATGGTGGTGGTGAAGGAGGTTATGTCAATTCTTCTTCAAGTGGTACCTTTATTTCGGGAAATATCAATATAATCATCGGAAATAGATCTTATGATGAAACCCCAATTATTCAAAAAAGTGTCTATGGAGGAAGTGCTTTTGGAACGGTAAATGCCACTAGTAGATCGACTACAAAATCTACATCTACTACGAATGTAACAATCAATAAGGGTATTATAACCAATGTCTACGGTGGAGGTGAGGGGAACTTTACTTATGCACCACTCGTAGCTGGTGATATTTTTGTAACACTAAACGGCGGGAAAGTAACGAATGTCTATGGTGGAAATGATGCTTCTGGATCGACAAATGGCGAGATACTTCTTTATTTAAATGAAGGAATTATAACAAGTGTTTATGGCGGTGGTAATAAAGTTGATTCTAAAAGAGCGACAATCTATTTAAAAGGCGCCAATGTTCAGGATATCTACGGTGGCGGAAATGCAGCTGGAGTGGATGAAGCAAAAATATCTCTTGAACAAGGGAGCGCAGTCAATGTTTTTGGAGGCGCTAATCAAAGTGGTACAGTAGCAACTAGTAATATTACTTCTATTGCATCTAACAGTGATTCTACAAGCCTATTATCCTTCCGTATCGAACCAACGGTTACAGAGGTTCCATCATGGGAAGTAACTGAGAATCATTCTTATGCTACTTTAAAATTGATTATTACAAATGATTCTAATTATGATATAACAAAATGGAATTTGAAGTTTAAAACTACTAATTCGAGCTTGCGCTATAATTATACTTCTTCTCTTATTACTGCTGAAAATAATATTTATACGACCGATGAAGCAAACCGATATTACGGTACTAATGTCATTAAAGCAAAGAGTACTTTTACAATTGAATTTGGTGTTGCATCGACACTTTTACCTGAGGATTTTAAAATTATTTCAACAGAAATCAGCGGAACTGACAGTGCTTCAAATCAGTATCAAAGTTCATCTGGTGGACTTGCTATCTCTAACATTTACGGAGGGAACAATGACGGTGGTAAAACCGGAACGACCAATATCAATCTTCAAGATATAGAGTTGAACAATGTCTATGGTGGAGGGAATTCAGCCGATATTACAGGGAATACCAATGTTAAGATTAACAATTCAAAGGTATTATTCAATATTTATGGTGGAGGGAATCATGGATTTGTGAATGGATCCTCTAAATTAGTTATTGAAAATAGTCAGATTGGTAGTAATGTATTTGGTGGAGGCAATGCAGGAAATATTAATAAAAATGCATCGTTAATTGTCAGTGATAGTAATATTAGTGGTTCAGTTTATGGTGGAGGAAATTCTGCTGATATTATTGGAAATACCGATGTTTTAGTGGCTGGAAGTACCGACATAGGAGAAAGTTTATTCGGTGGGGGAAATTCTGGAACAATTGGTGAAGAAGTAAGTAATTCTTCATCTACTGTTGTAAATGTCATGGGTGCAACAATTGAGAAGAATGTTTACGGTGGGTGTAATACTTCTGTTGTCTATGGAACAACTGAGGTCAATATTGGCTCTTCGGCAAAATCTACTACCTATAAACGGAATAACATCGATATTAAAGGAACGGTATTTGGTGGTGGAGAAGCAAATGCTTCCGGTAGTGAAATTTATGATTTTACTTTCATCAGTGTTACCAAAGGAATTGACATTTCTATTGATGGTACTGATTACACTACTTATAATCTAGCATTAAAAGGAAGTGTTTTCGGCTCTGGAAATGCATCTTCATCAAGTGGACAATCGAATATTTATATTTATAATTTAGGGAAAAAAGGCGCTCCTAATCGTGCTATATCGATTCAAAGAGCAGATAAGGTTGTGATCAGCAATTCAGTAATGGAATTAGTGGGAACTACCGACCGTACTAACGAGTATTCTTCAATTAAATATTCATTTAATCGTATCAATGTTTTAAAGATTAAAAATGGTACTAGATTATTACTTCAACAGAATGCGAATTTGCTTCATGAAGTTCAGAGTTTAGTTGATATTGATGGTGTAGAAAAGCTTGCTACTGTATCAATTGATGCAACCGGAAATACAACTAGAAATGTCGATAACCGTATTTATTTAATCGCAAATAAAAATTTAAATGTTACGACAAATGAAGCTGCAACTTCCTATGGTGAAGTTAGTGGTATGACTTTCTTAGGAATGTACACTTCTTATAGTAATGGTAGTTACTCTTATGGTATCTATAATCTTCAGAACGGAGATAGTGCCGATGCCGGTGGAATCATTGTCGGGGGATCTTATGTATTAGGATTACATCCGATTAATAGTGATACTACAAAAAATGGTTTTTACTCAAACTATATCAATGAGGAATATACACACGTAAAGACTGCCTATATTGAACCTACTCCAGCAAATGCCAACTATTATATGTGGGCGATTGGACTTGATGCAATTAACTATTCCTTTACTTTAACGGCATCTAAATATGCATCACTTGGTACTCATGAGTTGTCGTTAATCGATTTTGCTCAAGGAAATACGATCTTTGAAGTAGTTGGATTTAATGCTGAGGGACTTACGAATGGAATTGAATTAGTCGATGCGAATGAAGTTCCCAAACTAGGTGCTAATGCAGAAGAAGCAAATAAAATTATTGGATTATCTATGAAAGCGGAAACGACAGAATGGACTAGTCATGATACGACGAAATTCCTATCAAAAAATGGCGGTGAATCTACCGGCAGTGATCACTATTTGACGGATAATCAAGCTACGGCTCCATCGTTGACATTCTACTTATATCACGCTAAAAATATTTCTTTGGATAGTGATCTAGGAACTGTCGTTGTTACTTTACAAGCTTTAACGCCAATTAATGAGATTGAATATGATGTTTCTTTAATCACTATTACAATTGAATTAAATGCGAAGACTTATAGTGATCAGGCCGCTTATGATGCGAGCATCACTTACGGTAAGAAATATGAAATGCCAAGTGTAACTGATGTTCACATAACGAATAAAAGTGCTTTTACAGCATATTATTCACTTTATACAGATGCCTCTTCATTAGAAACAATCTATGGGAAAGATAATCAAAATTATCATACTTTATCTTCAAGTTATGTTTTACCTGTTGGAACGAAAATTACTATGCTTGATATTGGTGCTAATGCAGTAAATCCAAATTATTATTATTACATCGTTACACCAGAAGATTATGCTGCTTCAATAAATCAATATAATCGTGATGGTGAGTCAACCTATGATCTACGTAAATTTGTAGTGATGGGAAGTACTAGCACGAATCATACATATAGTGATACTCAAAATAATCAACTTTATTTCCACTCGGATCAACAATTAGTAATGGAAGAATTCCTATTTCTATTTGATTTTGCAGATACGAATATTAGTGGAAATCAGTTAAATAATAATATCATTTTGGAATTACGAACAGCTGAAGATCGTACGAGTATCTCTGTTTTAGGTATTCGGCAAAACTTAATGAAATATCATCTATATGAGACAAGTAATATCGTATTAAATGCGAATGTGACAACTGAGGATCAGTATTTATATTATGATGCTGAAAAGAATCTTTTGTATGATGTTATTGCTAGTTATGATCAAACAGCGAATCGGCAATCCATTATCGATACTGCTTATGAATCAAACAGCATGGGAATTAATATTACGATGTTAGATCCTTCAGGAAATCAAATTAGTTCTACTATGCTAGTTGGGACTTCGATTAAAATGGGAAATACGATCTATTATCCAAGTAGTGATGGAGTATTTCGTATTAAACTGTCTAATAAAGTCTCTAATTTATCTAAATTATTAAAATTGACAATTGGAAGTAATTTGCCATCTGGTGAATATAAAATGAAAATTGATCTATTTTCTTCAAATGATGGATTACATAGTGATTTTGTAAATGGGCATACAGAAAAAATTCCATTTGTTTTAATTGGAGCAAATAATGGAATAGAAGCTACAGCTGATTCTGATTCGACAATTATAAATGGTGATACCGGATTAAATTTGTCAGGGAAAAATAGTTTAGAATATAATATTAAACAATTATCATCTCTAAGCAATCCGAATGTTCGTGTAGTAGTATATAAACGAGATAACGAGCGTTATGATAATACAACATATCATGAGATTGATTTAAAAGCATTGGTGTCAACGACCCTGACTTATCCAGCGGTATATGGGTTGAAATCTACTACTGATTATGAATATATGATTTCTAATAGTCCACCTTCGCTTCTTAATTACAAATTGACTCTAAAAAATCAATTAACTAGTGGAACTTATAAAATTGTATTTAGATTGTATAACCTCAATCAATTAATTGATGAAGATGAAGAATATATTATTATTAAAAAAGGTATTATAGAGTGATTAGTGAATTAAAATAGGAAATATTACAAGTAAAAAAGAACTATTAAAATATCATTTTATAGTTCTTTTTTTCGCAATATTCTTCTTTAATTGTGATTTTTTTAACTAATTTGGGTGTATAAATGAAAAATAGTTAAAAATTAATCATAAAATCGATATTAATAACTTGAAATATCATAATGTTTATGTTAACATTAAGGTGGTGGTAGCATGAAGGTATTTGGAAAAGTTTTACTTTCTATCGTAGAGATAATAGTCATTGTATTTGTAGTATTTATTACAACGTGTTTGTTATGTAGAAATAAGTATGGTTATACTGTATTTGGTAAGAATACATTAGTAACAATTGATGATCATAATTCAGCAGAAGTAAAAGACTTTAATAAAGGTGATTTGGTAATTATTAAAGCAGTAGATTATGATCAAGTTAAAACGGGTGATATACTTTATTATTATGATGTTCTTAATAATACTTATATCTTAAAAAAAGGTGAAGTAAAAGAGAAACAGGGAAATAGCACTTCTTCTATCTATATGATGAAAGATGGTAGTTCCATTTCACAAGATCGAATGATTGGTAAATATGAAAATCAGAAATATAAAAATATGGGATCTATACTTAATGTTTTAGGTTCGCGTTTTGGATTTTTATTAATTGTTATTTTACCAGTATTTATGCTATTTATTTATCAAGTTTATAAAATGATAATGCTACTAAAAAATAATGAAGCAAAATAAAGAGAGAAATCTCTTTTTTTGTAAAAAAACTTTTGGAATTTTTACGAATAATGAATTATATTTTATCATTCTATTTAAGGAGAATTGATTGTTTATTGGTTCTAAAAATAATTGTAAAGAAAAAATAGAAAGGGGTTTTTATGACAAAACAGGATTGGCGTTTGAGAATAGGTGAGAAAACATCTAAATATGAAGTCGGTTGGAGATCAGAACTGTATAAAGAAGCAATGGACTTTGTAGACAAAAGCCTCACATTGGCGAGATTGTATAACTGGAATTTCCGAGGTGGAGGTACCAGGAATTACGCTATAACTCTGTTTCAGAACATTCGAGATGGAAAATATATTTCAATTAGGATCATTCCTATGAAAGGATATTCTTATTATGCTAGCTTTGTGAAAGAAGGGAACCCTAATAATATAGAAATAAATCAGTATGATACTTATATTGGGGCAACACTCGAAGAGGCAATGGAATATCTTCGTAATTTTTTATCTGAAAATCAATATGTCATTGATCTTAACCGACATGAATTAATTCAATATAAAGGCAATGGGTATGATAAATGGTTTTTAAATATTCTGTGGATGAAAGAGGCAATGGACCGAAATAATTAGGTAGTGCTGGTTATCTCTTAATGACTTGTATAAGTAAAATAAAAAGAGTTAACTCTTTTTATTTTGCTTCATGATTGATATAGCGTATGGATTTAATCATCATAACAAGACAGATGATTCCAAATGTTAAAAATAATAGCTGCATATCTTCATTTGTTTCATATTGTAAAATTAATCTTACAACTAGAATTTCTATGATACATAATATAACTGCGATAATATCTAGCACCTTTAAGGTCTTCTTCTGTTTTAAAGTCATATAAAAATCCCCCTTTTTTTCATAAAACTTTGAATGGCACTTATTGTAGCACATTTTTTTTATATGTCAAGTTGAACAAATTTCGACAGGATGTGCTATAATGTTTTATAGTAGGTGATCCATGCAATGAATAAAACTGCTATTAAAATGTGTTTACTATTAGTATTGGTAATTTTCCTCTTTTCTATGAGTAAAAGAGTATATTCAACTCTTTATTCTGAAGTAAGTGGTGAATCTAAAATTCCATTATCTTCATGGAGCATTAAAGTGAATCATCAAAACATTACTCAGATAAAAGACTTAACGATTAATGATATTAATTGGGAATCGGCACATACCAAAACAGGTACTGTCGCACCAGGTAGTATTGGTACGTTTAAGTTGATTATTGATCCTAGTAATACAGATGTTTCTGTGAGATATGATCTTACATACATCGATCATACTGCCGATCAGAATAAACTATTAACCATTACTAAAATTGAATCTTCAACAAACTCATTAATTCAAACAAAAGTTAATACTTATACAGGGATATTCACCTTAAATAATATTGATAAACCAGAGACGATTACGATTACTTGTGAATGGGTTAATCAGGAAGAGAACAACGATACAGATTCACTTATTGGATTAGCACAAATTGAGCCAGATCTAGATAAATTTATAAGCTTGCAGTTTAAAGCATCACAATATGAGGGAGAAACTATAGAATCTTATTAGGAGCGATATTATGGAAGAACAATATGACCTAGAACTAAAGAAATACAAAATTAGATTTATCCTTTTTTTGTTGTTGGTTTCTATGTTACTATTTTTTCTTCTGTTCATGATAAAGAAAACTGTTTCTAGTTATATATCTGAGGTGGATCTTCAGCCGGAAATTCAAAATGCTGTCTATATTTTTAAAGAGGGAACTTTTCAGTTCCATCTTGATTTAGATCAGATTGTTCCAAGAGAGGAACCATATGTGTATACCTTTACGGTTGCGAATTATCAAGACAGTCAAAGAAGTGACGTCGATATCGAATATGAGATTTCAATGCTTTCGACAACTAATTTACCATTACGCTATGAAGTGTATCGCAATCAATCTTATGATGATGCCCATGCTTCTTCTATCATTACAAAAGATGAATTAGTTCGAGATGTTGATCAGTCATGGTATCAATCAATGAAACTCGGTGATAAATACAGTTTATATCACACTTCCAATACATTGGATACCTATTCTTTAGTAGTGTATTTTCCTCTTACATATTCTACTAATTTATCTTATGAAGGATTAATTGATAATATTGAAATTACGATTCATTCAAAACAAATCATCGATTAGGAGTGGAATCATGAAGAATAAAAAAATAAAAATCGTGTTGCTTCTTTGTATCTTTTTCCTTTTGACAATTTTACTATATAATTCATCTTTTGGTAGATATATTTATAATAGTTTGAATAATTCTATTTTAGAGAGTCAAAACTTTTATTTTAAAAGTACGGTTTTAACTTTAAATGGAGCGAACTATGGAATTAGTAATTGGGATGGCGTAAATGCCTATACCATCACTGTAGATGTCAATAGTAAGAAAAATGAATTAACCTCAACTAAGACAGATATTTCCTATGATATTAAGGTCGAGTGTCCATCTTCTGTTATCTGTACTACTAGTAAAAGTAAAGGAATCATTTATTCTACCAATAAGACGGATAGTTATGTAATTACGATAGTTCCAATTGAAAATTTTAATAAAGGCGATGAAGTGATCATAAAGACAAGTGTAACTTCTACTTATCCTTATACGAAAACATTATCTGGTACCTATCATATCGGAGTTGAAAATTATGGCTTTTCTTATCATGTTTCCGATCAAATTGGTTCTAAATTTGTAACTTTAGAGTTAACAAATTCAAAACCTTATTATGAAGTTATTACTGCTTTTGATCAATATAAGGTAGGAGATCATATTTCGCTTGATGTTTATCACGGCTTATCTAATAGTAATAAAGCGAAATGTCTATCAGTTCAATTAAAAGTTGATTTTGATCCGAGAAAAATATTACTTGATCTAACCAATTCTGCCTATTTAAATAGTATTTCAACTAGTGAGACTACAGTAGATGGGTATCGTTATATCCAAGCATTTACTTTGAATATGGATGCGAACTCCAATCAAAAGATCATATTTTATAAACGTGATATTAATAAAGATTATTCATCTGATTCCTCAATTGTGAAGGTTACTTTAGAGAGATAGTTTACGTTATGTTATTGAATATGGTATAATTTTGTCGAATGAAAGATGGTGATTCTATGAATATTGTAAGTTGTTATGTGGAATTTAAGAAAAATATTTTATTAGATTATATTAATACCATCTGTTCTGACTCTAATAATCCTGCTTTTCAAACCATTGTATCAAATTATACTGATACTTATATCGCTACTTATTATTTTCATCGTTTAGAGACGCTAGATTATGAAGATGACCGTGCCTATGATTTCAATACTGTTTTGCAAGAACTTGATGGAAAACGAATTGAGATGTTGTATGATAACAGTTTTGATTCTGGGCGGCCCATAATAAGTAAAGATATTGAACTTGGTTATTTCCTAACAGTTGTTGCGATTGAATTGGATGGAATTGATGAAGATTCTATTACAGAAGATAAAATCTCCAAGGTACTTCGAACCGGGTTAAAATCTAACTCCGCATTTGATAGTAGTGTCATAAAAAAAATAATGACTTTAATGAAACAATATATCCAGAAAGAAGAAAAATTTTTTGAAAAACTTACAATGGATGCCTTTCATATTCAATACAAATCATTTCGCTATCAAATGGGAAGCTATTTCGTAAGTTTACGCTACGATATCGAACAATTAAACTGTAATTACGATCCTATTTTCTTAACCAAGAATTTTTGGAGAGATGATTTGGCATATAACCGTTTAGAGACAACTCTAAATTTATTAAATATTGATATTTTATATAAATTGAAAGCAGGGGAACCTTTAGAATATTATTTTATTCCAATCCCAACTGTTTTATTAGATGAGAATATTATGAGTAAACTTGAGATTATCAGTGAAGAATCGATTAAGAAACATCTCATCTTTGAAGTAGATTACAGTGCTTATACTAATAAAAAGAGAATCCTTCGAACAATTAATAAAGAGTATCAATTAGCAGCTTTAGTAGATATGACCTATATTCGAGAAATTGATCAAAAGATCCAGACATTGGACGAGTTACCTCTTTTTGAATATATACTTTTGGATCATGTAAAAGCGAAAGATTATTCTGTCGTATCAAAATATTATGATGGTACGGTCAAAAAGATTTTTCTAAATGAATTTGTAAAGGAGTAAAATTATGGATACATATGCTCGATTTTTATTTGAATTTTTAAACGTGTTTTTCAATGGAATTTTGCGTATTATAAGAGGAATTATCGATGGTCTTGCTATGATGTTTAATTATCGCAACTATGTGGCAATCATCGAACAATACAAAGCAGATTTCAAAGGAGGAGAATGGTTTGGAGTTGCATTAGCAATTCTATTTATCGTGATCATACTGTTACTAATATTTGTCATATTTTATTTTATTATTCGTAAGTATGTCCGTTTCCGAAAGACATTAATCGAACAAGAGGCTATGCTAGAAGAAGTTTCCAATTTGAATAATCGAGTTACAGAGTTAGTGACCGAAAAGCAAAAGTTACTTGCTATGAAAGTATCACAACTGGGAATTAATCCTACACAGGAAGAAATAGAACCTTCTACCGATACTCCTGAAAAGAACGAATTAGATACGAATGTCGATACAAGATTCTCGAAATTACGCTCGATTGATATGGAATATACCAATTATAAAATTGAAAATTACAATAATACATTTACGCTTGAGGAATTAGTGGAGCTATTTCGTAATTTTGCTGCATCTAAATTAGGACTTTTTTATACTTCAGAGATGATCCGTTTATTTATTTCAGCGCTCGCATCTACTAAATTGATTATTTTACAAGGTATTTCTGGTACTGGTAAAACCTCTTTAGCTTATGCATGGGGAAAATTTATTCGTAAGGATGCAATTATCGCATCTGTTCAACCTTCTTGGCGTGATCGAACGGAATTATTTGGTTATTTTAATGAGTTTACAAAAAAATTTAATGAGACTGAAGTTCTAAAAAAAATGTATGAAGCGGGTTATAATGATGATGTTTATGTAACAGTATTAGACGAAATGAATATTTCTCGTGTGGAATATTATTTTGCTGAGATGTTATCTATTTTGGAGATGCCGAGTCGTGATGAATGGTTGATCGAGCTTGTTCCCAATGTTTGGGATAGCGATCCGAAAAGATTGCAGGATGGGAAATTAAAAATCCCAGGTAATATGTGGTATATCGGTACTATCAATAATGACGATTCGACATTCGCGGTAACGGATAAGGTATATGACCGTGCGATGCCAATCGATATCAACGATAAAGGGAAATCTTTTGAACCGATACCAACTGATGCGATGAATATCAATAGTACTTATTTAGAGGGTGTGTTCAAAGAAGCTATTATGCAAAATAAACTATCGCAGGAAATGAAAAATAAAATCGAAAAAATGGATGATTTTGTAATCAAACATTTCCGTATTGCATTCGGAAATCGTATCGTAAAACATATGAACGATTTTGTTCCTGTCTATGTAGGTTGTGGTGGAAGTGAAGTAGATGGTGTTGACTATTTTATTGCCCGGAAAATTTTAAGAAAATTTGAACAATTGAATTTATCTTATATTAGAGATGAAATTGATGAGTTTATTAAATTTTTAGATCAAGAATTTGGAAAAACAAATTTTAGAGAATGTAAAGAATATTTACTTCGATTAAAGAAAATGTCGTAATGGAGGTGTAAGATGGAATATCCAGATCAATTAGAAACAGCTAATTCATCGAATGAAGATGTGAATGAGAGTTTTATTCAATCAGTTGATTCGAGATTAAATATTAAAAGTGATTACGAAAAAAAGGATATTGATCTTACATGGGTAGAACGATTTGAAGATACTGTCCGTTACATTGATAATATCTTGCGTAATCCTAAACGATTTATCATCAATGAAGAGGAAATTGTAAAAATAGAACAAGCTAAAAAAATTACAGTGGAAAGTGTCATTCATTTGACACAACATACTAATTTTATTCAGGATATCGATGATAGAACTGGAGATGTGAGGCCTTCTAAGATCTTAAATATCAATAAAGAGGAAAGTCTTGATACTTACGAAAACAGATTTATCTATACATTGGTAAAACAGATGAATATGTTTTTTGAGCAACGGATCAATACAACTTCGCAACCATCTTATTGTTATGATAAAAAAAAGATACAATATGATGCGACTGCGAAAATGGATGATGAAGATGTCAAAATATCCGTTTTTTTACAAACATCCAATTATCAAAAAGAAAATGCTGATCTAGAGAATGGTTTATCGATTGAGGAGCGTTTAAAAAAATTAAAAGTACAACTTTCTGGGCTTATGGAAGCAGAGTTGATTAAAACTTTAGGAAAACTTCGTGTTCCGATGGTGAGACCACCAATTCGTAAAACGAATGTTATTTTAAAAAATCCTAATTTTCAAAAAGCCACTGAGTTATGGAATTACTTAAATCGTTATGTCGATCATGATAGTTTTATCAAAGATAATCAAGATTATATGGAAGATGGTCCAATCAAAAATCAATTTGATGAGACATTTCTATTAAACTATTTAGCGTTAAATTCCATTTCTAAAAATCCTTCGAATCAATCAACAAAAAAATTTGTGAATCTCACAGTGAAAAAGTTGATTGAGACAGTTTTAGAGAATCATGAAAATATGCGAAAAAGAGAGTTTGATCGTTTGATTAGTCGAGAGTATCAAATGGTAAGAGATACAATCAGAACGAGAAATCGAATGATTACTGAGTTATTTCAGGTTAAATTTGATAAAGAAAATAAGAAAATAAGTGATGCTTGCACACTTTTGAGGTAATGTTATGATGAGAAAAATAAAAGAAAATAAAGCACTTCATATTTTGTATAAAATGATTGAATTTCTGTTGTTTTTATTTTTAATTATCTATTTAATATTTGTCGTTTTCCAAAGAGTTAGTAATAATTCTAGTATTGCTGGATACCGATTGTTTACTATCGCTTCTGAAAGTATGTTTCCAACCTATAAAATTGGGGATGTAATTTTGATTAAGGAAACACCGATTACGAAATTAGAAGTTGGTGATGATGTTACTTATCAGGGTCAACGGGGAAACTTAATTGATAAAATTGTAACACATAGGATTATAAAAATAGAAGAAAATGGAACGATTACTACACAGGGTATTGCCAATCAATAT
This sequence comes from Caryophanales bacterium UBA5026, assembly GCA_002416285.1. Taxonomy (GTDB): domain Bacteria; phylum Bacillota_I; class Bacilli_A; order RF39; family UBA660; genus DICM01. The sequence goes on from DICM01000031.1 coordinate 17,061, forward strand.
GCTGATCCAACTATTACTTCTAATCAACTTTATGGAAAGGTTGTCTACCGATTATTTTTTATGACAATACTAAATAAGTTGATTTTAAATAAATTTGGTTTCTATTTCTTAATTTTTGTACCACTTGTAATGTTAATCTTTATGGAGATTATAGATACTATTTCTGATATGAAACATTCGAAAGAGAAGCATGAAGATGAAGAATATGATAAAAAATCATAATATCAAAGAGGTTTATCAACTTCTCCACCATAATAAAAAAAAGATGTTGGTTAAAACAATTCTTTTTGCACTATTATTGCTTGGTATTAATACTTATGCATGGTTTATCTTTTTTGATAAATTTGACGGTAATATTAATGCTAATGTAATCGGATGGGATGTTACCTTTTATGATGATGACACTTCTATGGAAAATGTATCTCTTGATATTAATAGTTTATATCCTGGTATGGATACGTATGTAAAAGAGATTCGAATTAATAATTCTAGTGATGTACGGGCAAAGTTTGATTATGAGATCAATTCATTTACACTGTTTGGAAGAGAATATTTGGTCACAGAGGAAAGAAGTAGTGAGATGCTGATTCAAACATTAGAAACTGAGTTTCCATTTTCCATTAAATTTACAAAGACCAAAGAAGAATTAAACTCTGGTGGAGATAGTTCTATTTTTACAATTACGGTCGCATGGCCCTTTGAATCTGAAGAAGATTATTACAAATTAAATGAGTATTTTGTCTATGATTCATCGCTTGATTACTATACTTATTTAAATGAGGTTTATATGAAAGATAACTTTGTAGATGCTGGGAATTTGTCTAGTAAAATTAAAAGTGGCCTATATTTGAAAAGTGATGATGGAGACTCATTTTGGGGAAAACAATCTTCCGTTTATAAAAAAAACAATCCTGATTCATCAGGACTCAAATTAAATATGAAATTGATTGTTCAACAGATACAATCAAATTAATAAAAAAGGTAGAATCTCTCATTACTACCTTTTTATTATTTTAACTGACTGAACTCCATTTTATTACTGATGACAGCTTTCGCATTTGAATCAATAATCGCATTAGTATCTGCTATATTATCCATAACTGTATTTTCATCATCTTCCCATTTAATATAGATTCGGATTGTTTTTTTTGTACTATTTTTTCCAATAGTACCAGTAATCGCATCTTGATATTTTATGATATTTGTTCCATCTGTTATATTTTCTTCATATCCTGTAATAATCAAATCTTTGACTGTCGAATCTGGTGAAACGAGAACAGTAAGTTTATAGGTGAATGAGACATCTACTTCGCTTGGATCGATAATAATGTCATAGTACCCTTCAGAACCAGGAGCTAAAACACCATTTTTAATATGTTCATTTTCTAGAAAGGTCGGTTCGATATTATTTGTGAGAGTTGTTTTATGGTTGATTGCTTCATTATTGACTTTAATGTTCCAACTGGCAATTTCTATTTTTGTATTCCCACTTATTTGCTCTTTGTATTTTGAATAAGTGGCTTTTAGTGTTATAAAGATGAATACGAATAGACCCAGAATAATACAGGTCTTTAATAGATAGTGTTTGAGCTCCATAATGATTCCCACTTTCTAGATTTAATATATCATAACCAAGTTCGTGGGTCAAATAGAATTGATTAAATTCTTCTTTTTTTGCCATTCGCATATCAATTTTTCAATGAAAATTATTTCTTTTTTTCTGCTAAAAAGTTTAAAGTTCGACAAAAAACGATAAAAATAGAAAAAAAGCTTGAAATAATTGAAACGTTATATTATACTATATCTAGTATAGTAGGGAAGTTGGTAATAGCGTAATGTGTGATCATTACTAGACTAGAATGACGGTGAATATTACACATGAAGAGAAATTATACAGTAAAGGTCGAGGCAGATAAAATATATCGGCAAAAGTTAATATTTAAAATTGCTAAAATAACTTTTTTGTTTTTATTGATAATACTCTCAGTTATTTACTTCTTGTTATACGTAGTATATTCAAAGGGAAACTTTGTTGTTTCTCTAGACAAGAATATCGATAATCGTAAAAATATCTTTTTATCGGAAGATGGTAATCTTCAAAATATGAAAGTAGAACTTCGTGCGAAATCTCTCGATTATATGGATAATATTTCCATTGATTGGATTAATAAGGATGTGGATACAGAAGCAACCGGATCGCACAATGGACAGAATTACATTGCATATACCTTTTATATTATGAATGCTGGTGATGAAACCGTTGACTATTGGTATCAGATCGATATAGAGGATACAATAAAAGATGTCGATGAAGCGATTCGAATTATGATCTTTCACAATGGTGAAAAAATGGTTTATGGTAAAAAAAATAAAACAACAGGTTTAGCAGAGGTAGGAACCAAAATGTTTTATTCCGATTCCATAGCAGTTTTAGAAAATGTGAAACAATTCGCACCCGGTGGTAAAGATCGATTTACTGTTGTAATTTGGTTAGAAGGCGATGATCCAGACTGCTTAGATAATTTAATTGGTGGAGAAATAAAATTAAAAATGAACATGACAGAAGAACACATAAATGGAAATAAAAAATAATATAGGAGGAAATTTATGGAAAAGAAAAGAAATGTAAGAAAAGGAAGAAGAGTCTTATTATCCTTATTGATGATTGGATTAACTGGTGGAATATTAGTTACAAGTACCTATGCGTGGTTTACAGCGAACCAAACTGTTACTGTTAGTGAGATCAATGTTAACGTTGCAGCTTCAAATGGTATTCAAGTATCTACTGATGGTATTAACTGGAAAACAGTAATATCAAATGACGATATTACTGGAGCGACTACTACTTATCCAAGTGCAGTCAATCAGTTGCCAACCGGTGCTAATACGTTATCTCCAGTTTCTACAATTGGTGAAATTGATCCAACAACAGGTTTCTTAAAAATGTTTACTGGAGCAATTGACAGTAAAGAAGATGGTAGTTATATTTTAACAGCAGATCGTAATACAGAGACAAATGGAACAACAGGAAACTTTATCGCATTTGATCTATTTGTACAAGTTCAACAATCTACAACTGCTTATTTAACTTCTAATTCAAAAGTTTTAGCAAATGGTGTTGGAACAGGTATTGAAAATGCCGCTCGTATGGCATTTGTAAGACAAGGAAATACAGAAGCTGGATCAGCAGCAGCAACAATTCAAGGATTAAAAGCTTCAACTGGTACTGAAACAATGGTTTTATGGGAATTAAATAACGATGCTCATACTGCAGCAGCAGTATCAAATGCTTCAAGTAATTATGGACAAGTAACAGAAGCAGGAACTGGAAATCTAGCATTAGAGTATTATGGTGTTAAAGCGCCAATTACAAAATTGGATGAAATTGCTTTAAACAGTAAAGATAACAATTTCTTCTCAAAGGTAACTCCACAGATTTCAACTCCAGCAACAGGAATTCCTTCTTCAGCTTATAGTGAATTAGTAACATTAGATCCAGGTATCACGAAATTGAGAATTTATATGTGGCTTGAGGGACAAGATGTCGATTGTGAAAACTATGCTTCTGGTGGTTCTGTATTATTTAATGTTCAAATTAGCAGCAACACAGCAGCTTAATAGTATTGAGGTAATCTTAATAAAATGATTAAAGTAGACAAAAGCAGAACAGCTAACGTCTACTTTTTTTGTAATAAAGATTGAAAATGAAGAAAATAAATGTTAATATTTTAAATAGATAGAGTATCGGTGTATCTGTCTGTCATCTATAGTTTATTTATATTCTATCAAATACTTGTACAAGGAGAAATATATTGAGAAAAACAAGTAAAGGATTTACATTAATTGAATTGTTAGCTGTAATAGTAATATTAGCTATAATAGCTTTAATTGCAACCCCAATGATCTTAGGTGTGATTGATAGTGCCAAGAAAGGTGCAGCAGAATCAAGTATTTATGGATATATTGATGCAATTGAAAAATCGACACTACAAGATATGATTGATACTGGAAATTATAAAACAAAAGCAAATGGAACTTATGATTTAAGTGCTTTCACAAATGTTAATTATAAAGGAACAGAGCCATCTGCAGTGTGCGTAGTCATTAAAGATGGAACAGTGGAAAGTGGAGCTTTCAAGTTTAATAATTACATTGTCGATTATGAAGATGGAAAAGCAAAAGTAAATAAAGATAAAACAGAAATAAGCTGTAATCCAACAACCACCCCAGAAGTAGCGGTATTACCTGCAGGATTAACAAAAGGAACAGCAGTATATGTAAATCCAGAAACAAAAAGTGTGTGTAATGAAACTGATGCTGTCAGTACCACTGGAACAAAAACAGGATGTATGAAATGGTATGTATATAAGGATAATGGAAATGGAACATATCAATTGATACTCGATCATAATACAACCGCAACAGTAGCATGGAATTCAAGTGGAAGTAATGCTGACGGAATGGCTGAAGTAGCAGCTACACTTGAGTCAGATAAAACTGGATGGAATAGTAGTTTAAATGCAAGATTGATAACCGCAGATGAAATTGCTGAAATAACAGGAAATACATCATTTAGTGGAGCTACATCAGATAAATGGTTTTATTTTGATAGTAATAGTCAAACACAAACAGTAACGAGTCAAGGTGCAAGTAATTATGCATGGTTATTTGATTATACAACTCTTTGTACAAATTATGGATGTAATATAGCAGATAACTCAAACTATGGATATTGGACAAGTACTCTTGTCTCTGATCGCGCTGAATTTGCTTGGCACGTTGGTAGAGCAGGCTTCTTGTACCGCAGTAATTTCAACTATGATGGTAGTTATGGTGTGCGCCCAGTTATCACTGTTTAAATTTAATTAGAAAAACTCATCAAATAGATGAGTTTTAATATGTGAAAATTGGTTGCATTTTTGTTTCTTCTTAAATTATTTTGCAAACATGATTGCTATTGAATTACATTTTCATGTATAATGTATATGTATAATAGGAGCTGATAGACATGAATGCGAACGAACCAACTGAAAAAGTGATAATAGATGTGAAAGAGGCATTGAAATTACTTGAATTGTATAGTCATATTGAGCAATTCATCGTATATTTAGAAAGTAAAATTTTGGTAGAAGAGAGTAATCAAGATGAATAATATAGAAGAATATATGTCTAATATGGAAAAGCAGCAGTTTACAATCGAAAATTTTCCACTTGAAGTAAATGTCGGTACTAAGAGAATGCAGAGGGATTATCATAATAAAGCAATTCAAGATCGGAATGCCCTAATAGAAGGTTTGAAAAAACAATATGAATCAGACTTGGCTACTTTAAGTCAAAAGTTGCAGCAAATTGCTTGCGACTTTTCTCCAGAAAAACCGTCTGAAAGAATCGCTGTTCTAGAGGAAAAATTAATCTTATTGGAACAGATCTTATCGTATAGTAATGAGTACAATGACGTGACTGATAAGTTAGATTTGGAAAGATCTATTTACTATATGGATGACCAGGACAATTCTACAATTAAGGATGTGAACGATATTTTACTTGATATCATTCACTATTTTAGTCAAGCACAGATAACCTTAAATGCGAATGATTTTAATTATAGTCCTTTCACTATGCAGTACATGAATTTTTTCTTTGAACAAATGTCCAGTGATGACTTTAATGATGTGATGGAAGATAAATTTAATGAAATTTATTGGTATTGTCCGAATCTATTTAAACACTTAAAAACCAACATTAAATATTTAATAAGGAAATATGATAAAAAGCTTAGTGAGCTATATAAACGAAAAAAGGCAGTTCTTTTCCAGCAATTAAATATCAACGAAACAAATTATCTTGACACCTTTTTAGCTTTTCAGAATGAGTTGAATGTTCTTGTCGCACAAGATCCCTATTTGAATATGAAAAAGTTTTTGAATAAGGAACTTATAATCGATGATTATTTAGCGAATAGTCCATTACGTACAAGATCATTTCAAAAATTTTTAAAAGCAGATGATTTTAATAGCTTTACTCCAGAAAATAAAGAAAAATTTTACTTATTTATAATTGAACTGGGTAATGCAATAGAGGAAGTGGAACAATATCGTTTTTTTGAACCTTTAATACAGGATCTTGTCGCAAAGATTGAAAAAAAAGATTCCAACCCTATTAACTTATCTTCCAAATGGAAAGAACTTAAAAAGAATGAGAAAAAACGAGTTGCAAAAGTAAAGCAATATACTCGCTTAGCAGATTCTAATACTTCTCATAAAAAATTAAATAAAATGAATACATTACTAAAAGAAATTGAAGACCAGATTGTTTTCCTTGATCAACTATATAATGAAATTGATGTTGGCAAACTTTGTGAAATATGTCATTCTAACATTGATGAAGGCTCTACAATTCTAGATGCAATGAAATTAATTGACTCATTCTATGATTATTTGGCTAATTTAATTACGAGCCATTTCCATGTAACCAAAGCATCAGAGATTGATAAATATGTAGAAATGTTTCATAGATTTTTAAACAACTCTAATAATGTAATTGTAAATAAGATTAATTTATTTCACAAAGATGATCTAGAACTAATGCTTGGGAATAAGTGTAAACTATTCGGTATTAACTTAGATTGTGAAATGAATGAGAATATTGATGCCCTAAAACATGATATTGCTGTGTTGAAACAAATTTACTATATTGAGAATAGCAATATTACATTTGATCAGATTAAATTTATATGTGAAGTGCAAAAAATGTCGTAATTGGTAAATACGAAGGAGGGAAAGATCTAATGATCCGAAAATTGTGTCAATATGTTATCAATATCTTAATTAGTGTCTTAACCATCTTTTGTATTTATGCTTTTATTTCTACAACTATTTTAAAGAAGGATTATATTAAAATTGGTAACTATACTTTCTTTGTTGTAGCTAGTGGGAGTATGAGTGGAACGATTGACGTAAATGATCTTATTATCGTTAAGATAACAGACCAATTTAAAGTAAATGATATTATTACTTATAATAAAGATGGATATTTTATCACCCATCGTGTTGTTAGTTCCAAAAATAATCAAATTATTACTAAGGGTGATGTCAATAATACTGAAGACACCCCTATATCTATTCATGATGTGGTAGGAAAAGTAGTATTGATATTTCCATTCTCTGTTATTTTTGAAATACTTGCAGTAATCATTTTTATAATCTTAATTGTTATTCTATTTAACTTTGAAAAGATATTTAAAAAGTACATCGTAAAAAAACCTTTACTTGATGAAACTACAATCTGCAGTGTGAATGATGAAGATAGTATTGCTGAATATAGTGTCTTTGTAAAAAGATTTTTAGCTATTTTAAAAGAGCGAAATGCTGATACAGAAGAGCTTGATACAACATCAATTCTAATTAAACAATTAAAATATGTTACTAAATCAATTGAGTTAATCCGGATTAATAAGATTGACTTACTGAACAAATTAGTAAATAGTTATCCACTTGATTGGAACGAAAAGAAAAATAGTGTTATTCCAATTAAATTAATTATGCAATTAAGTGATGAGACATTAAATACACATGTTATATTACTTTTAAATTGTATCATGTATGGGGATAAAGAGGTTTTTGATACAATCTTTATGAGTTTTAAATTAAAAATCAATAAAGAATATAAAAAAATCTCTAAACTGAAAAATTCTACTATTAAAGATATAAAAGAAAAAAGTATTATAGAAAAAATAAAGTTTTTTCAAAAGAGATAATTGTTATTCTAATGAATAATTAAATACTAAAAAATCGTTTTAAAAGTAACGATTTTTTTATTTAAAAGAATAATTAATAGATAATTTGCTATTATTCTATAATTTATTCAGAAAATATTGTATTTCCCAAAAAAATGTTTTATAGTGTAATTAGAATGGAGTGTGTTGTTTTGGAAAATGTTACATATTGGGTATATGGCTATATAGCCGATGGAAGATTTTGTGTTCCAACTGAAATGCCTATTAAATCAAAGGAAGAAGCTGAGGCAATTGTTAAAAATTTAGTGGATAATATTAATTATTATAAATTTGATATTATCAAACGAACTGCTGATGTAGAAACTCTTTACAGCAGTAAAAAAGGAAAATTTACTGAGGAACAGGTAAAAGAGGAAAGCGAAAGAAAAAAGCAGGAAGTTATCTATCGAATTTATGGATATACAGCTACTGTTCCAGAGAATATTTTTTCGGGAAAACCAATTGATTCATTGGAAAAGGCACTAGAAATAGTTGAAAGTAAGAGTAATGATATTCGTTACTATCAATTTATGATTGTAAGAAAAACAGGCATGGGAGATGAATTTGTATGTAAACAAAATAGTAATTATTCGCAACAAGAAGTATTTGCGCATTATAAAGAAGAACTATTAAAAATAGACAACCAATCTATACAAAGGGATTTGAAAAAGCAACTTAAGCAAAAATCGGGGATTAAAAGTAACCGTATAGATAGCAACATTGAAGAATATTTTAACTCTCAATTAGATTTAAACACACAGCTAGATCAAAAATTAAAATCTAAGCGTCAAAATAATGGGAGATACGGGTCTACCTCAAGTGAGGAATTAAAAAGACAAAAATCAAAGCAGAAATGTTTAGCGATGGGTGGAAGAAGATATTAGATATCTTTTTTTATTTAATCACTTTGTTTTCTTTTTTTTCAATAACTGTTATAATAATATCTGTTATGAGGTGAACTTATGAGAATATGTAAGGAATGGAAAGATTATCAACTATTAGATGCCGGAAATGGAGAAAAACTAGAGCGTTGGGGGAAGGTAACCTTAAGAAGACCAGATCCCCAGGCAATCTGGCCGGTAACTGAAAGTTCAAGTTGGAATGGTGTTGATGCACACTACTTTAGAAGTGAAAAAGGTGGCGGACATTGGGAGTTTTATAAAAAAATCCCAGAAGAATGGACTGTCTCATATAAAAATCTTACATTTAAGGTAAGTCCAACTAATTTCAAACATACTGGATTATTCCCAGAACAAGCAGTCAATTGGGATTATATTATGGATAAAATAAGTCATGCAAATCGCGAAATTCGTGTTTTGAATTTATTCGCATATACTGGTGGTGCGACAATGGCAGCAGCCGCAGGTGGAGCAACAGAAGTAGTCCATGTCGATGCGGCTAAAGGTATGGTTGAATGGGCAAAAGAAAACATGAAACTTTCAAATTTAGAAAATACTCATATCCGCTTTTTAGTCGATGATTGTATGAAATTCGTTGATAGAGAAGTAAGAAGAGGCAGAAAATACGATGCGATTATTATGGATCCACCTTCTTATGGTCGTGGTCCTGATGGTGAAGTATGGAAATTCGAAAGAAATATTTACGAATTAATAAATGCCTGCATGCAGATTTTAAGTGATGAGCCTCTTTTTGTTTTAATTAATTCTTATACAACAGGAATCTCTTCAACTGTTTTAGAAAATATTTTAAAAACAACAATATTGAAGAAATATCCAAGTGGAAAAGTAGACGCTGGTGAAATTGGCTTACCAATCATTCAAGATCAGTTGATTTTACCTTGTGGTATTTATGGAAAGTTTGAACAATCGTAAAAAAGGTGTTGACATAATAGCAAGATAAATTTACAATAGTCATAACTGTTTGGAGGAAGCATTATGAAAGTAGTAGATTTAACAGTTCAAATTTCTATTTTTACATAATTGCTTTTTTGTGGGAAACAATAACGAGATGTTGTTGTTTTTTTGTCTTAAGGGAGTGTGTTTATTATGAATGTAGATCAATATCGAGCTTTTTTATTTCAAATTTTACCTCGTTATAATGGGAATGAACTTCGTATGATTACTAAATCGTTTTTATATGCCTCCTCACTTCATGAAGGACAATTTAGAAAAAGTGGAGAACCATACATTGTTCATCCAATTGAAGTTGCTAGAATTTTGTATTCATGGAACTGTGATGCTGAAACTTTATGTGCTGGATTACTTCATGATGTAATAGAAGATTGTAATGTAAGCGAAGAGGAATTAGCAGCACAATTTCATCCTAAAATTGCTTATTTAGTTAATTATGTTTCTAAATGGGCAGGAAGAGACTATCCGAAAAAAGAGAGAGATACACTGAATCTTAATTTACTATTTAATGGAATTACGACAGAAGTTCGAGTTTGTATTATCAAACTGGCAGATCGTCTTCATAACATGAGAACATTAGATTATATGAAACCAGAAAAGCAAATCGAAATTTCAGAAGAAACATTAAAGATATTTGTTCCGCTTGCTAATATGATAGGGCTTCATCAGGTAAAAAGAGAACTAGAAAGACTTTGTTTTCATTATTTATATCCCAAGGATGAAAGAATATTAAATGAAAAACGTAATCAATTAATGACAAAATATCAACTTGAATTTGATGATACTCAAGAGAAAATAAGAAGAATATTAAACCATAGTGGAATTAAGGTTGATCTTTCATATCGAATCAAAGAAGCGGATCGAATCCATAAACGAATTGTTCATGGAAGTGAATTTTCTGATATCCCGGATATCCTTTTATTTCATACAATTGTAGATAATGATGTGGATTGTAAAAAGGTATCACAAATACTGAGAAATCAGTTTTCAGTAGAGACTGGGTTTATAATAAAAAACTATATAGATCGTGGAAAGAATAACTTATATCAAGGAATTCGGCAGACGATTCCTTCTATAAACAATATATCTACACAAGTATCTATTCAAACGAAAAAAATGCAGACGTTAGCTAAATACGGTGTAGCATATTATTGGGAAGATCCAGAAATAAGCATGAATGACACTTTTCAACATAAAATTTTAGCTCCTCATCTCATGAGAAAAATGGCCAGTGGAATGACTCCAAAGGAATATGTTGAATCCGTAGTAAAAGAGATATTTTGTTCTGATAAAATCTACGTGAATACCCCAAAGGGAAAAGTAATTGAATTACCTAGAGGAGCAACCGTATGTGATTTCGCATATCGTATTCATAGTACATTTCTCTATCAATTGATTGGAGCTAAGGTAAATGATGAATTTGTAAATTTAAACCGTGGTTTAAATAATGGCGATACTGTTGAACTATTTCAAAATAATTTAATGGAAAAACCTAATAATTTAGTTAATTACTGTAAAACGAATAGTGCCGCTAAAGCTTTACAAAAAAGACTTGAAAAATACTACTTTGATTAGGTTTCATCGTTGCTTTCAGTTTTTATTGTGTGTATAATATCATTGTACTCTGATAGGAGGGTCACTATGATTTATTTAGATTATGCAGCAAATTGTCCCGTGGATGAAGAAGTATTGAATTGTTTTTATAATACAACAAAAAAATACTATGCGAATCCTAACTCTATCCATTATTTAGGACAAGAGGTAAAAAGAATCATTGATGATGCGACCAAGAATATTGCGAACAGTTTGAATATCTTACCAGAAGAGGTTATTTATACATCAGGTGCAACCGAAGCTAATAATTTAGCAATTAAAGGGATTGCTAAAAGATATAAAAGTATCGGTAAGCACATTATTGTCTCTACTTTAGAGCATACTTCAGTTATCGCATCTTGTTCTAGTCTTCAAGAAGAAGGATTTGATATTGATGTTCTTCCTGTTGATCAAAATGGATATATCGATATTGATGCATTAAAAAAAATGTTGCGTAATGATACGATATTGGTAAGTATCTGTTCTGTTGATAGCGAACTTGGTGTTAGACAACCAATAGAACAAATAGCAAAACTTTTAAAGACTTATCCGAATGTTCATTTTCACAGTGATGCAACGCATGCTATTGGAAAAGTGAATATTGATTATACAAATGTAGATCTTATTACAATTTCTCCACATAAGTTTTATGGATTAACTGGAATCGGTTTATTAATTAAAAAAAAGAATACCGATGTTAGACCAATTATTAATGGTGGAAGGTCTACAACTGTATATAGGTCAGGAACACCAGAAGTTGGAAATATCTGTGCTGCTAGTTTTGCTTTAGAAAAAGCAATTAAAGAGCAAGAAACTCATTTTCAGTATGTGAAAAGAATATATACTACAGTAGTAGAAAAACTACAAGAATATCCAAACATTCATATTAATAATGTTGATGCTTCTATTCCATTTACTTTAAATATTAGTATCAATGGAATTAAAAGCAATGATTTCGTTAAATTATTAGAAGAAAACGATATAATTGTTTCAGCAAAAACTTCATGTTGCCCAATTGATAGTCCGAGTAAATTAGTTTATGCCTTGACTAAGGACAAAAAATTGGCTGCAACAGCGATTCGTATTTCATTTTCTCATTTAACAACAGATGATGAGATTGAAAAATTTTTAGATTTGTTCGACAAATGTATCAAGGAGGTAGAACATGACGAAAAGAATATTAGAACGACATCAAGAAATTGAGAGAAGCCTTCTTACCAAATATAGAAAAGAAATTTATTCGAAGGTTGTAAAAGCAAGTAAGGATTATAAGTTGATCGAACCAAATGATAGAATTATGGTTTGCATTTCTGGTGGCAAAGATTCCTTTTTAATGGCAAAATGTATACAGGAATTAAAACTTCATGGAGATATTCCATTTGAAGCCCAATATGTTGTTATGGATCCTGGCTATAATGATTATAATCGGAATTATATTATAGATAATGCGAAACTATTAAATGTTCCAATTGAAATTTTTAATACCAATATTTTTGATGTTGTTGCTGAAAGTGATGGAAAAAGTCCATGTTATCTTTGTGCTAGAATGCGAAGAGGTAATCTATATAGTAAAGCACAGGAGTTGGGGTGCAATAAAATTGCTTTAGGCCATCATTTTGACGATGTGATTGAAACAACACTGTTATCAATTTTCTATGGTGCTGAAGTAAAGACCATGTTACCAAAATTACATAGTGATAATTTTGAGAATATTGATTTGATAAGACCTCTTTGTTTGGTTAAAGAACAAGATATTATAGCTTGGCGTAATTATAATGATTTAACATTTATTAATTGTGCATGTCGTTTTACAGAAGGATGTTCCCTTATTAATGATGGAACGAGTAAACGAAAAGAAATAAAAGAATTAATAAAGAATTTAAAAAAGATAAATCCACGGATTGATGATAATATTTATAAAGCAATGGAAAATGTTAATTTAAATTGTATTTTAGGCTGGACCAAAAGAGGAGAAGAAGGAACTTTTTTGGATCATTTTGATAAAAACTAAAGAGCACTTGCTGTATGAAGTGATAAGATAAAAGTAGACAAAGTCAAAAAAGACTTCAGTCTATTTTTTTTGTAGTATTCAATTAATACAGGTGAATAACAATTGGATACCGTTAATGGGGAAAGTTGACTATAATGCTCCATTCCATGAAGGATATGATAAAACACTATAAATAAAAATTATTCGTTTTATTGAGAGACTGCTGACAATTTATTGCTTTTATTAAGAACTAAAAAGTATATTAACATTATCTTTATGTAGATAAATGAGTATTTGCGATCAAGATTACAAAGAAAAAAAGTATGTTAAAAATGATATCATTAACAAATATATAACCTTAAATAATTTATTGCTATAGAATACTAAAAAAGCATGGACATAAAAGGTCATGCTTTTTATTGCATATTTGGTGGAGTCGATTGGCTTTTCACCAATTTCTGTTGAAAACAACCGTTTTATAAAATATAACTACGACCCCGTATTTGACTTTAGCACTAATAAACTATATTTAATTACAACTAGTAACAGTTTAACTTAAAGTATTATATTTTGCAACCTTTTATTTACAAAAAATAAAAAAAGTTATATAATTCAAATGGGTGCAATCGCGTTATTGTGCTAAAAGTAGTAAATAAATTAAGCGTGGAGTTAATAAATATGACAGAAAAATTTTCTTTTTATCTGGAACATGATAATAATTTATTTAGTAGTATTGTCCTAGCAATTTGCTATAAAGCAGATTCAAAAGAAATAAAAGAATATGGTTTGACAGGAGAAAATATTTTAATTTTAGTAAAAAGTAAAAAATTAGAAAGCCTTTTAGAACATAAAACAATAGATTATTTTTCGGAATTGAAAAATATATTTTCAAAGAAAGATATTTTTTGAGAATACAAAGTGAATGTCTGTTAGGAATCTATGGAGATTCCCATTGCGATTGCGAAACACAACGAATTAATTCTATTAATATAATTAAGGAAAAAGGTGGAATGTTTATTCATCTGCCACAAGAAGGTCAAGGATGGGGACTTCACTATAAACTTAAAGAATTAGAAGTACAAGTATCCGGTAGATTATCTACTGGAGAATACATAGGTGAAAAAAACAGGGACGATGCTCAAAAGTTGCTTTTAGGAAATAATGAATTTGATGATTGTCGAGGCTATGAAATCGTAGTTAAAATATTAAAATTTTTGGGGCTTTGCCAAGAAAACTATGTTTTAATTACAGAAAGTGAAAAAAAATTATCAGCATTAAGGGAAAAACAATTAAAAGTAATTAAGTTTAGTGACTATAAAGACTCTGAAATTAATGCAGAAAACATTTCTGAATATTTAATAAAAATCTTGAATTCAACTCATGAATTTGACGAAAGAGTGATTGATAGAATCATAGAAATAATCGGAGAAAGAAAATATAATGGTAGGGCTTTGTCGACATTAGTAAATATTGTTGATAAAATAAATAATAATAAATTATATAATTTAAATTCAAAAACAAAGAAAAAGCTCTTAAATGTCTATGACCAGATTTCTTGTGGTGTTGAAAAAAGATATATTGTTGATGATACAATAATTAAACTTCAAAATAGTTTCTCTTGTAAAGTAAATAGTAGTGTTTTTAAGGCGATTCAAAATATGTATGGTAAAAATATCTTTGATAGAATATCATTAGAAAAACTTTATTATTTTGAAAGTAAAACCAAAAATAAATCGGTTAGAATTAGAACGAGTAAGGTCCTAGACACTATGGGAAAAGAGTGTATATTTTTAAAGGGACAAATTTATGTTGAACAAAAAACTTTTTCTGAAGAAAAAAGTCAAATTTTTCAATCGGAAATAAGTCTTTCAAAATTAAGATCATTTTTTGAAAATTACGAATATGATTTTGTAAAAAGGGTAGAAATGATAACTACTATATCAGAAAGACAAATTCCCGGAATTAATATATATATAAAGAAACTTCCAAATATAGAAAGTAGAATTATGGATATTTATGGAAAGAAAGAAAATATTCAAAATTTTATAAAAAATATAATGAATAATTCGAAAAGGAATGTTTTAAATGATGTTGTATCTAATTCTGACTATGAAGATGAAAATTTTACTAATTATAACTTAAGATTTGCAGATATTGAAACCGCTATTCGTGAGGAAACGGAAATTTATGAATTATTAACCGAAGGAGATGACGTAGTGTGGAATACGAAGTAAGATATTATTATCCAAAAAAGGATTTAGAAAATATTTTAAACAAATTAGAATATGTGGAAAAATTAAGTGCTAGTGAAAGGTGCTATGAAAAGACTAGTCAATTTGATCATCCTTGTGAAGAGCTGAGTTTTTATGATAAAAGAATAGATGGAAGATTTAGAATTAGAATAACAAAGAGTGAATTATTGTCAAAATGTAAAGTTAGTTGGAAAAGAAGGATTCCTGCAACAACGAAAACAGAAATAAATCAAGAAGAAGAAGTCGAATTAACAATACAATATGATGAATATGACAATCTTATGTTTTTAATTACCAATATATTGAAAATGAAAGATATTGAAAGTTATGAAAGATATAGAACTATTTTTTTCAACGATGAAATTGAAATTGCAGTAGACGAATATCCATTTGGGATAGCCCTTGAAATTGAATGCAAAAGTAAAACTGGTAATCCAAAGGAAATTATTAAAAAATGGGCTGATATTTTAGAAGTTGATATAAATAAAGCATATCGCCTATCTTGGGATGATAAGTATACTGAATTATGTAGAAATCAAAATGTTGAAATCTATAGCCACGTAGAATTTGGTTTACCAATGCCAGAAGTATTATAAAATGATTGGATGATTAAGGTATGAAAAATATTAAAACACTTGAATATGTAAATAAAAATAGTAAATATGTTTCTATAAATGCTGAAAATATTCATGTGTTTTTAAATAGTATTAATAGTTATGAATATCACTATTGGTTGTCTACTGTTGATCTTGATTTGACAGAAGAAGAAATTATTATCTTTGCTTTTGTTTGTGAATCAATGAACTTTTGCTTTTGGGGTAATAGAGATTGGACAGTAACCTATAAGGATAAACAATACAATGGCTCAGAAGCGTTATTTTATACAATAATAAAAATTGTAGAGGATGATAAAAACTTTTTAAACTTGGAAAATTTATTAAAACTTAAAAAAAGTGAGTTTAGAAGAAGATTAAAAGCAAATAATAAATTTCCTCCTTTACTTTCTAAAAGATATAAATTATTGAAGAAAACAGCAAAAGTTATTAAGCGCAAAAAAGGGAAGCTTTTTAGTGAATTATTTTCATTAAAAAGTGATGAAGAACTTTTAAATTACATTGTAAATAATTTTAAACATTTTAATGATAAGAGTCAATATAAAAAAAATAGTATTTTTTTTAATAAGAGAGCAATACTTTTAGTCAATGATTTGTTTAATTTATCCTCAATAATAAAACAAAATATAGGAAACATCGATAGTATGAGTGGTGGAGCTGATTATGCAATCCCACAAATTTTAGAAGAATTTGGTATTTTTGTGTATAATGATAAATTAAAAAAAATTATAGCAGCCTCCAGAAATATAAGACATAATTGCCATATGGAAGTTGAAATTAGAGCTAATACGTTATATGTATTAGAATTAATGAGAGAGATTTTAAATAGCAGAGGTATTAAGATTAATTCAATAGAATTAGATAATATTATTTGGAAAATGCGAAAACAAGTAAATGGAAATTTGCCAGTTCATCATACTAAAACAATTTTTTATTAATATCAATGTATAGGATAATTCTAAATAGGAAACGGAGGAGTTATGGTTAGTAATTTAAATAAAAGATTAAATGATTATTTAGCAGGAGAAAAAATTTCTAAAGAAAATTTTGACGACTTAAAAAATATAGCTAATATTACAAATTTTAATGAACAAATCTTAACATGGTTTAGATATCTTCAAACATTAGAAATAGTTGGTTGGAGAAATAAAATGGTAACTCAAAAAATATGTGAAATTCTAGAAAAAAACAAACCATTACAATTCTATTCTTTATTTTGTCCATCTTATATTAAGGGAGAAGGGGAAGCTGGCTTTCGAGTGGATACAGTTGGAAATACCACTATATTTGGTTTAGAAAAACTTCAGATTATAACAGAAATGACAAAAAAAATTGGATTTAGTTGTTTGGATCCAGAAGCAATATTTTTTGATATAGCTTTAGAGCAACCTGAAAAAACAATTTATATGCTGGATGACCTAAATAGAAACATAGTAAATTTTCAAAAATATGTTCCCAAAAACATGAAATTTTGTTTACTTAGTAAGAAATTTCCAGAATTAATGGATATAGTAGGATATAGTGGAATTACAATAAATCCATTACCCGTAGATGAGATTATTTTAAATCGCATTATTGATAGAGGAAAAAAATTTTATGAGCTGTTTGGATGGGATATGGAAAAAATAATTGCCCGTTCGAAAGTAATATCTTCCAGTGAGGCAGTTGTTGGCGCCTTTATAAGAAATCGTATGCCTGATGCTATAATGATATATACTCCTACTATGTTGGAAAGAGCACAAGTATATTCTGGTAAAAAGCAAGATAATCCTTTAGCAATAATTATTCCAAAAAAGATCTTATAAAGCTTAAATACTTTGTAAATAAAAGAAAAAATATANNTATATTTTTTCTTTTATTTACATAAGCTTAGTTAGGTGAAAACTATGTTGAAATATAAATGTGGTGTTTTTCTATTATTTCTTTTCTGTCTTTGTAGTGTTCAATTAGTACAGGCAAACAATAATAAGATGCCATTAATGGGAAAGGTTATCTATATTGATCCCGGTCATGGTGGAAGTGATCCGGGGGCGGTTTATAGAGATATTGAAGAACACGAAATTAATTTAAAAATTAGCCTAAAATTAGAAAAATTATTATCTGAACAAGGTGCGATTGTTTTTTTAACACGTTATGGCAATTACGATTTATCAGTGAATCATACAATCAATCGAAAACGAAGTGATCTATCAAGGCGAAGTAATATGATTAATCAATCTTTATGTGACCTTTTTATTTCCATTCACTTAAATGCTGAGGAGAGTGGTAGGTGGAAAGGTGCTGAAGTATACTATGATCCAAAATTAGAAGAGAACGAAGAGATTGCTAAAGTCTTCCAGCAAATGTTTAAAAAATATTTATATTCCAAAAGAAGTTATAAAAAAACAGATGATCTCTATTTGCAGGATCGCATTAATCGCCCAGGAGTCTTAGTAGAGGTAGGATTCTTAAGTAATGCTAGTGACCGATATCTATTAACACAAGATAGTTATCAAAACCAGGTGGCCCAAACTTTATTAAATGGTACATTAACTTATTTTAGTAGTAAATAAAAAATCCTTTAAATAGGGATTTTTTTTCACAGAAAAGACACAAAAGATAAGTAAAATGTGTAAATAGAAAGAGTGAACTCTTTCAAAATACAATCAATCCATTCTCAACTTGTGGTATAATATTATATATCGTAGCATGGAGGATTTGTATGGGAAACAAAACATTTAAAAATCTGGAGGAACAAATTAGTATTCTTGAAGAGAAAGGTTTAGTAATTCTTGATCGAGAAGAGGCAAAACAGATTCTTTTTAGGGAAAATTACTTTTTTGTAAGCGGATATCGTCATCTATTTATGAGATCATTTAAGGATAAACGTTTCCTTCCCGGAGCAACATTTGATGAATTATATGGAGCTTTTGAATTTGATCGACATTTACGAAATATTATGTTTAAATATATTTTAATTATTGAAAATAATATTAAGTCAATTACAAGTTATCAATTATCAAGAAAATATGGTATTAGAGAAAAAGATTATTTAAATCCTAAAAACTTTAATCCAGATAATCTAAGAAATAGACAGGTAAATGATGTATTGAATAAAATGAAGCGTCAAATTCGGGCGAATGTTAGATCTCATACGGCTACTAGTCATTATCTTAATAACTATGGCTATATTCCACTTTGGATTTTAGTGAAGGTTTTATCATTCGGCCTAATGAGTGAATTATATAACATTCTAAAAACAGAGGATGCTTATGCGATCGCAGACATTTATCATTTAGATCCGGATACATTATCGATTTATCTATCTATGTTGGCAACTTATCGTAATTTATGTGCACATGAAGATATGCTTTATGATTACAGAATGCAGAAGACAGTTCCAGATACGAAGTATCATCGTATTTTAAATATTGATAAAACAGATGATGAATACGATTATGGAAAAAATGATTTGTTTGCTTTAGTAATCATTATGAAGCAAATGTTAACACCGGATGAATTTCGAGAGATGCTCTATGAAGTAGGATATGAAATTGATATCTTAGATGGCATAGTTGATGTAGTTCCGCTTAATTTAATTTTAAATAAGATTGGTTTTCCAGATAATTGGCGTGAGATTGTAAATATTGAATAAGGAGGAATTATGAGAGAAAAAAGATTTCCCTATGTTGGTGCAATTGTAAGCTTTTTTGTTGGAGTAATAGGAACACTTATAACAGTATATTTTCTATTTGGAACGAATGGTGCCCAGACGGTTGCCGGTGGTACAGAAATGAAAAATGTAACAGTAACAGAAACAGACACAATCAAGTCTTCTATTTCTAAAGTATATAATTCTGTGTACGTAATTCAAACATATGATAAAGGTGGGAATAATACTGGAACAGGTACAGGTTTTGTATATAAAAAGGATGATAAAGTAGGATATGTTCTTACCAATCATCATGTCATTAGTGGAGCCTCATCTGCTAAAATTGTGACAAGTGAGGGTGCAAGTTATGATGCGAAAGTTCTAGGCAGTGACGAATATTCTGATATAGCAGTCTTATCAGTTCCGTTAGAAGCAGTTCTTCAGATTGCAACAATTGGTGATAGTAGTACAGCAGAACTTGGAGATACTGTATTTACAGTAGGTTCTCCACTTGGAATTAAATATCAAGGAACGGTAACAAAAGGAATTTTGTCTGGTACTGATCGACAGGTTACAGTGCAACTTACAAATGGTAGCTTTAATATGAGTGTGCTACAAACAGACGCAGCTATTAATCCGGGTAATAGTGGTGGTCCATTATTGAATATTAATGGAGAAGTGATTGGTATTACTTCAATGAAATTAGTTCAAGATGAAATTGAAGGGATGGGCTTCGCATTACCAATCGAGTTTGTAATGTCCTATGTTGATCAACTTGAGAAAGGTGAAAAGATCGTTCGACCATTACTTGGAGTTCAAATGATTGACGTCAGCAATTCTAATTTACTTGCTTATTATGGAATTAATATTAATTCTAAAATTACTTCTGGAGTTGCTATTGTGGAAGTTCAGGATAGCTCACCAGCAAGCGATGCTGGCCTCCAAAAAGGGGATATTATTATTGCAATAGAAGATAGTAAAGTAGAAGATTCTGCTACTCTAAAATCACATCTTTATAAATATCAAGTAGGAGATACTATTCATTTAACGATTAATCGTGATGGAAAAGATCGTGAAGTTCAGGTGAAACTATCAAAAGGATTAGAGAGTTAAAACTCTCTTTTTTTGCTTTTTTTCTTAAATTGTAGTAAGATATATCAAAGGAGAGAGATTATGGCTTTATCTATTACAGGAGTAGGGTGTATTTCTAAAATTGCTTCCTTGCAGCCAGTGAAACTCTTAGATCCAGGAAGACCACAATTTCATCCAACGATATCTAGTGTGCAACAAAATTCATTTGCCGAGATTGTTGAACAAACGAGTCATACTTATGTCACTTATTATTGTCAACAAGATGCTGCAAATCCATTGACATTAGAAGAACAGAAGGCTGAATTTGAGCATGAGATGAATGTTGGACGACAACGACTAAAATTTCAAGAAAAGAAAAATTATAAGGGCTGACATATGTCAGTTTTTTTATACTTTTTTTAACACTCGCATATAGTATGATAAGGGGGAATTATATGAATGAAATCGCTTCTTATTGTAAGTTAATTATATCTGAGAAATATCTGCCATTTTTTTCGGATTGTGATTTGAAACAAATAGATGAACATAAAAAACTTGATAATATTCCTAATTTATATTTTATTCCGATTGCTGAAGATGCGGATATCCATATTGTCCTATCAAAAAAAAGTAACTATTCATCTGTAAAGTTTCAAAAAAATGCTGATTTTTTTTATCATATAGAAAATAGAACTCTACCAAATAATTGGGAGAAAGATTATTATAAAGTACAAAATGAATCCAAAGATGAAATTGTAGTAATTCGTTGGAATCCAAGAAAACAAAGAATGAATGAAGAATTATTAAACTCTATCGTCTACATTTTCTCGGATTTTAGAAATAATACTGTAGAAAATCATATTGAAGTCAATGAAAATAAGAGTTGGAAATATCATTTAGTGCAGGAGGGAGAAGATTTATATAATATTAGTAAGGATCAAAATGTAACAATGCATGCTCTTATGGAACAAAATAAATTATCCAGTTCATTATTATATATTGGTCAGATTTTAGAGATACCAGAATATCAATTAGATAGTGATAGAATGGATTTCGATAATACATATCAGTTGCAAGAAGGAGATACACTAGCTTCTATTGCCAAAGATAAAGGGTTTACGCAAGATGAACTCATTCAATTTAATGGGTTTAAAAGTAATTTATTAAGTGTTGGGACTATTATTAGATTTCCAAAATAAAACCTTCATATAGAAGGTCTTTTAGTGAAGCTGTTTACATACACCGGTAGCTGGTTTATAAAAGCAATGATTTTTATAGCGTCCTGATAAGCTTTGGTCCCACCATGTTGCTTGGCAAGTGGTTCCACTTGCAGGAGCATAAAACCATAGAGCATTTGTTGCCGGATAGTAATACTCCCCATTGATTACCCGATCCGCTAGACGCTGTTCCTTTGTTGTAGGGTTACTAAAAAATAAGGGACTATCCTTCCCCGAAAATCCGCCTGGAGATTGATAAATCATTTCAGAAATTGTCCTAATATCACCAAATGTTAGACAATCTGATATTGTTCTATTGACGCCGACATTTCCAACCATCAGCATTCCTAAGTCTCCTTCACCCACTGCTTCTGCTCTCATTAAGCGAGCTAACAAATCTCTTTCTTTTGTTGTATATTTTAATATGGCCATATTGATCACCTATTTTAATATATTCTAATTAGATTATTGTGTGAAAAAATACTTGTTTACCTGTAAAAAATGTGTTACAATAATGGTGTTTTCTTAGCAATAAAAATTATTTATAGGAGCGTAGTTCCAATGGTAGAACGTTGGTCTCCAAAAGCGAAGGATAGGGTTGACTTCGATAGTGAAAATTCCTTATTTTATGGGGAATATATTTTTGAATTTAGGAATATGTACCAAACCCATGTACCAAAAGTGTTAATTAATTTGAATTAAGTTTAATTGATTTTAATAAATTTCATTCGATTATATGTTATATTTAGAATGGTACACAAATACAAATTTATTAATAGGAGTGTAGTTCCAATCGGTAGAACGTTGGTCTCCAAAACCAAATGTTGCGAGTTCGAGTCTTGCCACTCCTGCCATATATGAAATCACTCCAACTTTTGGAGTTAAAACATAAATAAACCGTGTAAAATAAAGGGATTACGCGGTTTTTTGTTTTGATAAAAAAAGGAGTGAAAAAGCATGAATTTTAACTATAAAAATCTAAAAAAAGATGTTAATTTTGAAAAACGTATAGAAATAACTTGTAATATGAATAATGCGAAGTGTGAATTTATACAGGGCAAGATAATAGGAATAGATAAAACCAATATAAGTGTAATTGAGCCTCATAGAGTTAATATAAGCATTAAATCTAAGAAGCTATTAGTGTTGTATTTTGATAAAGATAATCTCTTTCTATATGATAGAACAATACCACTAACAATTAAAAAGTTAGTAATGTTATTAAAAGCAATTAAGGAGGAATATAATGGTTAAAAGTAAAATGGGTATGGGAACAGTAGAGGCTCATAAGAAATTTGAAAGTTTTGCAGAAGCACGTAGATATGCGAAAAATTTAAGACATGCAGTTAATTATATTTGTAAAAATAAAGGGTATCAAGCAAGTGTTATGACAGTTGTTAGTAATATGAAAAAAGGGACAAGTGATTTAAGATATAATTCAAGCGGAAAAAGAGGAAGGCCTAAAAATGAATTAGTAGCAAATCCATTATATAAAGGGAATTGTACTACCGATTGGCATATTCATATATTAGTTTTTAGTAATCCTAGTTATGCACTTAGAAATCTTATTAAAGATTATATTGATAAGAATTGGGGCAATATACCGAGTGATAAAAGTGATAGTACAAGGAAAGAAAAAGCCTATAAAGAAACTACTAATATCAAAATAGCCGATTATTTTATCGACCAAAGTTCAGAAGTAAGATTTGTTAATTGTAATTATAGCGGAGAAAAAGATTTTGATTATACCCTTAGAGATTATTATAGAGAGTATATGAAATTAAAAAGTAGTAAACACAAGTTAAATGAAAGACATAGATTAAACCCTATGCGTGAAGAAAAATATGAACATCAATTAAAAAGAATAGAAACGCCATTTAAACAAGTGGAAGAATACCTTTATAGTATTACAGAAGAACAAGATAAAAAAGACCAAAGAGAATATATGAAGAAAGTAAGATTATCTAAAATTAGTCAAAATTATAATAAAATGCAGAATATAAGTATCAGACATAGGTTTGAAGAAGCCTATTATTAGAGGGAAACATAAAAAAAGGTAATAGCGTTTAACTATCATATAATAGATATAAAATAAATATATAGCCCTATATAACAATAAATAGAAAGATAACCAGATAATTTGTAGGGATCATTCTATAAAATGACTAGAGTTATATTCAAGATTTGTTATATAGATTTATTGATAACATCTTTGTAAATTAAAGAGATTATTGGCTATTGTAAGATAATGAGTATAGTTATTTATCATTAAGTCCATCAATATATGCCTCTGCTTTAGCCTTATCAGTTGAAGATAGTTTATTTATTTTATTTAATAGCATAAAGTCGTTATCTGAAATATTGTTAGGTTTAATAGTATCTATTGGCATATCATATTTAGTTCTACATAAAAGATAATCAATAGAGGTATTATAATAATCTGCTAAAGCAATAAGCATATCAGCATTAGGAAAAATTCTTCCAGTTTCATAAGAACTAATAGTTTCTTGAGTTGTATCTAAATCCATAGCAACTTTAGTTTGTTTGTAATCTTTAGATAATCGTATTTGTTTTAAGTTATTCTTCATATTCGCCCTCCTCTATAATAATTTTCTCATTATTAAAAATTGGTGATAGCAATATTTAATATATCAATATGCGTATAATTATATATTTTATGGTATAATGTCGTTGGGTGTTATATTATGAAGAATAAAAAAGAAGATTTATGGACTTTAAAAATAAGTGAATTATTAAAAAAAGAATTAGATAATAATATATATGAGGTAGTATGTTTTGAGAAAATACCTTATTCAGTTTTTATCAATAGTTATTCAGAAAATAATACTGATATTGATATAATGAGATATGAAGTTGATTTGATAATAAAAGAAAAAAGAAATAATAACTCTATACCAAAGTTAATAATAGAAAGTAAGTATGGGAAAATAACAACCCATGATACAATTACTTATAGTAATAAAGCAAAAGCACATAAAGATTTATATAGTGGTTTAAGATATGGTTTAATGATTGGAAATAGTAATGAAAAAGGTGTATCTCCCAGAATTATACAACATGGTAATGAATTTGATTTTATGATTGTCTTTCAAAATGATAATCCAAATGAAAAAGAATGGAAAACATTTATTGAAGTTATTAAAAAAAATTTAACTATATCTAATAAATTAGAGAGTATAATTAGTGATAGAAGAAAAAAAGATAAAGTAAGATATTGTTGTATTGAGAAGAATATAGAATTTTATGAGTAATCCATTGTTATTTGCGAGTTTTAATGCGATTTTAAAGAGATTATAATTGAATCAATATATTTATATGATTTAAGTATTTCTTTTGTTATATGCGAAATATGAAAGGATTTTATATATGAGCGAAAAAGATAAAAAAGTTATTGTTGACTTTATAAACTACTTAGAGAATGATAGTGTAAAATATGAATTTAAAAATGGTGGTTGGAGTTATACCAATGAGATATATGACTTCATTAGTTATTGCTATGATAATGATGTAGTAATAAAATATGATAGTATAGAAGAAAGAAACAAATTACAACTAATAGATATAAATATAATGACAAATAATGATATTGGAAAATACTTATATATGTTATTTAATGGAGAAAGATTTTCTAGTGGTATGATTATGAATAATATAAAAAATAATAAATTATTAAACACATTAAAGAAATTAGTTTCAAACCAATGACTAATTTTTCTTTATAATGTATAATTAGTATAGGTGGTTTTATGGATTATAATGGAAAAATAGTTTTAAATGATAAAGAATATGATTATATAATTAAAGATTATGAAATGATAATAATTGATTCAAAAAATGATATTTTAAGAAAAAATAAATTAGATACCATAACTGGTAAATGGATTGATGCGACAGCAGAATATGATTTGAAATTGAAATTGCTTTTATCTTATAAATTTTCTGATAGTAATTCGTTAAAATTAAACGTTGAAGCCTGTCTTATGATGCATGATTTTGAATATGAAAAAGATAAAAGCGATGAAGTGCATAAAATAACTATTAGAAGTAATGCATTAGATTATTTTTATCGCCCTAATGATACTTATATTAAGGAAGTGTCAGAGGTTATAGGAAGCTTTCAATCGACCGAAGATAAAAGGAGTTATTCTCCTAAAAAGTATAAAATTAGTTTTAATAAAAAGGAGTATAATGTTTTCTTTGGAGTAAATTCCTATTTACAAGTTTGGGAAAAATTTATGTTTGATGTATTTAGTTCAATGAACTTTTATTGTGATGAAGAAATTCAAATAGATGAATTATTAGAATTAGTTCATATTGCTAAAAAGTTTTTATCTTTTATTTCTAATTCTAGGAAAGTTTATATTGATGAAATACTAATCAATGCTACAATTGGCGATGAGCAATATAGATGTGGGAAATTTTATATAAATCAAAGTTTAAATAAGAATATAGAAAGTAGAGAAGTTATTTCGTATGAGAATATAAAAAATAATATACCTCAAATATTTGATGAAATTATTGAAGATAATATATGTTTTATCTCTTTGTTTCAATATGAAGAAAATGTAATAAATACAATTGATATAATGAACATATGTGCTGCCTTTGAAAGCCAGTTTAATATAACATATAAAAATTATAAAGATAAAAACTTAAAAAAGGTAAAAAAAGATATATTAGAAGCTATTGAAAATATGAAAGTGAACTATTCTAAGATTGAAGATGAATACTATAATAATATTTATAATTGTATAAAATTCTATAAAGACACCTTAAAATCAAAGTTGGAATATGCTTTATTGCAGTTTGAAAAATTATATGAAACAACTAAAGACCCAGCTAGAATTGGATATGATTTTACGGATGATTATAAAGAAATGCCTAATCGCATTAAACAAGCAAGAAATGACTTAGATCATGGCAATAATGCTAAGGTAACATACAAAGAGCTACGCGATACTCAATTATTAAGAGCGATAGTTTATATGATGATTTTAAAAAAAGCAGGAGTTAAGGATGAAATAATAATGCGATGTATAAGGAAATTTACTAGACTTGGTGTATAACTATTAACAATTGTTAGTAATTGTGATAAAATATTATTGGTATGGGGAATTAGCTCAATGGTAGAGCAACCCATTGAAATTGGGAAAGTTGGGGGTTCAAATCCCCTATTCTCCATTGTTGATAAAAGTCTACATTTAGAAACATCTAAATTTAATATGATTTAGGTGTTTTTTAGTGTGTCTAAAAGTATATCAATTATTTTAGAAATATTTCTTTTTGGGGAGGGACATTTTGAAATAGTTGTATGATAATAAATCTATAAGGAGATGATTCAATGGATAATGAAGTAGCAAAAGCTATTGTATCTATGGTTTGTGATAATTATGTTGATTTACTTTTAACTAATATTGATGAAGATAAGGCATGTTTTCCCTACACTATTAGTTGTATTAACTTTATTAGTGAATTAAAAAGAGAGGATATAGATTTGAAGTTTAATGATATTTTTGTAGATAAATTTATAGATAAGATATATATTGAATTTGCTAATTTTCTAAGTGAGGCTAAAAATTATGAATAAAGCTTTTGGATATGCAAGAGTATCGAGTAAAGAACAAAATGAAGAAAGACAAGTTAAAGCTCTATTGGAAAATGGAATTGAGGAACAATATATCTTTGTGGATAAAGAAAGCGGTAAAGACTTTAATAGAACTCAATATCAATTGTTAAAAATGGCTTTAAGAGAGAGTGACTTGTTAGTAATAAAATCTATTGATCGTTTAGGTAGAAACTACCAAATGATAATAAACGAGTGGAGAGATATTACAGTAAATATAAAAGCAGATGTAAGAGTTTTAGATATGCCAATGCTTGATACAACAAAGCACAAAGATTTATTAGGTACATTTATAAGCGATTTAATACTCCAAGTTTTGAGTTTTGTTGCGGAGCAGGAGCGTTCCTTTATAAAACAGCGTCAAAAAGAAGGCATAGCAATTTCTAAAAATAAAGGTACTAAATTTGGAAGACCTAAGATAGAAAAACCACATAATTTTGATTATGTAGTTTCTAGATGGAAGAAAAAAGAAGTAACAGCTAGAAAAGCAATGCAAGAATTAAATTTAAAGCCAAATGTATTCTATAAATTAGTAAAAAAAGATTAAAACTTTACATGTTTTTACACCGAAATAGCGTTTTTGATAAAAAATCATCACATTTTTAAAGAAATTGACTTCAAATCTTATCAGTAGCCTTGTGCGAATCGTATAATATAGTTAGAATCGCGAACCAAGATTCTATTTGCGATATTGAAAGGAAGTGATAATTTGCATAATGATACATAAAAAAATCACATGTAATATGCGATTAAATTAAATATGAAACTAAAGTAAATTTGCTGAGATACACAGTTTCATAAAACAAAACTATAGGCTTTTTGAATTCCTATATTTATATTATACGCCAAAGTTGTATAATTTTAAACCAGTTTTCAAAAAGTCTTCTAAAAAAAGTTAAAGGAGAAAAGAAAAATGGAAAATAAAAAAATAAAAGTTGCTGTATATTTAAGAGTAAACAGCAATGATAAAGAACAAATGAAAGAAGAAGTAAAAAGGGTTAAAAGTTTTTGTGATTATAACAATCTTGAAATAGGTTTTATTACAAAGGATTATGGAACAAATGATATGATTGAACAAGTTTTTGATGATATATTACGTGATAATGAAATATACACTTTAGTTACAAATAAATTATCAATGCTTTCTGATGATATATACCAATTATATGATTATTATTTTTATCTAAATAATTATTGTCATTGTGATTTAATTAGTGCTGAAGAATTAGACAAATATAGATTTGAAATAAAACTTATTAAGGAGGCTACAAACAATGCATAATGATGTAAAAAAGATTGTGGCTATATATACTCGAGTGAGTACTTTAGACCAAGCTAGAGAGGGACATTCATTAGAAGAACAAGAAAAAAAATTAAAGGCAAAATGTTTATCTCAAGGTTATGAGATTTATAAGGTATATACAGATGCAGGAATAAGTGGAAAATTTGCAGATAATAGACCTGCTTATCAACAAATGATGAAAGACCTTAAAAAAGGTAAATTTAATTTAATAGTTACTCTAAAGATGGACAGGCTTAGTCGTAGTATTATTGATTTTGAAGAATTCTTAAATGAGATTAAAAAACATAATTGTGGAGTAGATTTATTATACGAGCAAATAGATACAACTGGAGCAACTGGTATGTTATTCGCAAGAATATTAGCTCTATTTGCTCAATTTGAAAGAGAAATGATACAAGAACGTACATTGCTTGGAGTTGAGGGAGCTGTTAGCAAAGGACATTTTGGCGGTAAGCCTCCATTAGGTTATAAACATAAATTAGGTAATAATGGTAAAGAACGATTAAAGGAATGGGAAATCTATGAAGAAGAAGCTAAAATTGTTAGAGAAATTTACGATTTATGTGCGAGTGGAAAAACATACTTTCAAATAGCCACCATTCTTAAAAAGAAATATCCTAAAGTTTTATCTAAATATATAACAGATAAAGAAACAAAAGAGAAAACTCCAATTTATCGTAGTTGGAGTGATGGATCAATATCACAGATATTAAATAATAAATGTTATATAGGTATTTATGAACATAGAAAAACTGTTAAGGATAAGGAAATAAACGAAATAGTAGATAAAGTCCCTGCAATAATAAATGAAGCTTTATTTTACGAATGTCAAGAAGCTATTCAAAGAAATAGCCGCAATTATTATAGGAAGAAAAGATATCTATTTATGCAGAAAATAGCTTGTCCAAAATGTGGAAGACTATTATCTTGTAATGGAACAAAGAAACCTAATAACAAAGAATATCTTTATTATAAATGTAAGGATTGTTCAACTTATATTAGAGAAGAGTTAATCGAAGAAAAGCTATTAGATGAGTTAAACAATCTATTAGAATTAAGTGCTATCCTAAATAACAATAATTTAATAGTGGATAACAAATTTGCGGAGGATTTTAACAAATGCCGAATTGACCATAAAACAAGATTTGCAATTGATGAAAACATAATAACTACTAAGTTTAAAACAATGTTTAGTTATGGAAAATTTAATGAGTTATGGTATATGACTAGTTATGAAGCTAAATGTGAATTTATTCAAAGATATGTCGATAAAATTACTATTAAGAAATATGATGACAAAAATAATAGAATAGCTTCAGTTGAATTAGTTAATTTAAAGATTAAACCTCATAGAGTATCAGAGTTATTAGATTATGACCCGAAGGGAAATTTCGATAAAATATTGGGAAAAGAGTTTTTAAGAACTAGTTATGCAGAAATGAAGTATGAAAAAGATGCTTTAGAGTATATAGAGTTGTTAACAGAAAAATATAAAATAGGAGTTACTGAGAAAGTAGATAATAGTTGTTTATTAAGTCCTACTCTATTCAAACATATTAAGATTAACCCAGTAAAAGCAATCGAAAAAGAAAAAGATATCTACTTATTCTTCTTAGGACCAAAAAAATATGAAAATGATTTTTCATATTGTAGTCAAAAAGAGAAGAATATGCTACAATGAATGTAATAAAATTTAAAAAAGTTTAAACAGAGGTGATAAACATGGATACTCAAGTTGTAACACAATTGGCAGCTAATTTAGTTGAAGCAACTGCTCGTAATGGAGCTAGTTTTATATCAAATAAGATAACTGCAGTTAAAACAAAAAAGAATGACAAAGAAACAATTGCTGAATTAGAAGAAATTATTTCAGATTTACTAAATGATAAAGCTGAAATTCAACGTATAGCACAGGCATATGAACAAGAATTAGTTTCTCAAAAAATAACAGAAGATGATATTAAATATATTACTGATAACTTATTACCAGTATTTAGTGAGTTAATGCCTGAGAAAGAAACAGAATTAGAACAAATTAAGAAAGTTCTATCAGTAGAAACACTTACAATTATGCAACTTATTGGTTTTAATTATAAAAAGGCAATTGGAGAACCATTAACCGTATTATTAAGAAAAGTAATTGAATCAAAAATACCAATGGATTCTCAAACCAATGCAAATTATGTATTAGCAATGGCAAATTTAGCACAAGATAAAAAAGCTACTAAAAGATACTATGAACTTACTGGTCAAAAATTTGTTGATGATGAAGAAAAAGAGGATAAAAAAACTGCTGAATAGAAAGTTTTAAATCCCTTCTTACATGGTGCCAAATGAAACTTACGCGAACTTTTACTACTTTGTAGGAGGGTTTGCTGTTCTTATAAATCTAGATTAGTGCTAATAATAGCACTTTTTTTATTTTAGATGCAAATTATTATTATTTTGGTAAGATTTATTAATTTTTAGTTTTCAATGTGTTAAAATAAATATTAATTATTATTAACGAAAAGAGGTGGAAAAATGAAAAATAATAAATTAGTCGACTTAATGATCAAGAAAAGTGAAGAATCATTTTTATTAGCTATAGAAATATATAATAAACCTACAATAAAGTATAGAGTTGAAGGCTTTGCATTTTTCATTTGCAACGCATGGGAATTATTATTAAAGGCTAAGATGATTGAACAAAACGGAGAGTCAAGTATATATTACCCAACAAAAAGTGGTGTATCAACACGAACAATTACACTATCAAACTGTATTTCAAAAATATTTACAAATGATAAAGATCCTCTCAGAATTAATTTAGAGCAAATTGTAGAATTAAGAGATACATCAACTCATTTTGTTATACCACAATATGAAAAGATATATAGGCCATTATTTCAATCATGCTTATTAAATTATATAAAGAAAGCCAAAGAGTTCTTTAAAATAAATGTTAAAGAAAGTTTAAATACTACAATGCTGAATATTTTGATTGATCAAGACGAATTAAGTGAAGTAGAGCTAATCGAAAAGTATGATGAAAGTATTGTTAAAAGGCTAAATAGAAATAGCAAAAAAATAGCAAATGTTGTTAATTCTTCTCCGAATGACAAACTTGCTATAACAATAGACTATAACTATGCAGTAGTAAAAAACCCTAAAGAAGCTAAATCTACCTTTAGAGTCACAAATGACGCCGATGAAGCTATAATGTTTATTGATAAACCTAAAAATGCAAACTTGACTCATCCATACAACGGTAAACGATTAATGGAAAAAGTGAACGAGAAACTTGTTGAAGATAATATAATGACAAGACTTGGTTACTCAGAATTAAAACTTTTATGTAAAAACAATAATTATTATTGTAATACAGATTTTTGCTATACAATTGAAACAGATGTGAATCCTAGATATACGTTTTCAGAAAAGTTTTTAAACGAAATAATAAAAATCATAAAGAAAGATCCACAAATATTTGAAAAATTAAAAAATAAAAAAAGTTAACTCCAGGGGCAAAGGATTCTAAATATATTTTTAAAATATATCTACTCCCATTCGGGAACCCAGCCTAATCCATCACGAGTTAACTTTCATGTATATAGTATACCACCATATGTAAAAAAATTACATACTTTTTCAAAAAAAGTTTTAATAAATGTAAAGATACAATTTTTTAAAGTGATTTTTAAGTTGCTAATTAGTTTGGCAACTTTTTTTCTTCTTTCTTTTCAATGTGATATTGATCATTCAAACTATTCAATCTATATTTACCTATATCAGTAGCATTTTTTATTTCTTCTTTGGTATGTTTTCTGAAATTGTTTTGTATTTCCTCAAAAACACCATTTAATCTACTCATTATACCCCATAAAGTGTGATTCCAATGCCAGATGTTTTCACTAATTTCCTCGTTGACATTTAATATAAAAAAGTTGTTCTTTAAAAGTTCTTGTTTAATATATTTATATATCTTTTCGTCAGTTTTATTTGCCGTCCCGAAATAATTAGATAATAACTCTAATTTTGATGAATTGTAAGTCTCATTTGCAATTTCTAATTTCAAAGTTTCAAAAAACTTTTTGTAATAAACCTCATTTATTATATCAGTAGCAATTTTTACGTATTCAACTACACTCTTACTTCGTACAAAATGAAAATCTACGTTTCTTGTTAATTCATATACGGTTTTATTTGCATAATTTAATTTATTTGCATAATCTTTTAATCTCTTAATTATCTTACTTTTTTTCATACTAGAAGTCAGATTCAAAACTTCTACGTAATCATTTATTGATTCTAATTCTTTAATGAAAGTATTAATAGTATATTCTGGATTAAATATATTAACAGATTTTTTTACAAAATTATTAATATAATCTATCATGTCTTTTTCAGATCTATAAAATAACTCTAGTGGCTTTTCATTATTATCAGAGTATATATTTTTATAGTAATCATTTATTTTAATAAAGTTTTCAGCCTTGTCATAGTCATAATAAATTGAACATAACAACTCAATTAATGGACGTCTCAAGCTTATTAAAATGTCAGATTTAAAATAATATTTAAGAACTCTTCCCGATAATGAGGTATATGCTTCATAGAATACACTTGTTTTGTCCAATCTTTCAACTTCGTCATCGTATATATGTTCATTTAATTCTGTCAATATAGCTAGGCACGCCTTAATAATGTCGACTGTATCATCGTGTTTTAATATAGTAATATCAATGTTATCAAAAACCTCTTTTATAAAGGGAATAGATTTTTCTAATGTTCTCAAATTACTTAATTTGTGTAAATCTAGAAATTCCTTTATTAATGAATTGAATGATTCTGTACTAATTATACTTTCATCACTAAAAATTTTTTTAACGTTTATAATGTTTTCTGGGGCGTCCTTTGAATATTTGTTAATATTAAATGTTTTTTGAATAACTTTCTCTTTGAACTTATTATATAAATATAATTCTTTTTCTTCTAGTATTTGATATGTTTCCGTTGCCGATTGATCTGAGTCATCACTATTGTTCTTTTGGCTTGCCTGTTTTCCTTTTTTTGGCTTCTCAACTTTTTTCGTCATTTCATATTCATTTGTTACAACTACTATTTTTATATTGTCAATTTTGCTTAATTCCTCAACCAAGCCTAAGATTTCTTCAATTGGTAATTTTGATCCTTTTCTTTCTAAATCATCAAAAACCAAAATAATACTATCGTTTTCTTTGGAACTTTGTTTTTTTAGTCTGGAAGAAATATTTTTTTCTATATTTCCTTTCCTCTTTGGTAATGAAAGGTTTACTCCAAGATAGCTACCAGAAAGCATTTGTTGAATAAAATCATACCCTTTACCAATAAACTCTAATCCTTTTATACATATCCCAGAATATAATTCCCTTTTAACTTCGTCTATATTATTTTTCCCAAAAAGAGATATATATACGTGCTTTTTGTCCTCTAGGTATTCGCGAATATAATATGTCTTTCCAACGCCCCAACTTCCGTTTATCATAATTGTTTTATAATAATTATGTAGTTCTGTTAACAAAATGTTTTTTATCTCATCTGCATTCATTTTTTCACTCCTTTCGACAAAGTACTGCTTAAACTTATTATAGTAAATAAAAAAGGATTAAGCAATGTATTGTTAATCCTTTTCAATTAATTTATCGTATTGTCGATAGATGAATCAAAAACCAAAAAAAGTAGAATACATTTTAATTGGAGGGTTTGATTTTGGCATATATCAAAAGTCAGAAATTATATTTAAGAAGGATGACAATTAGAGCTTAGTGCTCTTTTTTAATGTTTTTACGATTATGTCGAAAAATACAATAAAAAATGATATAATAAAACTGTGGTGATAAAAATGAATGAAATGAAAAATCAAATAAGAGAGCTTGCAAAAAAGTATAGAGATGAATTAAAACTAAAGATTGACGAGAGAATCCAAGAAATGAATGACGATGACAATTCTCATTACTTAATTTATCGCATATTAGGAATTGGTCAAAATGAAGGAAATAAAATTGATATATATCAAAATAAAGGGCGTTTTTTATACAAATATGCTGGTTCTTTTTTGGAGGAAGCAGCAATAATGTGTATTCAGCATAGATTCCCAGATGCTCAGAAAAAACTTATGATAAAGAATACTTTAGGTAGTAAACCAAAGCAATTTGAAATAGATTGCTTAGTTGAGCAGTTTGCTTGCGAAATCAAATGGAGAGATGCAACAACAGATGGAGATCACATAACAAAAGAACATACAAGAATTAAAGTGATTAAAGCAGCAGGTTTTACTCCTGTTAGAATAATGTTTTATTATCCTAACAGAGGACAGGCAATGAGAATTCAAGGAACGTTAGAGACTTTATACAAGGGTATTGGTGGCGAATATTATTTTGGAGATTCAGCTTGGAATTATATAAAAGAATTTACTGGAGTAGACTTATTAGTGATTTTGCAAGAATTAGCAAATGAGGTTAGTTGTGAATAAGTTAATACTTGGGGACTGTTACGAAAAACTAAAAAAACTTGATACTGATTCAGTAGATTTAATTTACTTAGATCCTCCGTTTTTTACTCAACAAAAGCAACAACTTACAAAGATTAATACTAATAAGGAATTTCAAAAATATGAATTTGAAGACAGTTGGAGCACATTGAATGAATATTTGGATTTTATGAAATCTAGGCTCGTTGAATGTAGAAGAATATTAAAAGACACAGGAAGTATATTTTTGCATTGCGATAGAAATGCTAGTCATCACTTGAGAGTTTTAATGGATCAAATTTTTGGAGATAGTAATTTCAGAAGCGAAATAATCTGGTCATATAGAAGATGGTCTAATGCAAAAAAAGGACTGTTAAATTCACATCAAAATATATATTTTTATAGCAAAACAGATAAATTTAAATTTAATACTTTGTATTCGAATTATTCTTTGACTACAAACGTTGATCAAATACTTCAAAACAGAAAAAAAGATAATAATGGAATAACCACGTATCAAACCGATGAGGACGGTAATGTAGTGAATAATTTTGATAAGAAAGGCGTACCTTTGTCGGATGTTTGGGAAATACCTTATTTGAATCCAAAAGCCAAGGAAAGAAATGGTTACCCAACGCAAAAACCAATATTACTATTAGAACAAATAATTAAAATTTCGTCAGATGAAGGGGACTTAGTTCTTGATCCTTTTTGCGGTTCTGGGACGACTTTAGCTGCTGCAAAATTGCTTAATCGTAATTATATTGGTATTGATATTTCTCAGGATGCCATAAATTTATGTAAAGAACGTTTAGATAGCAAGTTGATTAAAACAAATTCCCGATTATTAGAAAAGGGTATATCAACCTACAATGAAAAAGCAGCTACTGAATTAGTCCTATTAAATAGCTTGAACGCTGTGGTTGTACAAAGAAATTCTGGTATTGATGGTATAATACCTAACAAAGAATCCAAAAAAGTTATAGCAATAAAAATTCAAAAAGAAACTGAATCTTTAGAAGAATGCATCGAGAAACTGAATAAAGCTTGTAGCTTGAGAAAAATTCAAAATAAACTTTTAATAAGAAATATGAATTCAAAATATTCATCATTGTTTGAAAAGGATATAGTAACTAATAATAAAGATGTAAAAATAGTTGATTCTTATTTGGATATTATAAAAAAAGAAATTGACATTAATTTTTAATATAATAAAAGACTTAATTTTTGATTAAGTCTTTTTATTGTTTATAATTTATTTTGATGATTCATAAGAAACTGGGGTGTATTTTATAACAACTTTATCAAAGGTTTGCGTAGGTTTTTCTTCAAACAATCCTAGTATTTTCCCAAGGATTTCCAGTGCTTGTAATCTATTACTAACTAAGTCTTTTACAATTTTAAATTTTAAGTTTCCTTGCTTATCATATTTGATTTCATAATCTTGTACTTGACCTCTTGCTATCTTTGTCAATGTAACTATAATTTCGTTGCGATTGAATTTCAGTTCTTCTAACAACGGTTTTGATATTTCTTTTAAATATTTTTTTATTTCAACTTTTTTCAACTGATTGTGGCCTATGGCATATGCTGTTTTTTTGCTGAACCCCGCTTTTATAGCACTTTCTGTTGCGTTAAAAGTATTAATGTAATAGTTACGAAATAGTTTTTGTTTTTCACTTAACTTTTTACTCATTTTACCTCCATTTAATAATTTCCAATTTAAAAATTAAACACCAATATATTTAATTTTTAAATAATAAAAGCAGTTTAAAGTGTATTTTCG
The DNA here is from genome assembly GCA_002416285.1 of Caryophanales bacterium UBA5026. Lineage (GTDB taxonomy): Bacteria > Bacillota_I > Bacilli_A > RF39 > UBA660 > DICM01. Next base: position 54,297 of record DICM01000031.1, read on the forward strand.
AAGTTTTAATTATTTAAATTTTAAATATCATAAAAATAGCTTTTCCCCTGCTTTTTCAAGGAGTTTAAACCATTTAATTATTTTTCTTTCGATATTTAATTTTTAACCTCCTATTATATATACCATACATAGTGGCTTTATTTATCTTGCCAATTGCTTGAGAATTTATATTTATTAGGCAGACGGGAACATTTAGATGTTCGAGTGCATTCTATAAAGCCATATGCAATTAGTTCATTCTTAGATGAAATATAAGTTCTGTTACTACCTATAAATTCTTTTGCTTTTCTCCAAGAAAATTCAAATTCTAAATTTCCACAAGCCTTCAGCTTCATATAAGAATATAACACTTTTGAACTATAAGATAATTTTATGTATGACTTACTATTTAACATATTATCAGTTAATCTTACATGTTTATCTTTTGGTTTTTTCCCTTCGTATGGGTTGAATGGGGCTTTAAGGCCTCTTGACATTTTGTTCCCTCCTTTGCTGTTATAAGTGCATTTGATTTTTCTTCTTTGCTTTCGACATCCATATTATTGATATTTTCTTTTTTTAAAAACAGTTCATACTCGGAGTGATGCAAATTAATAAATTGAATAATGTCATTAGTAAAAATGTTGTTACTTATTTCACGTACTTGTTTATCAGATAATTTCATAATAAGCACCCCTCCTTTCTAAAACTTACTTCAAGTTATTATTTGCTTTTAATAGCTTCAATTGCTTCAATAATTTCTTTCTGTTTTGATTCGTTAAGTGGTTTTCTGAACCATATTGATAACAGATATGGACTGATCTTTAGATACTCTGCTATTTCATAATATAAAATACGATTCTTTTTAATTTTCTTTTTAATTTCTTCATTGGTCATTTTTATTCTCCTTTCTAAGATAATTTTAACTTCAACAACAACAAGTTGAAAAGGACAAAAAGTTATGGTAAAATTCATATTGAAAGGAAACTTTTACAATGGATAAAAAAATTTACAGACTGACTATTGAAGATGACAAGAATGATATTGGTTACGTCGCTGAATTTGATGTTTCAGATGGAATTTATACTCCAGGGCGCATAGACGCGTTCAAAATTAGCAATGTATTAGGGGATTTCCTTTACTGTGTCAAAGCTTACGTGTATTCTTCAGAAAACAAAAGTGAGTTGGCTTTTGAACAAATACCAGATTTTCACCCATTTTATAATTGGCAACTTCAAGATGGAAAAATTGATACTGTTGAACTGTATTCAACTATGCTTTATTTAGAAAAGATTTTAGATTTTTACAAAAAAAATAATAATAAAGATTCATATAAGTATTTTGATGACGTAAAAAATTTAATGAATGCTAGATTTACTTTTAATAGATTCAAGTCTGGAGAAACTAAATCTGATGGAACGGATATTCTTTTCTACATGGGCTTAGATGAAGTATTTTCCTGTGGGAACTTATTTGAAGAAGGTATGGGGTATCGCTATGAATGTGAAAATTTAAATGAGATGCTTCTTGCAATACTACACTTTTATATAATTAACGGTTACAAAATAACAAATTGTGAGCATTGTAATAAAATTTTTGCTACAAAAACATTGAAAAATAAATATTGTGAAAGGATAGATCAATTCCCATTTAAGAAAAAGCAAAATAAAACATGTGAGGAAAGTGTTAGATATATGTTTAATAAATACTTGAGAGATAAAAGGCTTTCGCTTAAAAAAAGTATGGAGTCAAGTATAAAGGAAAAATCCGATAGTAAGCTTAATGAATTTTTAAATGAATGTGATAAATATATGGATATTATTAAAAGCGAACATTCTATTAAAAATATATTAAGTTATAATAGTTACTTGGATAGTATGCTAATTAGGAAAAGGAAAGAGGAAATAATATGAATGTTGTTATATATGCTAGATACAGTTCTCATAATCAAACAGAAGCTTCAATTGAGGGACAATTAAAAGTTTGCTACGAATATGCAAAGCGAAACAACTATAACATTATTGGGGAGTATATCGATAGAGCCATGACTGGGACTAATGATAATAGACCAGAATTCTTAAAAATGATAGAAGACAGTAATAGAAGGCATTTTAATGGCGTTTTAGTCTATCAGCTTGATCGCTTTGCTAGAAATAGGTATGATAGTGCCACTTATAAAAACAAGCTTAAAAAGAACGGAATAAGGGTGTTATCAGCCAGGGAAAACATATCAGAAGATGCTTCAGGTGTTTTAATGGAGTCTGTTCTTGAAGGAATGGCTGAATACTTCTCTGCCGAATTATCTCAAAAAGTTAAAAGGGGTATGGGAATAAATGCTAGTAAATATTTATATAATGGCGGAACTATTCCGCTCGGATTTAAAATAGATAGTGATAAAAAATATCAAATTGATGATGATACATCTGTAATAGTAAAGCAGATATTTGAAATGTATACTAACGGGGATTTGATGGCCGATATTATTAGATACTTAAATAATCATAATATTAAAACATCTACTGGTAATGAATTCAATAAGAACAGTATTAGAAATATACTCATAAATAAAAGATACATAGGAATTTATACATATAATGGCATTGATACTGCAAACGCTATACCAAGAATTATTGATGATGAAACTTTTTATAAAGTTCAAGACATAATGTTAAAAAACAAAAAAGCTCCCGCTAGAGCAAGAGCTAAAAATGAATACTTATTAACAACAAAATTATTTTGTGGTCATTGTAAGGATATGATGACAGGATTTTCTGGGACATCAAAAACGGGCAGATTGTATAATTATTATACTTGTAGAAATGCAAAAATTAAATTATGCGATAAAAAGAATGTTCAAAAGAATTATATTGAGGATCTAGTAGTTGATGAAGCACGAAAAGTATTAACAGATGAGAACATATCAAAGATTGCTTATACAGTTGTAGAACTTGCGGAAAAAGAAAAGGATATGTCTAATCTAAAAAGATTAAATAAATTATTAAAAGATAACGAGAAACAAAGAAATAATCTATTTGAAAGTCTGAAGATCTGTGATATTGAAAATGTTAGAAAGTCTATTTTTGAAGAAATATCAAAAATGGACGTTCAACACAAAGAGATTGAAAATGAAATATTATTAGAAGAAACTCAATATGTTAAAGTGACAGTTCCTCAAGTTAAGTTCTTCTTAACTCATTTGAGAAATGGTAGCATTAATGATTTAAAATATAGAAAGATGCTAATTAATGTTTTGATTAACCAAATATATCTATACGACAGTAAAATTAATATCATATTTAATACTCAAGATAAGCCTGTAGAAATTGAGGTTTCATTACTAAATGATATGGAAAGTTCTTTTATGGCTTCGGAAGCTCTGCCATGAAAATAACACGTTTTTTCTTTGTTTATAAGGAAAAACGTTTTTTAATTATAATTTATATTTAGTTGTAATAAAAAAGAGCTTTAGAACTGATTCGAGAAAAATCTACACGAAATAAAAAAAGGTGTAGATTTTTTGTATGATAAAATAATATAAAGGAGGATTATTTTATGGCAAGAGAATATAGAAGTTTTTCAAGAGAGGATAAAATCAAGGCAGTTAAACTGGTTTTAATAGATAAAAAATCTCAAATGGAAGTGGAAAGATTAGTGATAGGGAAAAAGAAATGTACGGGTACTCTTAATAGATGGATTAGAGAATATATTCAGGAAGGCGAAGATAATTGTTTTAAAAAGAAGAAAGGCTTAAAAAAAGTTGAGCTAACAGAAGATAACGTGAGATATGAAATCTTAAAAAAATTCAACGCCTTCCTGAAAAAGGAAATACATACAAATTCAAATTCATCGAAATGTACAAAGAAAAGTATCCGATAAAAATCATATGTGAAGAATTAGAACTATCAAGAGATTCGTATTATAAATGGAAAAGAAAGAATAATAGAAAAAATAAATACCAAATAAATCATGAAAAACTAATTCCATTCATCATTAAATACTATAAATTATCAAATGGTACTGCCGGTTATAGACAGATAAGAGATCAAATAAATACCCAAGAAAATTTTTTGATATCTGATTATATGGCCTATATTTTAAAATGTAAAACACTTAATTTACCAGAAATAAGAAAAAAGAAAAAGAAAGGAAAATATACGATTCAAAACCATGAAACGGAAGTAAAATATGTTTATAATAATCTAGCAGAAAACATAGAAATCAGTAATATAAATCAAGTCTTATCTACAGATACAACAGAGATTAAACTTGAAGAAGGCGGAAAACAAAATGTTTCATTTATTATTGACACTTATAATACGGAAATCTTAGTAAGTTGTATTTCAAAAAATCTTGATAGTAATTTTATAGAATTAAACCTTAATCTTTTAGATAATGTAGCTTATAATTTGGATAACATAATATTACATTCCGATAGAGGTGGAATGTACAAAAGTGGGATATATAAAACAAAAACCACTGATATGAATCTTATCCCAAGTATGTCAGCACCTTATACATGCACACATAATCCTTGGATAGAAACTATCAATGGTCAATTTAAAGATTTCATTAAGAACCATTACCCAAGAAATCTTAATGAACTACAAATTGCATTAAAACAATTTGTATACTATAATAATAACATAAAAATCAAAAGAAAACTAAAAACAACATCGATAAATTATCGACGTTGTAATAGTTAGAACGAGAGTGTAAAAAATTCTGTGT
>DICM01000004.1 GCA_002416285.1 Caryophanales bacterium UBA5026
CACTTTCAAATTTAATATACAATAAATTTTTATTAAATTTTTAAAGTATATTCTTCGTTGACAAACGTGTGTTCGCTTGCTATAATAAGGTGGAAAAGAGGGATAGTATGAATGGACCAATGTTTATAAAAACGGAATATTCGTTGCTGACAAGTATGATCCGTATCCCAGAACTAATTTCCTTTGCAAAAGAGTTAGGATTGTCGACACTTGGTATTGCAGATAGTACAACATGTGGTGCTTATGAGTTTTATAAAGCATGTAAAGTAAGTGATATCAAACCGATAATTGGTTTAGAAGTAATATATAACGATTATTCGATTATTCTATATGCGAAGGATATAAATGGCTATCGAAATTTGAATCATCTTTCTACTATCCAATCAAAAGAAAAAATTGGATTCGAAGATTTAGAAAAATACAACCAGAATTTAATCGCAATTCTTCCGTATGAAAGTAAGCCTTTATATTTGGAATTAAATAAAATCTATTCAGAAATTTATATTGGATATCAAACAGAAGTAGAAAAACAAGGTATTAAAGAAAAGTCGATCTTTTTCCCTAAAATCTGCTCTTTAAAATCGATTGAGAAAAATTATTTACGATACTTAGAAGCAGTAAGAAGGGGAGTATTACTAGAAGAAGTTCAAGGTGAAGTGAGTTTTTCACTAGAAGAATCTATTCAAAGCAACGATTCGACCGTGCTGAAAGAAATCGCAACAGAAATCGATATTAATATCGAATCTACTCCTGATCTACTTCCTCTTTATGAATGCCCAACCGGAATGAATCAACAGCAATATTTAACCTTTTTATGTAAAGAGGGTTTAAAAAAACGCTTCGGAAATACTGTTAATAGAGCTTATATTGAACGCGTCAAATATGAATTAGAAATCATTAATCGTATGGGCTTTTGTAACTATTTTTTAGTCGTATGGGATTATGTTCATTATGCGAAAGAACATGATATATTGGTTGGTCCAGGCCGTGGTAGTGCAGCGGGTTCTTTAATTGCTTATTGCCTTGAGATTACAGATATTGATCCAATGGCATATAATCTGTTGTTTGAACGCTTCTTAAACCCAGAACGTATCACCATGCCAGATATTGATATGGATTTTGAATATATTAGACGAGAAGAAATTATTCGTTACTGCATTGATAAATATGGAGAAAAGCGAGTAGCTGGAATTATTACATATGGAACTTTGGGTGCCAAGCAAGTCGTTCGTGATGTCGGTCGTGTCATGAATTTATCACTAAAACAAGTAGATATTCTATGTAAATATTTAAATGCGACTGCATCATTAAAAGAAAATTATGAACACAATTCTAAAATAAGAGAGTTTATAGAATATGATTCGGATTTTCAAAGACTCTACCAAGTTAGTATGAAATTAGAAGGATTGAAGAGACATACTTCAATTCATGCCGCTGGAATTGTCATGTGTCGTAAAGATCTAGATGATGTAATTCCGCTAGTATATCATGATTCTATGTATTTAACTGGTTATTCGATGAATTATCTAGAAGAGTTGGGGCTTCTTAAAATGGATTTTCTAGCTCTTAAAACGCTTACTACAATTCAAAATGTATTAACTGATATTAATAAGGAAATAAAATTATCTTTTTCCGATATCCCACTAGAAGATGAAAAAGCAATTCAGATTTTTTACGATGTAAATACGATGGGTATCTTTCAATTTGAATCTAGAGGAATGATGAATTTCTTACAAAAATTAAAACCGAATTCTTTTGAAGATGTCGTTGCAGCTTTAGCTCTTTACCGACCGGGTCCAATGGGTAATATCGACCACTATATTAGAAGAAAGCAAGGAAAAGAAAAGATTGACTATTTTCACGATGATTTAGTTCCAATTCTAAAACCAACTTATGGAATATTAATTTATCAGGAACAAATTATGCAAGTGGCGAATGTCATGGCAGGATATTCATTAGGTGAAGCTGATGTTCTAAGAAGAGCCATGAGTAAAAAGAAAGAAGAAGTACTACTAAAAGAACGAAAAAAATTCATATCAAGGAGTATTCAAAAAGGTTATTCAGAAGAACTGAGTAATACTATTTATGATTTAATTTTAAAGTTTGCTGATTATGGATTTAATCGTTCCCATTCTGTAGCATACGCGGTAATTTCAATTAAAATGGCTTATTTAAAAGCCTATTATCCCACTTATTTCATGAAAAGTCTACTTACAGAGTCAATCGGAAAAAGTATTGATACAAAAGATTATATATATGAATGTAAATTAAATCATTTGGAAGTTTTAAAACCGGATATTAATTTTAGTAATTACGAATATATAGTTGATGGTACTAAAATCCGATTTCCACTTACCGGAATAAAAAACTGTGGTGAAAGTGCGGTAAGAAATATCTTATCTGAGCGAGTGAATGGTCTATTTTTAAATATCTATGATTTTATTAAAAGGACTTATGGAAAGAGTGTAAATAAAAAGACATTAGAAAGTCTCATTTTTGCCGGATGTTTTGACTCGTTTGAGTTCAATAAAAAAACACTGATGGAAAACCTTGATGTTATCGTCAATTATGGTGAGTTAGTTCGAGATCTGAGTGAGGAATTTGCTTTGAAGCCAGAGTTAGATCTTCATGAAGAATACGGAGTGAAAGAACTAATGAAACAGGAACTAGATGTTTTTGGATTCTATCTTTCAAATCATCCTGTAATGGAATATCGTTTAAAGGAAAATACACCTACTTTAGATCAATTAGAACTCTATTTTGATCGAATCATCTCGGTGGTTGTCATTGTTGATCATGTGAAAGAAATTGTCACAAAGAAAAATGATAAAATGGTATTTATAACTGGTAGTGATGAGATATCTTCTATCGATATTGTATTATTTCCAAAGATATATGAAAAATATAACTTTATCGAAGTAGGTATGATTTTAAAAATCACTGGAAAAGTAGAAAAACGTTTCGATAAATATCAATTGGTAACAGAAAAAATTGATATATTAGAAAATTCCTAGAAATATAATTAGTGTTGTGCTAGAATAATAATAAGGAGGAGTGTTATGTTAAAGTTAGAACATATAACAAAGTATTATGGCGATTTCTTAGCTGTTGATGATCTTTGTTTTGAAGTAAATGAAGGTGAAATTTTCGGACTTCTTGGTGTCAATGGAGCAGGAAAAACCACTACATTTCGTATGATTATGGGACTTTTAGATCCTACGAAAGGAAGTATTACCTTAGATGGAAAACCTATCGGGTATGATGTTACGGATCAAATTGGCTTTTTAACAGAAGAAAGAAGTTTACTTACCAAACTTACGGTAAAAGAACAATGCTTATTTTATGGTCATCTAAAAGGGATGAAAGAAAAAGATATTTTAGATAGAATGGATTATTTATTAAAGAAGTTTGAAGTTCCTGAATATCGTGATAAAAAAATAAAGGAATTATCAAAAGGAAATCAACAAAAGATACAATTTATTACAGCAATCTTAAATAATCCGAAATTATTGATTCTAGATGAGCCATTTAGTGGACTAGATCCTTTCAATGTAGAACTATTTAAAAAAGAAATTTTAGAGATGGCAAGTAATGGAAGTATGATTATTTTCTCATCTCACCGAATGGATCATGTCGAGTTGTTTTGTAAAAAACTAGCTGTCATGGTTCAAGGAAAACCTGTCATTTTAGGTTATTTAAAGGATATTAAAGAACAATATCGTAAAAAGAATATTTTTATTAAAGGAAATGTTACAAAACAAGAATTAGAAAAAATTGATGGTGTTGTTGAGATTATTGAAAAAGCCGATGAATTAGAAGTAAAAATTGCTGAAATGGATGTTGCTCCTAGAGTATTTGATGCCCTTAAAGACAAGACCATCACAAAATTTATTGTGGAGGAACCATCATTAAATGAAATTTTTGTTGCGAAAGTAGGTGAGACATATGAAAAGTAAGTTAGGCTATTTAATACAAGTCAGTTTAAATAGAAAAATTAAAACAAAGTGGTTTGCGATTGCCAATCTCTTACTTGCTATCTTAATTGTTGGAGTCATTAATATCGATAGTATCATTTCTTTCTTCGGAGGAGACTTTAGTGAGAAACAGGAAGTTTATGTTATCGATGATACCAAAGAGGTCTATACGACTTTTACAAGCAATCTAGATGCGATGTCACTTGGGATGAGTGACGGGGAAGAAAGTGATTTTAAAATCACGCCTTATGAAAAAACTGTTGATGACGCGAAAAAAGAAATTGAAAAAAACAAAAAATTAATTGTAGTATATCTCGAGAATGATTCAGAAAATTATTTAAAAGCAACCGTACTTAGTGAAGGATTTATCGATACAATTAATTATCAAATGATCCAAACCTCACTACAGAATACGAAAGTTGCTTATGCTCTTTCTAAAACAAATATTTCAACTGAAGAGATGAACCGTATCTATTCAACTATTAAAGTAGATCGTTTCTATCTAGATGATACGAAAAAATCCGAAGATGAGAGTATGGAAACAATTATGACAACAGTATTTCCTGTATTCATTCTTCCATTCTTCATGCTTACATTATTTTTAGTTCAAATGATTGGTGCTGAGGTGAACGATGAAAAGACAACTAGAGGTATGGAAATCATCATATCAAATGTTCCACCAAAAACGCATTTCTTTTCTAAAATTATAGCAGGGAATGCATTTGTGCTTCTGCAAGGGTTATTGCTCTTATTCTATGGTGCATTAGGAATTGGAACTCGTGTACTACTAGGTGGCAATTCGATTGTGAATGGACTTGGGACAGAAGTTGGAAAGATGTTAGGCCAAGTAATGGAAAGTGGTCTTGGAGATAAACTGATTTATGTACTTCCACTTTCAATTGTACTTATGTTGATTACATTCTTAGCTTATTCACTCGTTGCCGGAATTTTAGCGTCTATGACGACGAATATAGAAGATTTCCAACAATTACAAACACCTATTATTATTGTTTCATTAGTTGGATATTATCTATCATTCATGGCAAGTATGTTTAAAGGAGCCTTATTTATTAAAGTACTCGCATTCGTCCCATTTGTTTCAGCTATACTAGCCCCATCTTTATTAGTGTTAGGTCAAATTGGTATAGCAGAAGTTATTGGTGCATTACTTATTATGATTCTGGTAGTCTATCTATTAATTAGATATGGATTAAAAGTTTACAAAGTAGGAATTTTAAACTATTCTTCTGAAGGACTATGGAAAAAAATGTTAAAAGCAATAAAGGGATAGAAATATCCTTTTATTTTTTGATAAAAACTATTAAATTATGAAATCTAAATATAGATGCAGCAATTGAAAAATATTAAAAACCGTGTTAGAATGAAACAAGATAAGAAACGAGTCAAAGTGATGATAAATTGATTTCTTTTTCACAGAGTAAAATAGAAAGAGTGATAAAATGACAAAGAAAGGGTTTACATTAATTGAATTATTAGCAGTAATAGTCATTTTAGCTATTATTGCGTTAATTGCAACCCCAATGATCTTAGATGTGATTGATAGCGCGAAGAAAGGTGCGGCAGAAAATAGTACTTATGGGTATATAGATGCGATAGAGAAATCGAATTTACTAGGAATGATAGAAAAGGATAGTAATTCTTCAAAGAAAGATGGAGAATATAATTTAGAAACAATTGGAATAGTAAGTTATAAAGGGAATAAACCAAAAGAAATCTGTGTAATAATAGATGGTGGTATTGTAATAAGTGGATCATTTCAATTTGATAATTATATCGTAGACTATGAAAATGGTAAGGCCAAAGTAAACGGCGGGAAAACAAAAATCGATTGTAATACAGCTTTATCTAGAACCATATTATACACACCGTTTGATAATATTGGAAATACAATACCAAGTGAAATGCTACTGTATTTTTCTGCAAATAGTATTGAAAATAATGATTCGACTCTTTCTTTAAATTTAATTGATAGTGTAAGTAATGAGGCGTTTAATATAATGAGTGGCAGTGTAAAAGCATCTTCTGAAATTGTAAAAACAGGAAACTCTTCAGCCTATTTTTCTGGAGAAACTGGCCAGAGAATAAATATAAAAAATTCTAATTTGAATTTTGGAACAAAAGATTTTACTATAAGTTTTTGGTTAAATCCAGAAACTACATCCAAACAATGGTCCAATGTTTTTTCAACTGATGTCCCTAATCAAAGTGGAGGGCTAAGGTTTTTTATTAAAAGTGGCTTACAAATGACTATGTTAAGTGGAACGACGAGTTTGATGAATATAACAAAATCATATACTCCTAATGTATGGGCACATTATGCAGTAGTGAGAAAAGATGGGGTATTTACTGTTTATGAGAATGGAATGCAAATATCAGTTAATTCTGATAATAAAGATTTGAGCATTAATTTATCAGACTTTTCCATAGGAGGAAGTAGTTTATCAGGGAGGGAATACAAAGGCTATATCGACGATTTTGCAATTTATAGTTATGCTAAGTATATAAATAATTTTACTCCACCAACGGTTGATGCAGTTAGTGATCCCATTAATATAAATAATAATCAATTAGTAATAACAGATGTAATTACAGGGAAAAATTTTACTGTCTTAGGAGATGCTAACTTAATAGGTGTAGATAGTATTAAAAAATTTGGTGAGGCATCTCTTTACTTTCCTGGGACAACAAATCAACGTATAAATATAAAAAATTCTAATTTGAATTTTGGAACAAAAGATTTTACTATAGGTTTTTGGCTAAATCCAGAAACTACATCCAAACAATGGTCCAATGTTTTTTCGACTGATATATATAATCAAAATGGAGACTTAAGATTTTTTATTAAAAGTGGTTTACAAATGACTATGTTAAGTGGAACGACCAGTTTGATGAGTATAACAAAATTATATACTCCTAATGTATGGATTCATTATGCGGTGGTGAGAAAAGATGGGGTATTTACTGTTTATGAAAATGGAATGCAAATATCAGTTAATTCCGATAATAAAGATTTGAACATTAATTTAACAGACCTTTCAATAGGAGGAAGCAGTTTATCAGGAAGAGAATACAAGGGCTATATAGACGATTTTGTAATTTATAGTTATGCTAAGTATACAAATGAATTTACTCCACCGCAATCCGCAGAGGAAGTCTCGTAAAAAATGAAATATTAAAGTATCTATTTCTGGTACATTCTTTTAATGTAATAAAAGTGTAATAATTAACAGCTGAAAAGTGATAGGTTATTACACTCTTTTTTTGTATAAATCGAGTTAGCGTTACATAAGCTTGGGTAGGGTGATACTATGAGTGTTGTTCATCGTTTTAGAGAGTTTTTGTTAGAAGAACATTTTGAAATCAGTATTAAACCAGGTCAAGTTCATTTGATGAACTTTACGAAGATTGGTCATTTTGATTCTAATAAAATTGTGATCTATCATGAAGGTGGGTGGGTAGAGATCAATGGAAAATCATTAGTAGTATCAAAGTTAATGCAGGACGAAGTTTTAATTACAGGAAATATCGGAAAAATAGAATTCAGGTGATAAGATGAAAAATGCTTTCTTATGGAAGATGGAAACAACGGTCACATTAAGAGTAGAAGGAAAAAATATTGAACGTTTTCTTCATAGACTCTATAATAATCAAATATCTATTTTAAAGATCCGTAATCAGACGTATAAGACTGTGGAAATCTGCGTATGGGAAAAAGATTTAGAAAAGATTATGGAGAAGAAAACAATTTATGAAATCTCAATCGTTAGTTATACAGGAAAAAAGCATTTTTTATTCTGGTTGAAAAAAAATAGATGGTTATTTTTCTTTTTGCTACTAGGATATGTGGCACTTTTGTTATTGACAAATACTATTTTTGAAGTAGAAGTAATTCATAATGATGTAGAACTTAGAAACCTCCTTTATCAAGAATTGGCAGAAAAAGGAATTACACCCAGAAAGTTTATGAAAAGTTACGAACAGCTGGAGAAAATAAAGAAAGAGATTCTCGCAAAAGAAAAAGATAAAATAGAATGGTTAGAAATTGAGAGAGTGGGAACTAAATATATCGTTCGTGTTGAGGAACGAATTTTAAATAAAGATGAAAATGATACTAGCTTACAAGAGATTATTGCAACAAAATCAGCTGTTATAAAAAAAGTTGTCGCGAAAAGTGGAGAAATTGTAAAAAATGTGAATGATTATGTAAAAGCCGGGGATGTTGTTATTAGTGGCAATTTAAAAATTTATGATGAAGTCAAATCCCAAGTACGAGCTGAAGGAACTGTTTATGGTGAGGTATGGTATAAAGTTCAAGTGGAATATCCTCTCCATTACTATGAAGAGAAGAAAACGGGAAAGAAAAATACGGTTTATACTTTAAAATTTCTAAATCGTCGTTTTGAACTATTTAACTTTCATTCATTTAAAGATAAAAGTATCAAGTCAAAAACAATTTGGAAAGATATTCTCTTACCAATAACTTTACAAAAAGAAAAACAAGAAGAATTAATTGTCACGGATGAGACCTATACAAAAGAAACGGCAATAAAAAAAGCGAAAGAGGAAGCAAAGAAGAAAATTGAAAGCAATTTAAAAGATGAAGAACATGTAATTGATGTGAAAGAGTTGCAAGTTGACGCAAATGATAGTAGAATAATAATAGATTTATTTGTTACAGTTTACGAGAATATTACCGGATCTAAACCATTGGAGCCAATACCTGAACAAGTAGAATCATAGGAGGAATTATGTTTGATTACACTATAAAGAGTATCCTATATAATGTTTGGCCAATGATGATAATTGTAACGGTTATTTTAGTGACATTACGACTGGCTTATCTTTTAAAAAGACAAGAAAAATTTGTCTTTTACAAAGAGGTTTTAGCACTTGGATTTGCTCTTTATGTAATGTTACTCTTCTATGTGGTAACATTTCAGGATGTCAGTTGGTCAAGCTCGAACTTTATTCCTTTTAAAGAGATGTTTCGCTATCCATTCGCTTCGTTTTTATTTTTTAAAAATGTTGTTGGTAATATGATTATGTTTTTACCTTATGGGTTTTTTGTGGCTTATTTTTTACGTCTTGAAAAACCATTACCAGCAATTTTACTTTCTTTTGTTGTCTCCTGTACAATTGAGACAACGCAATTAGTTATTGGCAGAGTATTTGATGTGGATGATATTATGCTTAATTTATTAGGTGGAATATTAGGTTTTTATCTATATCATTTTGTAACTTCTATAAAAAATCATCTGCCAAAAAAATTAAAGCGAGCATGGTTTTATAATATTGTTGTTATTGTTTTTTTGACTGTAGTATTTTTTTATTTATATCAGTTATTGAAGGTGGGATTATGATGGAATACATTGAATTTACGAATGAATTTGGTGGGTGTATAGAATATATTGACTCGTTAAAAAAAGTTCTTAATATCGCTACAAAAAGAGAATTAGAAGCACCCGCTTATTTTTCGGTGATTTTTGTAGATGAGGAAAAAATACATAAATTAAACTTGGAATATCGTGGCATTGATCGAGTAACAGATGTTATTACCTTCGCTTTAGAGGATGAAAAAGATATGCCGACATTACCGTATCGTTTACTTGGAGATATTTATATCTGTATTCCAAGAGCCAAAGAACAAGCGATAGAGTATGGACATTCATTTGAGCGAGAGCTATGCTTCTTAGCCGTTCATGGATTTCTTCATCTTCTTGGTTACGACCATATGGAGAAAGAGGAAGAGCAAGAAATGTTTAGACGTCAGGAGGAAATATTAAATGAAGCAAATATCAAAAGATAAACCAAGAGGAGTTCATCAATTTTGGACAAGCGTATTCCATTCAATTGATGGAATTATTTATGCCTTTACGGTGGAGCAGAATATGTTTATTCATGTTATGGTGATGCTTATGGTAATAGGGTGTGGAATATTTTTTCAAATTAACGTAATGGAATGGCTATTTTGTTTGGTGATGTTTGGACTTGTTATCTCAACCGAGTTAATAAATACAGCGATTGAAGCTGTAGTGGATCTAATTACTGAGGACTACCATGTTCTTGCTAAAGTAGCAAAAGATACATCAGCAGGAGCTGTAATGGTATTTGCCATAACTGCTGCAACTGGTGGAATAATTATCTTTTTACCAAAGTTAATTGTATTTATTGAAGGAATGATTTGAGAGTAAAAAAATAGTATTTTAGAGAATTGATGACTCAATTATCGAAAGAAAAATTTTAAAAGGTTTATAAATAAAAGAATATCTGAAAACAAGGGTTGTATTTATTGAAGGGATGATATCATTTGTTACTATGTCAGGAGATTTTGGAGTTTGATGAATATAAAGAGGGTTATAAAAATTTAAAGAATATAGATAAACGATTTGGAATGTATTACGAAGCTATTTCTGTTGAACGATTACCATATTTTTTGAGTGCGAAAGGGTATCACTTAATTATATTTGAATCTTTCAATGAGCAGTTTGTGAATGTTGTAATGACTACTGATTTTTACTATAACAAACGTCAACTATTCGATATCGGTGATTCAAATTTAATTTTCCAGTGTCCAAAGCAATATTTACCGATGAAGGTTGATTCTTATATTGAGGGTGGAAGTAAAATGCATCTTTACTTTTCTAAGAAAAAAGGATCTTATTGTGCTGAAAAGTTGGTTCCTGGATTTACTACGAATGAACTATTTCACAAAATACAAGATAGAGCTTATTCCACTACTATTCAGGGATTTGGTTCTGATGAAAAGAAAGAAGAACCTGCTAAAATATTAGAATTTAAAATTAAGAAGGAGTATTTATGAAAGAAAAATTAATAAAATTATTAGAAAATTCTCATAGCCCATATTCTCGTTTTAGAGTGGCTGCAATTGTAGTTATGAAAGATGGTAGAGAATTTTCAGGAGTGAATGTTGAAAATGCATCTTATGGAGCTACTATCTGTGCAGAACGTAGTGCAATTGTAAGTGCAGTTAGTAATGGCTATAAAAAAGGAGATTTCGATTGTCTTTATGTAATGTGTGATACAGATAAAATTAGTACTTGCTGTTTTATTTGTAGACAAGTTATTACGGAGTTTTTTAAACCAAGTCAAAAGATAACACTTATGAACCCAGCTGGAGAAAGTGTGGAATATACAGTCGCAGAGATGTGTCCTTATCCATTTGATGAGGATGATTTAGCATGAGAAGTGGATTTGTTGGATTAGTAGGACGACCAAATGTTGGAAAGTCTACACTTATGAATGCTATTGTTGGGAAAAAAGTAGCCATTACTTCAAATAAGCCACAGACGACTCGTAATATGATTCAAGGAATTTACAATGATCCAGAAACACAGATCGTCTTTGTTGATACTCCAGGTATTCATAAACCTAGTCATAAATTAGGAAACTATTTAAATGAACAAGCTTATTATAGTATGCACGATGTGGATGTGATTCTTTTTTTAGTAGATGCTTCTGTTCCTTTAGGTACAGGGGATAAGTTTGTATTAGAAAGAATGAAAGATATCGATAAACCAGTTATTTTGATTTTAAATAAGATTGATAAATTAACCAATGAACAAATTCTATTTAAAATTTCGGAGTATAAGGATTTGTTTGAATTTGCTGAAATTGTTCCAGTATCAGCAATGAAAAAACGTAATGTAACACATTTGATCGAAGTATTACAAGGATATCTTCCAGATCAGATTCGCTATTATGGAGAAGATGACATCACCAATAAACCGATTTCCTTTACGGTTGGTGAGATTGTTCGAGAAAAAGTATTCCAACTTACGGAAGAAGAAGTGCCACATTCTCTTACTTGTGTTGTTGAAAGTATGGAAAAAGGGAAAAATAGTATGGCAATTAATGTTGCTATTATTGTCGATCGTGATTCCTTAAAAAAAATAGTGATTGGTTCTCAAGGTAGTAAAATTAAAGAGATTGGAATTCGTGCCAGAAAAGAGTTAGAAGTATTATTCAATACAAAAATCTATTTAGAACTATTTGTAAAGACGATTCCAAAATGGCGTGATAAAGAGAAGTATTTAATGGAACTAGGATTTCGTGATTTTGAAGAGTAAGATTGAATAAAAAAAATAATCAACACCAAAATAGTAATAGGTGATGATTATGAAGAAAGAATTATTATGGAGTTTATTTGAACATACAGGAAAAATTGAATATTATATAAAATATAAAGAAGAGAGCAAAAAAGAGAATAATAATATTTTATAAGGAAAATATTATCTAAAATACTGCTTTCTTTGTAGGAAGGATCCATATGCTTAGTGAGGTAACAGGAATTGTTTTAAGAGAAAGTGATTATAAAGAGTCCAGTAAATTAGTTCAACTTTTAACGAAAGAGTATGGACTTATTCGTGTTCTTGCTAAAGGTGCGAAAAATTTAAAAAGTGATCTTCGCAATCCTACTACAAAACTGACTTATGGTACTTTTTACATTTATTATAAAGAAGATAAACTTTCTACTTTAGTAAATGTAGATGTTATTTCTTATTTTCAAAAACTTAAAACGGATATTGAAAAAATTAGTTATGCTAGTTACTTACTAGAATTATCAGAACAAGTTATGAAAGAAAATGAGAGTTGTCCAATGTTAGATCTGCTCATTTCAGCACTACAGAAAATGGAAGAGGGATTTAGTCCATTATTGTTAACCAATATATTAGAATTAAAAGCCTTAGCGTTTCTGGGAGTTATGCCTGTTTTAGACGGTTGCTCTGCTTGTGGCAGAAAAACATCGATTGCAACACTTTCTTCTTCAAGAGGTGGGTATATTTGTAATCAATGCCTTACGAATGAGCGAATTGTAAGTGAGAAAGCAATTAAATTAATTCGATTATTTTATTATGTTGAAATTTCTAAGATTAGTAAACTTGATGTCAGTATTCAAGTACAAAGAGAAATTAATACATTTTTAGAAGAATATTATGATCGGTATACAGGACTTTATTTAAAAAGCAAACAGTTTTTAAATACTTTAAATCAGGTAATGTGATATTTTACTTTTTATAGATGTTTTGAATTTTCAATACTTAAATTATTAAAAAGGATAGAATAAATATCTATCTTTTGTTTTTGTTCGATTAGTTTAATAAAATGAATAAAAACCAGAAAAAAATAATACAATGTTCCTAACGGAAGTGAGAATTTTTAAAAAATTTTAAATTTATAAGTAAAGAGGCTTTTCAAAAAAGGAAAGCTAGTATAAAATAATAAGAAGCTAGGAGGCTGTTATGAAAGAATATCAATATTTAATTTGTCCTTTTGTCACATTAATTTTGTGTCAAATAATAAAGTTTACTATAGAATCATTCCAAAATAAAAAACTTAATTTTGCCCGTCTTTTTAATGGATGTGGTGGAATGCCAAGTAGTCATACTTCTTTTTCTTCTGCGATTACTATGCTTGTTGGATATAATTTAGGATTTGATAATCCTATCTTTGCAGTAGCATTAGTATTCACATTTATTGTTGCTTTTGATGCGATGGGACTTCGTATGGAAAGTGGAAAACAAGCAGAACAGATCAATTATATTCTTGATGAATTTTTAAAGGGAAAACCCAAAAGTGGAATTGGACGTTTAAAAGAGGAGCTTGGCCATCAACCGTTTGAGGTTTTAGTGGGGTTACTATTTGGAACATTCATGGCATTTATCTTTTCAATTGTTCTATAATTATGGAAACTAGATGAGTATCTAGTTTTTTGATTTTATTCATATCAAATGTATAAAAACAGTTTTCAAAATCATAAAATTATGCTAGAATAAATAGTAGGTGATAAAATGGTGACGTTAGAAGATGTGAAGACTAGTTTACTAAGTAATCGTGAGTTGCCAAGTGAAATAAAAGAGCAACTATTTGAACTTGTAACGATATTCCATGAGCGATTTAAAGAGATTTCACTTGATAATTTAAGTAATCGTTTAGCAACATTGAAGTTTGAAAAGTCAAATCGTTTTTTGAATCGTGATATTTCTATGTATGATTTTAGGAAAAATATTATTTTCTTAAATGCACATGAAATGAAAAAGGAATACGACATGCGCCACGTTTTAATGTTTGAACTTTTGAATATTGTTTCCTCAACAGAATTTCAAACAGGTTTTAACTTTGATAACAAATATGAAGCTTTGAATATTGGTTATACAGAAATTTTAGCTAATTTTCTTGTTGGAAATCAAGGAGAAGTTATGTTGTTCCCAGAGGAGGCCTCTTTGACAAATCTTATTGCGACAGTTATTGGAAATGATACTTTATTTGATGCTTACTTTAAGAATGATGCGAGTATTGTAGCAAGAAAAGTACAAGAAATGGGGATTGCAGTATGAGAGAAGTAAATTTTACAGAACTATTAAATAAATTAAAATATTTGACGACATCTAGAAAATCGGGACTTGATGTCAGTGGACTATATGCAGATTGTCAAAAAGATATCATTTCTATGGCATCTAAAAC
Organism: Caryophanales bacterium UBA5026; assembly: GCA_002416285.1. GTDB lineage: Bacteria > Bacillota_I > Bacilli_A > RF39 > UBA660 > DICM01. The sequence goes on from DICM01000004.1 coordinate 14,478, forward strand.
AAATGATTTAGCAACGATAGAAAAAGTGGGATATCGTTTAGTCACAGATCCAAGAGATATTGATAGAACAAATCCAAATTATGTAGCAGGAGTGGCTGAATTTTATAATCAAACTTGTATGACAATGATAAATCAACAAAATATGGGAGTATCAAATCTCAATCAATATGATGAAGACCATGTAAGAGGAAAGGTAGCATAATTGCTATTTTTCTTTTTTTTTGTTAAAATATCTTTAAAAGAAGGTAATAAGATGGAAAATGATTTGTTAAAATTTTACGACTATCTTTTATATGAACGAAAATATTCCGATAAAACGAAATTAGGTTATCAAAAAGATTTCAATTTATTTCAACAATTTCTAAATTATGAAGGAATTGATAAGTGGAAGGATATTGATTATACGGTAGTTCGGCATTATCTCGTTTTTTTATATAACCATCATTATGCGAAAAAAACAATTGCACGTCATATTAGTAGTTTGCGAAGCCTTTATAAATTTTTACTCCGTGAACAAATCATTAAAGATAATCCAATGACTTTAATATCAAATCCAAAGATGGATCAAACTCTTCCTAAATTTTTGTATCCAAGTGAGGTAGAAAAAATATTATCGCTGCCAGATAATACAACACCATTAGGTATCCGAGATACGATGATGTTAGAATTTCTTTATTCTACAGGAGTTCGTGTCAGTGAATTAGTTCGTATTAAACTTACCGATATTTTATTTAATGAACATAAAATAAAAGTACTAGGAAAAGGGAAAAAGGAACGCTTCGTATATTATGGCAGTGAATTAAAAGATAAAATGAATATTTACTTGAATTCAGCTAGAGAAGAATTAATGAAAGAGCAGGATCATGATTATTTACTTGTTAACCATTATGGTAAACCTCTAACGGAACGTGGTGTAAATACCATTTTAGATTCTATCTTAAAAAAAGGACAAATTAAATTTCATATCTCACCCCATGTATTTCGTCATACTTTCGCAACACATTTGCTTGATAATGGAGCAGATTTAAAAAGTGTTCAAGAATTACTAGGTCATGAAAATTTATCAACAACACAAAACTATACGCATGTTTCCAATGAACGGTTAAGAACGGTTTATTTGCATGCTCATCCAAGAGCAAATAAAAAATAGTAGGATATAAGAGACCACCATATCAAGTTTTAGCATTCCCTTGTTAACAGATTTAAAATTAGAAATTGATAAGAACGTTTTTGTTAGCTGTTCTTAATAAAAGAAAGGGTGAATAAATCAATTGAAAATTTTACAAAAAGAGTATTCCTAAAGAATTAAATCGTGAAAATTAAACGATCCAATTCCATTGGAAATAAAACAATAAGTGACAATTAGAATAGGAGTAGAATTATGGATAATAAATTTAATAATATGATTAATCAATTTTTAGAAAATGTTGATGTAAAAGATGAAAGAGAATTAAATGAGAAATTACAAGAATTTATCGCTAAATATAATGCCGGAAAAATCGATTATGAAAATACTTTATTGGATGAAGCGTATGAATTGTTAGAAGAAGCAGAAAACGCAAAAACTAAAAAACAAGCACTTAAATTAGCTAAGGAAGCATATAATATTTCTTCTGATTGTTTAGATGCCATTCTATTTCAGGTTAAATTAGAAGATCATCCATTAAAAAGAGACAAATTATTAAGCGAAGGATTAGAGTTTGAAAAGAAGAGACTAACTGATAAAAAATACTTTAATAAAGAAAATGCTGGACATTTTTATGGTATTTTTGAAACCAGGCCATATATTAGGGGATTGTATTTAAAAGCTAATTATTTAATACTTGATGGAAAATTCAAACAGGCTATAGATGTCTGTAAAGAGATATTAAGACTTAATAACAATGATAACATCGGTGCAAGATATTTATTAATGGCAATCTATGCTTACTTAGAAGAAGAACAATTAATGCTTAATTTATACAAAAAATATCCAGCAGAGGACTTAGAAATGTTATTTCCGTTATTTATATTATATTATAAATTAGGAAATGATAAAAAAGCTATAGACTGTTTAAAAAGAATCAGCAATGCCAATCCAGATTTTATTAAATATTTTAAAGGTACAATGAAATTAAATAAGAATATTCCCGATAGTCATTATTGTAAAGGTGATGCATCAGAAGTGATAATGTATTTTAAAGAATATGATTTTCTCGTAGATACAATACCCGCTATAGATTATTATATATTGGAAAATAGTAAAAAATAAAAAAACGTATTTTAACCATCCGTTAAGTGAAACAATATAAATCAATACTTTTATTATTGAATTAATCTCATCCTATTATTAATGTTGTAAAAGAATTTATATGGGGAGAAAATATTTATTTAATTCAGGAACATTGTTTTGGAATTGATGCTTCTAACGAAACTATAACTTTATCTCATGAACATACAAAAATGGAATGGGTGCCTTATGAGGAAGCTATAAAAAAATTAACTTGGGATAGCAATAAAAATGCGCTTTGGGAGTTAAATTGGAAATTAAAAAATCATAAAGTAGATATTTGATATCGATTTTATAAAATTTTGTCATATGTTTTCAAAGACTCTTTTTTTTTCTATTGAATATTGTTATAATAGAGATAATAAAGGGAGGCTACAATGTGAAACAATATGTATATTTATTTCGCGAAGGAAATAAAGACATGAAGGAAATTTTAGGAGGAAAAGGCGCTAATTTGGCAGAGATGACACAAATTGGATTACCAGTTCCACAGGGATTTATCATTTCAACAGAGGCTTGTAATGAGTATTATCATGATAATGAATTTATCAACACCGATATTGAAGCTCAAATATTTGAGAAACTAGAACAATTAGAATCAATGACAGGAAAGAAATTAGGAGACCCTGAAAATCCACTTTTACTATCTGTCAGGAGTGGTGCGAGAGTTAGTATGCCAGGAATGATGGATACAATTCTCAACTTAGGACTCAATGATGAGGTTGCCTCTAATTTTGCTAAAATTACGGATAACCCACGATTTGTTTATGATTCTTATCGTAGACTCATCAGTATGTTTGCTGATGTTGTAAGGGGATATGATCGTAGTAAATTTGAGGAAACTTTAACTAATTTAAAAAAAGAAAGAAAGGTTTCTTCTGATTTAGAGTTAGATGCAGCAGATTATCAAGAATTAGTTGAACGATATAAAAAGCTTTATTTAGAGCTCGATGGTAATGAATTTCCAACTGATCCAAAATCACAATTATTAGAAGCTGTGGGTGCGGTTTTCCGTTCATGGAACACAGAACGAGCAGAAGTTTATAGAAGTCTACACAATATTCCTTCTACATGGGGAACAGCGGTTAATGTACAAGAGATGGTTTATGGAAACCGTGGCGAAAATTCAGGAACAGGAGTTGCATTTACACGTAATCCAGCAACTGGTGAGAAAATGCTATATGGTGAATATTTGATAAATGCTCAAGGTGAGGATGTTGTAGCAGGTATTAGAACACCTGAGAGTATTGATAAATTAAAAGAAGATATGCCTGAAGTTTATGAACAATTTCTAAAGAATGCTGAATTATTAGAAACGCACTATAAAGATATGCAGGATATGGAGTTTACCATTGAAAATGGAACACTATACATGTTGCAAACTAGAAATGGTAAAAGAACAGCTGCTGCTTCTTTAAAAATTGCACTCGACATGATTAAAGAGGGGTTAATTACCGAAAAAGAAGGAATTCTTCGAGTTAATCCAAATGAACTAGATCAATTATTACACCCATCATTTGATCCTGAAGTGTTAGAAAGTGCTACTATCATTACGAAAGGCTTAGCAGCTTCACCAGGAGCAGGAAGTGGAAAAATCTATTTTACTGCTGAGGATGCAGCAGAAGCTCATAAAAATGGAGAAGCCGTAATATTAGTTCGTGAAGAAACTTCACCAGAAGACATCATCGGAATGAATGTTTCAGAAGCAATCGTAACAGTGCATGGGGGAATGACCTCACATGCTGCAGTAGTAGCTCGTGGAATGGGAAAATGTTGTGTTAGTGGTTGTAGTGATTTAACAATTAATGTTCATGAAAAAACCATGAAAGCAGTTTCTGGTAAAGTTTATCATGAGGGAGATTTTATATCAGTAGATGGTACAGCAGGTGCCGTTTATGATGGACAGATTGATACCATTCCGGCAAAAATGAGTAATGACTTTGAAGAATTTATGGATCGAGCTGATCAGTATCGAAAACTCGGAGTAAAAGTAAATGCTGATACGGTAAAGGATGCTGAAGTGGCACTTTCCTTAGGTGCAGAAGGAATTGGTTTATGTAGAACTGAGCACATGTTCTTCGCACCAGAGAGAATCTTCTATATGAGAGCAATGATTTTGGCTGAGACGAAAGATCAAAGAATAAAAGCTCTTGAAAGCTTACTTAAATTTCAACGTGAGGACTTTATAGGACTGTTTCGAGTAATGACAGGAAGAACTGTGACAATTCGTTATTTAGATCCACCTTTACATGAGTTTTTACCTAAGACAGAAGATGAATTAATTGCTTTAGCTGATGAACTAGATATGACGTTCGAGGAACTATACAACCGAGTAGTAGCTCTTAGAGAATTAAATCCAATGATGGGTCATCGCGGATGTAGATTGGATGTAACTTATCCAGAAATTGCAATTATGCAAACGAAAGCAATTATGGAGGCTGCTGCGATTGTCGCAAAAGATGGATTCTCTGTATCACTAGAATTAATGATACCTTTAATTACAGATATTAAAGAGCTCTCTTATGTGAAACAGATTATCATAAATACAATCGAGAAATTAGATACAAAATCTATTTCTTATAAGATTGGTACTATGATGGAAACACCAAGAGCATGTTTACTTGCTGATGAAATTGCGAAAGAAGCGGAATTCTTCAGTTTTGGAACTAATGATTTAACGCAACTTAGCTATGGCTTTTCTAGGGATGATGCATCAAAATTTTTAAATGATTATTATCGTATGAACATATTTGAACAAGATCCTTTCAAACAAATCGATGAAAATGGTGTTGGACTACTTATGGACTATGCTGTTCATATGGGTAAGAAAATTCGTCCAAATATGAGTGTTGGAATTTGTGGTGAACATGGAGGGGATCCAGCGAGCATTGCTTTCTGTGATCAAATCGGACTTACTTATGTTTCTTGTTCACCTTATCGTGTTCCAACAGCTCGTTTAGCAGCTGCTCAAGCTAGAATTAAAGAATAAATTTGACGAACTTTGCGAAAAGGATTGCTTAATCCTTTTCTTTTTCTTATAATGAATATGGTGATAATATGAAAATAGTTTGTGTGGGACATGCTGCATACGATATTACTATGTTAGTAGAGAAATTTATAGAAGAAAATGAAAAAATAACCGTTATGGAACGCTTAGAATGTGGTGGTGGACAAGCGAGCAATACAGCTTATTTGCTTGGAAAATGGGGAATGGCTCCTTCTTTTGTCGGCATGATTGGAAGAGATTTCTATGGGAAACAAATCCGCGATGAATTTAGAAGTGTCAATGTGGAAATTAAAAACTTGGAGATTCAATCGGAGTATGTGACACCATCTAGCATTATTTTGGTAAACAAGCAAAATGGCAGTAGAACGGTTTTAAAAAGTGAATCAGAACCGATAGCGCATGCACCAGTTACGTTGCTAGAACAACCAGATATTCTTTTCTTTGACGGAGAGGAATTGGATGCTTCTATTAGTTTGTTAGACCAATATCCAACTGCTGTAATGGTTTTAAATGCTGGTAAAAAGTCAGCCGGAGTATTAGAACTATTAACACGTGCAAATTATGTAATTGCTTCATCATCCTTTGCAGAAGCTATGACTGGATTAAAATTTGAAAGAGGTAATTCGAAAAACTATTATCAACTTTATCAAGGTGTTAAGAAAAAGATAAAAGGTAAATTGATCATCACTCTTGGAGAAGATGGTTGTATCTATGAAGTAGAACACGAAATGAAACTTATGCCAGCCATCGATATTGAAGCGGTTGATACAACTGGTGCTGGAGATGTTTTTGCTGGAGCATTTCTCTATGGACTTGCAAATAATATGTCATATGAAGAAACAATTAAATTTGCAAATATCGCAGCAGGATTTTCTGTATCAAAACTAGGAACACGTAATTCGATGATTGGAATGGATGAACTACAAAAATTATATGAACAATCTAAGTAGTATTTTAAATTCGAATCTTCCCACACTAGATCTACATGGTGCTGATAGAGAAACTGCCAGAGTTATGATAAATGATTTTATTAGGGACAATGTGAAACTAAAACAGGACACATTCTTAATTGTCCACGGTATTGGTAGTGGTATCTTAAAAGCAGCAACCTTTGACACTTTAAGAAAAAATCGTCAAGTTATGGAGTTTGGAATTCATTATTTTAATTCAGGCTGTACTATTGTACGAATTAAAATATGACTTACTACATAAATTGACTTTTTTTTGCGTACAATGTTATAATTTATATATAGTTTTATTTATTTTTCAATGTTGGAATATTTTGGTTTCAAAATGTTGACAAATTCTGACTAACATGTTAGGATAATAATTAAAATTTTTAAGTGGGGGGATTATATTTATGTATAATGATAATGAAGGACGTTTCTCAATAAGAAATGTCGTATTTCAATTTTTATTTGTAGCTTTATTTATCTTCATTTTGATTTGGCTTTTTCCATTGAAAAGTGATATTCAAAAATGGACTACAAACAGTGGTAATTCATCGAATTCCATTGTTGATTTATCTATGTTTTACGACCAGATATTCAATAATAATGTAATTGCGATGAAAGATGCTGCTAAGAGCTACTATACAGATGAGCGTTTACCAAAGAACGTTGGCGACAAAGTTTCAATGACGTTATCTGAAATGCTTGAAGCAAAAATTATTTTACCTTTTGTTGATAGTAAAGGTAAAACTTGTGATTTAATGGATTCTTATGTAGAAGTAACGAAAGAATCAAATGAATATGTTTTAAAAGTAAATTTAAAATGTAGTGAACAAGAGAATTATTTACTTGTGTATATGGGATGTTATACTTATTGTACAACACCAATTTGTGAGAAAAATCAAACAGACGTAAAAAAACCAGTTATTTATGATTCAAAAACAAAAACAGAAGTAAAAGAAGTAGCGAAAAAAGTTATTAATAATATCACTAATATTACAAATAACATTACAAATGTCACAAACAATATTACCAATAATAATACAACAAACAACAATACAACCAACAATAATGTTGATATTGATATCAATATCACAGATGGTGGAAAAATTCCACCGAAAGACCCGGATCCAGAACCTGAAAAAGAATACGAATATGAATATATTAAAGAAACAGAAGGGTCTTATACAGACTGGTCTGAATGGTCAGCTTGGGCTTTGACTTATCCAACACCAAGTAAAACAGTAGATGTTAAATATCAAAAAATTAAACGTACTATTTTGACTGGTTATAATGTAACAACGTACAAGGATACTTCTAAACCAATATGGGATACTCGTGAAGTAGCGATTGGAACAACGAATGAAGAAGTTTGTTCAAAATATGAAGCAACAACAACAACTAGTACTACAGTAGGTTCAATTTCTTATGGATCTTGGTACGATGCTGGATATGTGGCAACTAATAAAACACTTTATAGAACTGATGTACTTGATTATGAAATTATTGATGGAGCAGAACGTAGTATTATTTGTTCAACTCAATGTTCTAGTGGTGATTTAACACTTTATAAAATAAAGAGACGTAACGTTGTTAGTACTGGTGGAGGATCTTCAAGTTCTACTTCTTACAAGTGCGCTGAAAAGAAAACTGTAACAAAATTGATTTTAGCACAAAAAAATGTAGTAGTTGGATTTGAAACCTATGAAAAGAGAGAACCAGTTTATCGTTATGAATATGAGACACAATACAGCTATCGTACAAGAAAATTTAATCCAGGTAATTCTAAAGTTGTTTGGAGTTATTACAACAACAAAACACTTTTAGATCAAGGTTATAGTTATACTGGAAACAGACGTGAAAAATAGAAAGGAGTGAGAACTATGAATCATTCAAAAATTTATTTGGATTCTTATTTAGAAGCCGCAGAGAAAATTTGCATTAAAGCTGACTTTATAGAGAAGACACTATTAAAAAGATTTGTTAAATTTAATTCTGTAGAAGAGTTATTACAAGTAAAAAAACGTATGATTGCTAATCATAGACGTGAAAAAGGTATTTCAGAAATTGAATTTCAAAAGTATTATATAGCAGAGATTGATAATAAAATTGAATTGAAACAAAAAGAGTTTAATGAAACTTTATTAAAAGAGCTTAATAAAGAAAGTGTAAGTGTAAAAGCAACTAAACTTTCTTTACAAAAGAAAAAGCGATTTCAAGCACAAGTAGTTAAAATTTCTCGCCTTTTCACTTCAATTTCTATACCAAAATCATCTATAAGATTATTGAATATCAACAGAAATGTTTTTACAAGTAAAAAATTTAAATTTTCAAAAGTAAGAGTAAAATTTGCAGCAGGAGCATTAGCAATGGGATTATCAGGTTTAGCATTGACTTCTTGTAATCCAAATGATCAAACTCAGCAACAAATAATAGAACAACAGCAACAACAAATAGATCAACAAAACGAGCAGATAAATAAGTTAATTGCAGCTTTAGAAAACCAGAATAAATCTCAATCGGGGACTAGTAACAGTGAGAACAAGAAAATATCAGAAAATTTATCTTTTGATATTCAAGATAATGAGCATTTGAAACAATCAATTATTAATTATGTTAAAGATTCATTACCTAAAGGAAACCACTTTGACCAAGCTAATTTACGTGGGCAAGTTCGCAGTCTTATTAATACATTTTATTTAATGCATATTGATCAATTTGATATGCAGTATGTAACTAATCTATATTGGAATAGCACTCAAACTACAAAAAGTATTTTTGATGATGCTATGGTACAGAAGAATTTTAGAGCAGTAGATTCTATTACATCTTCACTTGAGGGAAATACCATTTTAGATTTAACTCAATTGGATGCTGACAAGATAGGAAGTCAAATTGAATATGGAATGCGTTTAAATAATGCAACTATATATGATGCTTTAAAAAAGGGTGACAATACAACAGTTAGTTTAACTACAAAAAAAATGTCAGAGTTTTTACAAAGTTTAAAACAAGGTACTCCAACAACTAATTTACTATATTATAGTATGGCATTACGTGAAGCAAAAGTTATGAAAGAACACTTGGCTTATATAAATTATGTTACATCTGCTAGAACAATTTTAGCAGATGGTACAGAAGAAAGTTTATATTATGGAATCAATAAATGTAGTACTTTTGATGATGTAATGTTATTGAAGTCAAATAATGGAATTTTATCTTATAATGAACAAATTATGTTGAGTTTATATGATCAATTGGAGCAACAATTTTCGTTGATGCCAATGTATTCTGTCAATGTACCGGAGAATAATCAAAATATTGATTCACTTGTAGATAGCATTTGCGCAGAATTAATGAAGGATACTAATCTATTTAATACGTATGTAGCAAATCCAGCGTGGAGTACAAGTTTTGCTTCTAAGTCAACAATTCAAAAATCATCTTCGAAGAAAGCTGTTTCAGTAGGAACCACTACAGGAACAACAACTACGACTACTACAACAGCTGATAGCTCTTCTATGACTTCTGAGCAAAAAGCACAAGCAGATCAACAAGCAAATTTGAGGAAATATATAAAAATTAATGGTATAATTATTTATACAGATGAGCTGCAAAAATATAGTCGAGCTTTCTCGGAAGCATATAGTCTCGGATCAGATAATGCGGTTGATGATATAGAAGAGGGTTATTCACAAAAAGCAACGAGACATAAATATGATTATTTTGGTTATGATGTAGAGAGTGAAATTGATCCTTCGTGGGATAATAATAAATCTGATACTATTTGGGCAGAATTTGTTAGAGGTTATAATGCAACTTGGTCAAGTTATAAATCAAAGAAAAAGGATGCGAATAAAGCAAATAATAAGGCTCAATCTGAATTTGTTTCAGTTCCCGAGAGAGTAGTTAATGAAGAAGTAATTGAAAATGGAACTGTGTCAAATCCTGATTTAAATCAGTCGACCCAAAACGGAAATTCAAATGAGATAGTAGAAGAAGGTAGATTACCTAACCCTGAATTAGATGGAGAAAATGAAAATCAAACAAATCAATCTGATAATTCTGGTAGTGCTAATAACAATTCTAATAATGAAGCTAATAATAATTCGACTATTATTAATGAAGGTACATATTTTGAACCAGTTGAAGAAAGTGAAAAGAATAGTTCTGTTGAAAAAATAGAACATGGAAAGATTGATTCTGACTCTGCTACTTCTTCTAGTGAGGAAGTAATTGAAAGCGGTAGAGTGAATGCAAATTCAACATCAAACAACAATACTGAAACATCTCAAGAAGTTGAAACAAAAAGTGCTGAAGCTACTGTAAAAGAAGCACTTGACAGTGCGGGTCAATCGGATGTTAGTGTGACAGTAGAAGCACATACTGAATCTTATTCTAATACTGATAAAAAAGAGGATACTGCTACTGGAACAACACTTTCATTTAATACATTCCGTGATTCATTTATAAAACAATTAAAAGAATTTAAACAAATGCTTACTCCACAAAAGAATTTGACAAATTCAATGTATTGTTCAAATAAAACAGAAACGAATAGTTATGTAAAGACATTACAAAAAATTGAACCAGTAGTTCAATCTAAAACAATCTAACAAGATCAATTGATCTTGTTTTTTGTAAAGTAGTTTTTCCTTTCGTTGACTTTGAAAATGAATTATGTTATTATAAATATACCATAGACGAGTGTCGAGAGGAGGGTTTCCATGAAAGAAAGCTATTTATTTGACTACATAAATGAGAATGAATTCCATAAATTAGAGAGATCATTAAAAAAATATAATATGCTTGCATATAAAAAACTTAATTTTGAATATTATCCAAAATTGAAAGAGGGAAACTTCCTTGGTAAACTAGTTTCGACCAATCAAAGTAAAGGTACTAAAACTTACGAATTAAAATTACCATCTGATGTTTTGTTTGAAAAGGTTCATGGAGATATTACACTTCATTATGTTATTTATGAACAGGAAAGAATTGTAATGTTAGATACAATCTCACCAGAAGACATTTTAACGGAAGGACACCAGTCTGAACTTGTTACTTATAAGGGTGTCATGGTTTCTAAAGAACATGCAGATAAGGATATATTTAAAATCAATTTATTGAATATGTTAGAAAAGAGATAATATCTCTTTTCAGACTGTTGACAAATAAACTTGTAAACAGTCTTTTTATTTTATTATAAATGTAGTATAATAAATACACGAGATATGACTTAGTTTAACCAATTTTGTCACATATATCTCGTTTTTTTGTACAAAATTTGATATAATATAAGTGGTTAAACTAAGGAAGTGATTACATATGGCAATGACAAAAAGAGAAAAAAGACAATATTTAAGTGAAATAGTAAATTTAGAAGATATGATTCCAAGTGATCATTTTTTAAGAATAATAGAAAAACATTTTGATTGGAACTTTATATATGAAGAGGTAGAAAAACTATATTCTAGGGTTGGCAGAAGAAGTATCGACCCTGTAGTTTTGATAAAAATTCATATATTAAAGTTCCTTTTTCATGAAGATAGTTTAAGAAAAACATATGAAAATTTAAAATATAATAATTTATATAGATGGTTTATTGGATATAATTTATGTGAGGAAGTACCAGACCATTCGACCTATTCACAGAATTATAAAAGGAAATTTTGTAAGTTAGAACATGATTTACTTCAGACAGTATTTGATAAAGTAATCGAATTATTGATCAATTGGAATTGTTTAGATATGACAGCTGTTTATATTGATTCAACGCATACAAAAGCTTATGCCAATAAAAAGAAAAATCATAAAGAAGTAGTCCGTATGGAAGCAAAAAAATATCAAAAAGAATTAGATTTAGAAATCGCTTTAAAAGGGTTACAAGAAGAAGATTTAACAGATGAAGAGTATTTAGAAGAAGTAGAAAAAA
>DICM01000006.1 GCA_002416285.1 Caryophanales bacterium UBA5026
CACATCTAGTTTACTACATCTAGTTGCTATCTGAATTTGACAAGTATAAAAAACGTGTTATAATGATATTCCCTTAAGGAGGAATTAAGTATATGGGAAAAGAATATGTTGTTTCTAGAAGTAGTATTTGTGCTGGAAAATTATTAAATATGAGAAGTGTTCATTATGATAATTTAACTTTATCTAGTAAAGGTGATCAATTTGATCAAGAGATGATTCGTATGGAACTTTCAACAGGGATTGCATGTAGAGGAATGTTATTTACGGTAACAGAAGATAATGTTGCTCGTGATTTAATTTATACAACTCCCACGAATTATTCAATTGAAACGATTCAACCAAAAATAAGTACTGATTCATCATTAATCATTACAGATTATGTAGAATTAGAAGAGTTATTAAAACATCTAAATTATGGAGAGTATTTAACACAGAAGGAATTATATGAGATTTATAAAAAACTAATCCTTACTAAAAGATGGTTAAAAATGAATCAAAAATTATTTGACTTAGATACTATTCTATATGATAGTTTTGCAACTGAAGCACCAGTTACTGTATCAGAAGATATTTATTATCATTTATCTTCTATCGAATCTGTAGGTAGAGGAAAACCTTGTTCTATTGAACCGGGGTATAGTAAGATTAAGAAAAGAAAAATAGCAGCTTAATAAATTATAATTATAGAAAGAATATAACAAACTATGTGCTATAGACTATCGACAAAGAAAATATTAATCCATTTGTCCGATAGTCTTTTTTGATTAAGCTGCTATAAAAAACTCAAATCTTTATTCATTCTACGTTACTGATTTATAATAATTGAAAAATAAAACATTTAAATATCATTTTGTTTATGATATACTATAAAAATCTTGTTTATAGTAATAAGTTTAAATAAAAAGTATTTTATTGAGGTGGATATTATGCAATTAGAAGAATTAAAAAAGCAATATGATGAACTACAAAAAATGTATGGTGATCCATCTCTTGATTCTATCTATAATGGTGGTTGTACTGATAACCCGGATATCTGCTTTGTATTTATGAATCCAACCGCAAGGAATATTGCTTCAAATAAAAGTTGGCATGGAATTAAATCTCCTTGGATTGGTACCAAAAACATTTGGAATTTATTCTATAAAATAAATTTGTTGGATGCAGAAGTATACCATTCTATCAGGAGTAAAAAAGGAAATTCTTGGACTGAGGAATTTGCAAATGAAGTGTATAATGATGTTATAAACCATAGATATTTTATAACAAATTTGGGAAAATGTACGCAAGTAGATGCTAGGGCATTATCAAATAGTGTTTATGAACAGTATCTAGAATTATTTAAAAAAGAAATTGAAATTGTAAACCCTAAAATCATTATATTATTTGGAAATCAAGTAAGTTCTATTGTTTTAAATCAAAAAATTTCCGTTTCACAGTGTCGAAAACAATTATTTAAACAAGAAATTAATGGCAAAGAATATCTTTTTTATTCCGTTTTTTATCCAATTGGAAATGGAACATTTAATATTGAAAAAGCAATTGAAGATATTAAATGGATTATGGACAATAATAAAGAAATAACAGAGATATAGTACTATATTCCAGTCGAAAAAATAAAGATATTTAGTCGATTATGGGATATAGACTATTTAAATAATATAAAAGAAAAAATATTAATAAAATAATATATTTTAAATCAATCTTAGGGTTGATTTTTTTATTAAGATGAAACCTTTGTGAAAATGAATTACATTTTTACTATTTTTACATTTTTATAATAAATATGGTGTTAGAAGAACCATTAGTAAAGGGGAATGTATATGAAAAAACGAAAACTTCTATTTTTATTGTTATTGTTAGTATCTATTTCTGGATTTTATTTCACATTAAATTATGCTTATAAAAATAAAGTTCACCTTCAGTTTGAAACCTTGTTAGGAAAAAATCAAAAATTGGAATTACCGCCATCATTTAATAAGGGAAGAACCGAAATAGAAAATAATTCCAATAACGATTTATCAGAACCAAATGATGAAGCAAAACAAGAAGGTTTTTTTGGTGATAAATCACAGCATTTTAATAACAAGAATCATGTTTTAGATAAATATATTTTACTTTTAATCGTATTATTAATATTTATTATAGTTCTTTCAATTCTTGATTTGACAAAGTCTGCTTTTGAAAGACAAAAGACAGTTCCCAATAAACGAAGAATATTCTCTTTTATTTTGGCAACGGTTGTAATCACAGTTATTTTGACAATTGTTACTATACAAGGAATGAATTTTCTACAATATTCAAAAAGGAACAATCATAATATGATTCCACCCAATGCGCAGGATATAGATGAAAGTACTTCAAGTGCAGAATAAAATATGGTTATAATTAGTTCTACAGAATTTCCTGCTTTTATCGTCAGTATAATCTTTAAACGTATTTTGCTATAATTTGAAAATTATTATCTTTTAATAAATAACTTAAATTCAGTTAATATATTTTTTTGTAAAGATAAGATTTATTTGTTATAATGTTAATAACTTTTAGCGTGGTGATAATATGAAAGAAAAATTTTTAAATGAATTAAGTAAAGAAGTCGGTCATAACAAAATAATTTATATCTTTAATTTTGCAAAAAAAGATGAGGAAAATCTTTCTGTATTATTAAGTATATTCGATGAATTAATGGAGCAGTTGCAAAGTAATGAAGTATCAATTTACCTAACTCTTTTGTTACAATTAAATCCTCCTAATATTTTAGAGTTTATGAAATCACATATTAATGTAATAATGAAATATATTGATCAAAACCAAATGATGGATTTAATATTGAATATTATGGCACGAGATGATGCTAGTAAGTTTTTGAGTTTTGGGTGTCTTGATAAAATAAGTGGTTTTATTTCTAGAGAGCAAATGTTTCAGCTTTTTTTTAGTAATTTATCTATAAGATCACATCTTACTAAATATTTAATGTATATATTGGAAAATCAAAGATTAAATATATCAGTTGATGATATTTCTACAATTTTACTTGCTTATCCTGACGGAGATATTATTTTAAAAAAACATTTTAACTTTATATTCATGAATACTGAAAACATGTTGGATTTAAAGGAAAAACTCGAACTCGAAGAGGAACTATTAAATCAGGTAAATGAGTATATTGATACTCATACTGATACTACAATAGAAGACTATATAAATAAAGGATTTGAATATATTGGCACCACACATATTGATGATCAACATTTTCTCTCTATTTTAAAAACAATTTTTGAAGAACTCTTAGTGAATGAAAAGGTAAAATTATCTGATACTGAGATAATTTTAGGAGGAAGTTATTCATGTGTATATAAGATAGGAAATAAAGTATTAAAATTAGGTACAAAAAGACAGGTTTTTCATCTTCAGAATAATAAAAGATTTTTATCACCATTGTTAAGAAAAGAAATATTAGTAAAGACAAAAGATGACAAGTTTACTACTCTTACAATAGAGGTGACCGAATTTGTTAATACTCACGGTATAACAGAAGAGGATACATATTCAATATATAGAGAACTTCGTGATGAGGGATTGATATGGACTGATCCTCGCACCGACAATATGGGAAGATTGAACAAGAAAAACAAGATTCATTTTGAAGATATTGATACAGTATCTGATGAAATGCAAAATTATTATTTTAATAAAAAAGAAATTTTAGATGAAGGAAATTTGGTTATTTTAGATAATGATTATATTTATCCGGAAAATTATAGTGATATAAAGTATGGCAATGAATATTATTACAGTTTGTTTGAAAAGAGATATCAAGAAGAGAAACAAATTAATCATAAACAACAAAAATAATGTTACTTATTAATATTTTCCTTTTTGTATGAAACAAAAGCATCTTAATATCAAAAATTAACCACTTAGTTAAAAAAGAATGACAGAATCAAAAAATAGTATATAATGATGTTGTTAGGAGATATTGTATGAAAGTAACGATTGAATTGATTGATGATTTGACGACTGATGAAGTATTGATCCGATGTAAAAAGCGAAATTATAAAATTGATAAATTAGTATCTTATATTAGACAGTTAGATAAAATCAATATTTCTTTTTACAAGGATGATATGGAATATTTCATTGATGTAAATGACATTTTCTTTTTTGAAACAACTGAAAATAGTATTAGTGCACATACTATGAATGAAATTTATAAAGTAAAATATAAATTATATGAATTAGAAGAAAGATTGCCATATAATTTTGTTCGAATATCAAAATCCACAATCGTTAATATCAATTATATCTATGCAATTGAGAAAAATATAACATCTTCTAGTTTGATTAAGTTTCAAGGAACACATAAACAGGTTTATGTTTCAAGACTCTATAATAAAGTTTTAAAGGAACATATGAAGGAAAGGAAAAGTATATGAAAAAATTATTTTGGGGACTATTTTTTATAACAGCAGGTGCTGTTGTAATTACTAATCAACTGGGCTACTTCACCGATGTTAATTTATTTGGACTATTATGTACTATATTTATTATTCCAATTTTGATTAAGAGTTTATTTCGTTTAGAATTTACGGGAATATTTTTCTCGGTAGCTTTCTTAATTATAATTTATGCAAAACAATTACAATTACAAGCAATTACACCGTGGCCTATTCTAGCAACAGCTCTTCTTTGCAGCATTGGTTTTGAAATACTGTTTAAAAAGCGTTTCTATCATGGGCATCATGGAGAACATTTTGATACTATTGTAAATAGTGATGATGATAGTGAAGTAAACTACCGTGTCAGCTATGGTTCAAGTATTAAATATATTAACACAGAAGATTTTAAAAGTGCGAATTTATCTTGTTCATTTGGAGCATTAAAAGTATATTTTGATAATGCTATAATTCAAGGAGAATCTGCTACAATTTCTTTAGATCTATCTTTTGCTGGTGCAGAACTATATATCCCAAAAGAGTGGAAAATTATTAATCAAGTTGATGTTACATTAGGTGGTGTAGAAGAGAAAAACAATAGGAAGGTAGATTTCCAAAAAACAGTAATATTAACTGGTAGAGTTAGCTTATCTGGTGTAAGTATTATTTATGTTTAAGTCACTATGTGACTTTTTTGTTTTCTACAATAAGATCAATTCAATCATTTATTTTAATAAAATATGCTATACTATTGATAGTAAGAGGTGTAATATGAAAATAAAAATGATTCATTCTACAAAACAGGATGGAAATACTTCACTAAAATATGATTTTGATAACACAGCAATTACTAATCGAAAAGCTTTTTTTGAAAAACATAATATTCCTGTTGAAAACACATTAGTTATACAAGTAAAATACAGTGACTCTATAGTAGAATTAGATGAGATATTCTTGAAGAATCATCCCGATTTATCGAAGGAGACATTAGAGACTGATGCAGTAGTAACAAAATGTCCCAATGTTTTTTTATATCTTCCATTTGGAGATTGTATTCCCCTTATTGTATTTGATCCTGATAATCATGTTTTCGCTTTTGCTCATATGGGATGGCAAAGTACAGAGATGAATCTTCATATAAAAATATTGGAGTATTTAAAAAATCATTATGGGACAAATCTAGCTGATGTAGAAGTTTTTCTTGGTCCGTCGATCAAAAAGGAATCTTATATTTTAAAGAGTCCTTCACAACTGAAACATTCTAGCTGGACAAGATTTTTAAATCATATTGGAAATGACTATTATGAAATCGACTTAAATGGATATATTTGTAATGATCTTAGGAATTCCGGCGTTAGTAAAATTAATAATAGTTTAATAGATACTATGATAGATTATAATTATTTTTCCCATTATCGTGTAGTATATAAAAATCCTAGTGAAGTCGAAGGAAGATTCATCTGTGGAGCGATTATGACACAATAATTTTTTGAATATAATAAGTATTAATAATATCTAAGGTCTGATTATTTTAATTAGATCTTTTTTGTATGAAAACTTGACTCTAAGCGATCTAACTGTTATACTTTGTACAGTGAAAATAGGGGAATGTATATGAAAAAATTGGGAATAATACTAGCAGTATTAACGGCGTTTTTTATTACAGGATGTAATAGTCAGAAGAGTCTAGAAAAAACATTTAAAAAACTAACAACAGAATATTATGAAACGAATCTAAATGATAAAGTTATTGGTGTAACAAATCATAAGATTACTTTGCAAGCACTCGAAACAAGCGGGATTGACATTCAAAAATTTAATAAATGTGATAGTGAATCTTACGTAGTTTTGAAAGAAAATAATAATAAATATGAACTAGAAGTTCATTTGAACTGTAAATAGATATATTTTATTTTATAAAGGAGTAGCATATGAAGAAAAAAGGATTTACGCTAATTGAATTGTTGACGGTAATTGTCGTAATAGGAATTATCACATTAATTGCAACCCCATCAATTCTAGGGATTGTAGAAAGTGTCAAGAAAAAAACTTGTAGCATCAATACGCAGATGATGGAAGAAAGTACTTATAATTACATTGCTTTAGAAGGGGTAAGCGTTAAAGAGGGAGAAAAACTAACAATTCCGTTAAAAGCGCTAACAAATGGTGAAAATACAAGTGGCAAAAAGTATCTTAAAACAATTTTAGATGTGAATGATCGAACAAAAGAATGTACTGGTTATGTTGAAGCTAGCAAAACGAATGGAGAATATGACATAAAAGGACATTTAGTTTGTCCAAGCTATTGTAATAGTGATGAATATGTTGATAATGATATTGGATCGGTAATAAAAGGAACTTATTTCAAAGGAGCTAATCCAGACAATTGGGTTTTATTTGGAAGATATGATCAATCCTCTCCAGAAGGAATTTTGTGGAGAATTGTTAAATCAGATGACGATGGAATTTTACTTGTCTATGAAGGATTAGAAAATGGTGGGGCATCACCTATTGAAGACGGACGAATGAGCTTAAATAGGACAGCTGGTATGGCTTATAATGAAACTGGAGTTAATTCTTATGTCGGAAGTACAATCGAGTCAAAGTTGGAACAATTTTATCGAAATATCTATGTTGTCAATAAAACTAATTATATAAGTGTAAGAAACTATTCAATTGGATTAGTGCCAGACCTTAATCCAACCTATAAGGAAACAGCTAGCAATTTTGAAAATGTATTGACTTCAAAAAACTCTATTGGATTACTTACGGTAAGTGACTATATGAATGCCAGTGATAATGATTTATGTAAGGGAACATATCAAAGCGGTGGATCTAGTAATCCTTGTTCTTATACAGGAAGCGATATCAATAACTACTTATATAAAGAAAAATATAATTATTGGACTATGAGTGGATTACTCGATACGGAAAATAAAGCATGGTATATTAATACAGCTGGACAGATTACGAATGGAATTGTGAATAATTCTACGATATCTGCTCGTCCTGTCATCAATTTAAAAAAGGATGTCCAACTGGTGTCTGGGAGCGGAACCCTCGGTGATCCATATATTATAGAGGATTATATGGTTGGTATTAAAAATAAACCAATGATCACTATAAATGGATCTGAGACAGTAAGTATTCGAGAAGGAGAAGAATATATCGAACTAGGTGCCACTGCCGTTGATCCGGAAGATGGTGACATAAGTAATCAAATTGAGATTACAAGTACTGTCAATGTAAATAAAGCTGGAACCTATGAAATTACCTATAATGTCAAAGATAGTGATGGAAATAAAGCTCCAACTGTTGTTAGAACAGTAGAGGTAATCGCGAAAGAAAGTCCAATGATTACTTTAAACGGAGGAAATCCAATCCGAATTCCTATTTATTCTGATTATATAGAAAAAGGAGCAACGGCAATAGATCCATATTATGGAGATATTAGCGATGATATCCAGATTAGCGGAGATGTAAATACCGATCAGTTAGGTGTTTATCAAATCCAATATGAGGTTGAGAACAAAGATGGACTAAAAGGTAAGGTTGTTAGGAGAGTAATTGTAGAAGCAGTACGTCCAACAATTACTCTAAACGGTGAAACACCTCAATCGTTGATAGCGGGAGAAGAGTATGTTGAATATGGTGCCACTGCTTATGATACAATCGATGGGGATCTTACCGGCCGAATTCAAACGCGAATTGTCAAATATATTGAAGTCATAAAAGAAGGAAAGAAAGTATGGGAACCTACTTATCCTAGTATCTTTGAATCTAAAATTGGTAGCAATTATGCAATCGAGTATCAGGTTACCAATAATAATGGCTTAACTGCAAGTGTAATTCGGACGTTAGCAGTTCTTCCGGATGATGGTCCAATGATTGAAATTACCCCTGTTTCGGCAACGGATATACAAAAACAGCATGAGATTCAAATAAAGGTAACGAAGAGGGACCATGTGATTGATAACAATAGTTTGAAATATCTATTTGTCAGTGAGAGAGAATCAATATCTGCGACTGCTGATTTGACTAAAATAATTTCTACCAAATTTATCAATAATGGGAAAGTAACAACACCAAAAGGAACTGGAAATTATAAACTGTATGTTATTGCTAAAGATGTGTATGGGAATACTACGATTACGTCCAGTGGGTATTATAAAATTGATAATTCAAGTCCAGTACTAACCTTAAATGATGAAAGTTATTTGAATTTATATATGAATCATTCTTATAACGAAGAGGGAGCGACTGCTTATGATGAGTTTTTCTCCGGTGATTTGACGAATGCAATTGAAATTAGTGGAACCGTAAATACTAGTAAAAAAGGACTTAACTATATTAAATATAAAGTTAGCGATAATGTTGGAAATACAACTGAAAAAACAAGAACCATTTCTGTTATAACGCCAAAACCAAGTATTTACCTAAATGGAAATAAGGCACAAAAGATTTTGATTGGAACACCTTATACTGAAGCTGGGGCAACCGCAAATGATGCTCTTGATGGCGATTTGACGAGTCAAATCAGAATGAGTGGAATGGTAGACACCAGTAAAGAAGGGACTTACACTATCACTTATGAAGTGGAAAATAGTTACGGTGTAAAAGCAAGTATATCAAGAACAGTCGAGGTATATGTTCCTTCACCAGTTATCACAATTACTGGTGACAATCCAATTACAATTCAAATTGGATCAATCTATCAGGATCAAGGAGCTACCGCAAATGATGCTCTTGATGGCGATTTGACCTCTAACATTACTATGTCTAGTAATGTTAACCCTAATCAAAAAGGAACTTACTATGTTGAATACACTGTCACAAATCAGCACAATAAGACCACCAAAGCAAAAAGAACAGTCATAGTAGCTGTTCCAAAGCCAACGATCCAATTAAATGGAAGTTCTGTTGTAACTGTATATCGAAATGAGATATATAGAGAACTGGGTGCGACTGCAACGGATGAAATCGATGGTGATTTGACTAGTCAAATTAAGATTTCTGGAACTGTTGATCCTAGTAAAAAGGGTGTTTATCAGATTGTCTATACAGTAACAAATCGTTATAATGAAACTGCAACTGCTTTTCGGTATGTTGAAGTTAGGGATTATAATGTAGAAATTGAACTGTATGGAAGTAATCCTTATATTATGAAAGTTAAAGATAAGTATAGTGAACCTGGGTACAAAGTAATGCACGAAAAAAGCGGTGATGTTACAGGTGACGTTAAGGTAACCAATAAGGTTGTTGAAGGAAAACCTGGAACTTATACAATTGAGTATCGATATCAAGATAGTATTACTGGTCAGGTAGAAACCGTAACTAGGACAGTTATGATTGAGACTCCTTCTGTGTCATTATCATTAATTGGAAGTAATCCTTATCAAATTTATGCTGGAAATGGGTATATTGAACAAGGGGCAACCGCTATTGATGAATTCGATGGAGACATTTCCAATAAGATTATTACAACTACTGACGTTAATCAAAATCAGGTTGGAACTTATACAACAATCTATAGAGTGACAAGTAATTATGGTGTTGAAAAACAGATTTCAAGAACAATAAAAGTATTGGCTCAAGATGGACCTAATATCGTGTTTAGTGTCAATGGTAATACCGAATATAAGGAATCACACGCAACGACAGTGACTATTACTAGGAATAAGGCAGATTTAGATGAAAATAGCTATTACTATTTGTGGAGTAAATCGTTAGCTACACCAGAAGAAAAAGATTTTACGGAAAAGTTGAATAATCCGCAGGAACTTGCAACTCCAGTAAACGCAGACGGCAAGTATTATTTATGGGTTCTAGCGAAAGATGTAACTGGAAGCTCAACTATTAAAGCAAGTGGTGCCTTCTATTTAGATAACACTGCTCCGGTTATTCGTTTAAATGGTAACAGGGTAATTGAAATTCCAATTGATGGAGTTTATAAGGAAATGGGTGCAACTGTAGTTGAAACCGGTTCGGGACTTACCAGTGCAGGATTAAAAATTACTAGTAATGTCAATCCAAGTTTATTTGGGACATATCAAGTTACATATGAAGCAGAAGATAAATTGGGCCATAAAGCTACTGCAGTAACTCGAACAGTAACTGTAGTAGAAGCAAAATTAATCGATGTTCCAAGTGATGATAAAGAAACTAAATATTATTCCGAATACTTTGTTGGAGAGAATCCAAACAATTGGATCTTATTTGGAAATGCAGCTGGAAATGACATTGAATATATTCCGATCTATTTTAGAATCGTTAAAATGGATAGTGAAGGAATCAAAATTATTTATGAAGGAACTAAAGATTCTAATGGAAAAATTGTAGAAGATGGATCAATCGATGTTAGTGAATTTGGTTCGAGTGGCGATTACAATACTTCTGTCATTCAATCAAAACTAGAAGACTGGTATAATAATCTTAAAGATGTAGATAAGGATAAATTAACAAAGAAGATCAATTGGTGTATTGGAAAAGTGAATAGTCCTTATACAACGGATAATTTTAAGAATGAAGAATGTACTATAAAGAGTAACTTAAGTGCAGTAGGACTTCTTACTGGTGGGGATTATTTGTCTACTACAAAAAATCCATGTACGGCTTATAATCAAGCTTCATGTGGAGTAAATAATTTCTTAAAGAAATCTTATAATTATTTCACTTTAAATAGTGATTTAATAAATTTAGATTACATCTTTGAAGCAAATAAGAATGGGGCACTTACAAGAAAGAAAACAGTGGAGATAAATAATATCCGTCCAGTTGTTAATCTAAAAGCCGATGTTCTGATTGTTGGTGGAGATGGAACACTCGAAAATCCATATAAATTAAATACGAGAGAACCAATTGTTGATACTGGTAAACCAGTTATTGCTTTCGACAAAGCAAGTTATCATACAAACAAAGAACAATCCGGTGTTATGGTAACAGTTACGGATGCAATTAGTGGTGTAGATCCAAATAGTTTAAAATATCGTTGGTCAACTAGTTCTGCTATACCTGCAGAAAATGTATTTACCGAAACATTTGTTAATGGTGACACATTAATGCAACCTGGCGAAGGAAAATATTATCTTTTCATTCTAGCAAAAGACAGAGTCGGGAATACAAGTATTGTAAGAAGTGGGCTTTATACTTTCGATAAAACTGCACCAGTTATCACAATTACGGGTACAAATCCAACTACGATTAAACAAAATACAACTTATAAGGATTCAGGAGCAACTGCAACCGATAATATTGATGGAACAATTACTTCTAAAATTGTTACGACATCAACAGTTAATACAGCAGTTGGTGGCACTTATACAGTTACTTATGAAGTGACAGATGTAGCAGGAAACAAAACGTCAGCTGTTCGAACGGTTATCGTACAGGAAGTTGAACCACCAGTGATTACATTTACACCGAATGGTAATAGTGGTTATGTAACTTCTGCAAGTGTTAAAGTGACAGTAACAGACAATGTTGGTGTTGATGAAACCAGTTTAAAATATGTATGGACAAAATCATCAAGTCAGCCAACTGCAAGTACAATAAATAATGCTTTCCAGAATGGAGGAATGATTTCTACTCCAACAGGAAGTACGGCAATTTATTATTTATGGGTTATTGCAAAAGACGTAAATAGTAATCAAAAAATTCAAGGATCGACTGCATTTTATATTGATAGTACTGTACCAGTTATAACGATGAATGGGGACAGTATTGTTTCAATGAATGTAGGAGATAATTATACGGATGCTGGAGCAACCGCAACAGATGATATTGATGGCGATATTAGTAATCGAATTACTATCACGAGTGATGTGAATCCTTCTGTTGCAGGACCTTATACAGTAAGATACAATGTAAAAGATTCTGTTGGTAATTCAGCAGTAGAAGTTATTCGTAATGTATTCATTGGTATTGACACTGTACATACTTATTCTTATACTGGTGATGGTGAATCCTTTACAGCAAACTATCAAGGAAAATATAAACTAGAAGTATGGGGTGCTGGTACTAGTCGCGGTCTTGGTGGCTATTCTACAGGTGTATTAATACTTGATAGAGACGACTCACTATGGATATATGTCGGAGGAAGAACAGGTTACAATGGTGGTGCTTCTGGCGGTGCTGGTGGCACAGATATTCGTTTAAATTCTGGTAATTGGGATTCCACTGACGGTCTATATTCTAGAATTATCGTTGCTGGCGGAGGCGGCGGTGGTGCTGGTGGAGGTACTACTGGAGCTAGTGGTTACAACGGTAGTGGTAGCACTAGTGCTGGCCAAGCACTTGGCGGAGGCGGCGGAAGCCAGAGTTCTGGAGGAGCTGGTGGAAAAGGATATAATTCCAACGGCGCTTATGGTTCATTCGGAAAAGGTGGTACAAGCGCAAGTTCTAATAGCCTTGCCAATCCGGGTGGAGTTGGTGGAGGCGGTGGCTGGTACGGTGGTGGAGGCGGTGGAAATGGCCGAAACTACCTGCTTAGTTACTCTGGAAGTGGAGGTGGTGGAGGTTCAGGCTATGTTTTGACATCTGCTTCTTATAAACCGACGGGATATTTACCAACTTCCAAGTATTATATGAGTGATGCACAGACCATAGCTGGTAATGCCGCAATGCCAAATCCAGATGGTGGAACGATGACTGGACGTAGTGGGGATGGCTATGCTAGAATTACTTATATGGGTCAATAATATAAAACCAAGCATAAAAACAGATTAAATTTAATCTGTTTTTTCTTAATTTATTGATTATCAAATAATGATGTGCTAAAATGTCTACTTGTATAAGCAATAAAATTGCTACGGAGGTTTTATGAATATTATAAATTTTATATTAAATATTGATAAATATATTGAAATAATTATAGAAAATTATCCTTTTTTCACATATTTTGTATTGTTCGGTATTATTTTTATTGAAACTGGTGTTGTTATTTTACCTTTTTTACCAGGAGATTCTGTCTTATTTGCAGCAGGTGCTATTATAGCTAAAACGGGATTGATGAATCCTATGTTAGTTTTACTTCTTTTATATATTGCAGCTATTACGGGTGATTCACTAAATTATTCAATAGGGAAACGTTTAGGAAACAAAGTGAAAGAAAACAAAAAAATTAGATTTATTAAAATGGAATATATTGAACGCACCAGCACTTTTTTTGATAAACACGGACATCAAGCAATCACCATTGCTCGGTTTGTACCCATCATTCGAACCTTTGCTCCTTTTGTTGCTGGAGTAAGTGAAATGAAATATCGTGAATTTTTAAAATTTAACATCCTAGGAGCAATTCTTTGGGTATCTATTATGTATGGAACCGGATTTTTCTTCGGTAATATCCCTTTTATGAAAGAACATTTTAGTTTGATTATTTTAGCAGTTATTTTTGTTTCTTTCATCCCGGTATTTATTACTTTGATAAAACAATTAAAGAAGAGATAAAATCTCTTTTTTAAATATATTTACATTATTTTAGAAAAAAACACTCCTTGTTTATTTGCTAGTGCTATAATAGTTATGGTGATAGTATGATACAAATATTTGATATTAAGCGTAAGAAAAATTTAAAGGAAAATGGAAATGATTCTATTTTAAAATATAAAGAGTTAGCTACTCAGGACTCTGTTCAATTAGTTCACAATTTAAATAGTAGTATTACTGGATTAACAGATAAAGAGGCTATAGAACGCTTGATGAGGGATGGATATAATCGTGTTGTAAAAGACGACAAAAAGTCTTGGTTTTATTTTCTATTGCTCTCTTTTAAAGATCAATTTATTTTTATTTTAATTATTTTAGCTTGTATAAATCTTTTTTTAGGAGATAAGCTTGGTTCAGGAATCATTTTTGGAATCGTATTAGTAAGTGCATTAATTCGGTTTTTTCAAGATTATTCTACTTATAAATTTAATCGTTTGTTAAAATCGAAAATTTATAGTAGCGCTAATTTGATTCGAAATCAAAAAGAGCAGATTGTGCGTACAGAAAATGTGGTTGTTGGTGATATTGTAAAATTAAACGCAGGATCTGTTATTCCGGCTGATCTTAGAATTCTAGATAGTAAGGATTTGTTTTTGAACCAATCAGTATTCACAGGGGAAAGTGTACCAGTAGAAAAAAATATCAATTATATAGACTCTGATAATCTATTTGAACTGAATAATATTTGTTTTATGGGTTCTAGTGTTATTAGTGGAACGGCGACGGCAATTGTCGCTAAAACGGGCTTTTCTACTTATTTAGGTTCTATGGGAAGAGAAATTGATAGTGGAAGAGAGTTGACAAGTTTTGATCATGATATGAATCATATTACTAAGCTGTTGATTCGGTATATGGTTATCGTCTGTTTATTTGTTTTAATTGTAAATGGTCTAATCAGAGAAGATTTAAAAGAGGCGGTATTATTTGCATTATCAGTAGCAGTTGGGATTACCCCAAGTATGTTACCGATGATAGTTAATGTTAATTTAACGAAGGGAAGTAAAAATCTTGCACGAAAGAAAACATTAGTAAAAAGAATTGAATCGATTCAGAATTTAGGTGCTGTTGATATTCTATGTACGGATAAGACTGGAACATTAACGGAGGATAGTATTACTCTTCAAAAATATATTGATATTAATGGGGTAGAAAAAAGATCTATATTAGAATCTGCCTATTTAAATAGTTATTTTGGAACTGGAATGAAGAATTTAATTGATCGTGCTATTATTGCTTATAGTAAGAAAAATAAAATTGAGGAAATGATTCAAGATTATATTAAAGTCGACGAGATACCATTTGATTATGACCGTAGGAAAATGAGTGTTATTGTTAAGAAAGATAATGACTATAGAATCATTACAAAAGGTGCCCTCGAAGAAATTTTAAAGGTCTGTACAAGTGTTAAATTAGATGATAAAGTGGAGAAAATAGATGAAGATTTTATCTTTAAAGCAAATGAAAAAGCAAAGGAGCTTGCTAGTACAGGAATGCAGGTGATTGCTCTTGCTGAAAAGAAAGAATATCCCGGTGTCGGAATCTTTGATCAAACTCATGAAAAAGATATGGTGTTTGTTGGGTTAGTAGGTTTTTTAGATCCACCGAAAAAAGGTGTAGAAAAGACATTAAAAAAATTAAAAAGTATTGGTATTCGAACAAAAATACTAACAGGGGATAATCCTTATGCTACAAAAAATATTTGCAATTTATGTGGTTTGAATGCTGATGATATTCTTCTAGGCAGTGACATTGATCAACTCACTGATGAGGAATTGAGTCAAAAATTAGAAATAGTTGATGTATTCGCACGATTGAACCCACTTCAAAAAGAGCGAGTTGTTGGATTATATCGGAAAAATGGACATGTTGTAGGTTATATGGGTGATGGAGTGAATGATGCACCATCACTTCATAAAGCAGATGTTGGAATATCTGTTGATAGTGCCACTGATATTGCCAAAGAAGCGAGTGATTTAATTTTATTAGAAAAAAATTTAAATGTTATCTATGATGGAGTTATCGAAGGAAGAAAAGTTTATGGAAATATTATTAAATATATGAAAATGGCTCTTAGTTCAGATTTTGGTGATGTCTTTAGCATTATGATTGCCAGTATCTTTTTACCATTTTTACCACTGCTTCCAATTCAGATGTTAATTCAAGACTTTATTTATGATTTTTCACAAATTGGAATTCCATATGACAACGTCGATGAAGAATTCTTGAAAACTCCGAAAAAATGGAACACAAAAGGTATTTCTAAATTTATGAATGTTATGGGAATTACAAGTTCTATAATAGATGTTATTTCGTTTTTAATCTTTTGGTTTGTCTTTGGATATAATAGCATTGAGAAACAAGCGTATTTTCAAACTGCTTGGTTCGTTATTTGTCTGATTACAGAACTAATGATTATTCATAATGTTAGAACCTCTAAAAAACCATTTATTGAATCCTGCGCTAGTAAACCACTTTTATTATTGACTTTACTATCGCTTATTTTAACAATTGTAACACCTATTTTATTATCCCATATTTCTTCTTTTCATTTTGTGATTTTACCATTCGGTTATTATTTATATGCACTATTGCTTGTAATAGCTTATTATGCTTTGGTTTTATCCATTAAGAAAGTCTACATAAAAAAGGAAAAGGAATGGTTGTAATTCCTTTTTTTAGAAGGGTAAGATTTGACATCAATAAACAAAAATGCTAGAATACAAACTTTCTAAGTAGTATGATGTTAGTTCCAACAACAACCTATGCACAAGGATATAAGGTTACAACGATAACACAACATAAAAATGATCATTCAAATCAGAAGTTAGATGAAAGAAGGGCTGTAATTTATAGAAATTGTGTCAATGCGAAAGTGCAAGAATTGGTTGATAAATATCCAGATGCAACAAAGGAGGATTTGTTTCCTGCTGTAGTAGCATACAATGTTCAATTATTTCCAGAAGAATTTTCTTCAAGTTATTTAGAGAAAATTGAAAATAATTCCTATGTAGGTAATTCTATGGTTGACTATATTTTTGGAAATACAGAAAATGAACGTCGATTTGTTTGTTATGATACAAATATTCCGATGAATCAATTTGCGATTAATCGTGATATGAAAAAGGCCTATGTTTCACTTGATCAAATATCATTTGAAATAGCTGAACTTATGTCTTATATCGCTTATAGTGATTTTGTAGAGGAAACAAATAGTGATTATAATGTACCAATATCAAAATGTCTTGAAGATTTAACAGCATACTCAAGAGGACATCAAGAACTATTAGAGACTAATCCATTTATTGCTTCTAAGGTAGAAAGTTACTACGAATTTATTAATTATCAAAATCAAAAACATCAAGAATTCCCAGTAAGTACTTATTCTAAAAAATAATATTAAGATTAAAAAAGTCACTAGCAGATAAGCTAGTGTTTTTTTAATTTTAAAAAAATGTCGAAAAAACAGTTGACATTTTAAACAGGAAGAATATAATGATATGTATACTGTTTTTTGAATTCAGTATACTTTTGGAGGAAAGAGTATGGAAAATAAAAGAAACAAAGTAAAACAAGTTGCGAAAGCCTTATTTTCAGAAAAAGGATATAAGAAAGTTAGCATGGATGAAATTGCCAAGGTTTCAGGTGTAACGAAACGTACTATTTATTCTTATTTTAAGGATAAAGATGAACTGTTTCGTACTTTTATTGAAGAAGAGTTATTAGCAATGAAAGATATTGTCGAATCAATTGAAAAGCAAGATATAACATTCTTTGAAAAAATTCATACGACAATTTATCAATTATTAAAATATAAAAAACAGAATGAATTTCTAAATGCAATTACATTAGAGGCGGACCAATTAAAAACAAATTCAGCTGTCACTTATTTGAAGATGGTAAATGATAATATTCAACTTTATATTAAAGAAAAATTGGAAGCTGCTATCCAAAATGGATATATCAAAGCTTGTGATGTAGATTTATCTTCTTTCCTCATTTATAAACTCTATATTGCGATGTTATTCGAATGGAATAACACGGAAAAAGAATTAGATGAAACACAAATTACAGATAGTATAACAAGAATTTTAAAAACAGGTATTTTTAATTAAGGGGAGATTTTATGACTAAGAAATTAAAAGAAAAAAATGTAATGAAGTATGTAGTTATAGTGGCTATTTTATTAATTCCTTTTATGTATAGTTTCTTTTATTTAAAAGCGTTTTGGAATCCATATGGAAACTTAGATGAGATTCCAGTTGCTATTGTAAATTTAGATGAGACTATTACTAATGTAAATAAAGGAGAGGAACTAGTAAATACACTTTTAGAAAAAAAAGTGCTTAAATTGTCAGTTGTTTCAAAAGAAGAGGCAGAAACGGGATTACAAGATAAGAAATATTATGCGGTAATTACAATTCCAAATAACTTTACTAGTAATTTAAATAGTGCAAGTGAGGAAAAGAAACAGACTACGACAATTACTTATACTCCAAACCAAAAAACGAACTATTTAGCATCTCAGATCATTAGTAGAGTTGTTGTTGAGGTAGAATCAGAAATACGCTCTAATGTGGCTTCAGAAGTGGTTTCTAATTTGACAAAAAAATTAAATGAAATACCAGATCAAGTTAAGGAAATGAAAACTGGAATAGAACAACTCAGTGATGGTATTGCTAGTGTAAACAGTGGTGCTAATACTATTTCTAATGGACTTAATGAATTGAAAGATAAATATAATGAATTTGATTTAGGACTTCAAAAGAGTGCTAAAGGAAGTTCTGATTTAGGAACCTCATTAACGAAACTAAATGATGGTTTAGCCAATCTAGAAAGTGGATTAACAGTATTCGAAGAAAAGACATCCGATTTAGGTACTTTAGCGTCTGGAATTGATACGTTAACGACTAATCATAATACTTTATCGACAAAACTGAATGATTATACAGCTGGAGTTAGTAATGTTGCTATAGCTTATGATAATTTAGTAAATAGTGTTTGTAGTGCAGAGGAGAATTCAACTGCCTGCTTAACCGCAAAAGCAATTCAAACGAATCTTGACAAACTTGCAACTAACGGGGAAGCATTGAATCATGCCAATAAAGAATTTAATCAGAGTTTAAATTATATTGATAGTAAGAGTACAGGTCTATCTACGATAAATGCAACTGTATCTACCATCAAAACAAATGTAACAACATTAAAAGAAGGTTCAAATGCGATTAAAGTTGGAGCATCAACCCTACAAAATGGTTTAAATACTTTAACATCCGCATCCAATCAACTAAAAAATGGGATAAATCAACTATCTGATGGTGTCACCACTTTAAATGCTGGTACTAATACTTTATCTATGAAAACGAAAGAAGCAATTGCTAGTATTGATACAAAATTAATAGCTAGTAATGCGGAACTAAAAAAATTGGATGGACTAGATACTTTCACAAAAAATTCAGTGACAATTGAAGAGAAAGATCAAAATGCTATTTCAAAATATGGTGTTGCATTCGCACCGTACTTCATATCATTATCGTTATGGGTTGGGGCTTTAATGTTGTTTATTGTATTATATTATGATGTCACGGATCGTTTTAAATTATTTAGTAGAAACAATAAAAACAATATTAAAAGAACAGTCGGTTATATGATGATGGCAACAGCACAAGCGATTGGATTAGGATTATTATTAAAACTAGGACTAGGATTTGATGTGACGAATATTTTCTTATATTATGGATCATTAATTTTGATTGCCAATACATTCCTACTAATTATTGAGTTTTTAATTATTAATTTTAATGATGTAGGTAAATTTATTGCAATTTTATTCTTAGTATTGCAACTTGCTGCTAGTGGAGGAACATTTCCAATCGAGACAGTTCCAAAATTCTTTAAATCTATTTATAATTTTATGCCGATGAAATATTCTATCAATTTGATTAAAGAATCAATTGTAACAAACGAGGCTAGCATTGCGGGTAGTAATGCACTTGTATTAATTTGTTTAGCTCTCGGAGCTCTAATATTCATCGTTATTGCAGATATAATAAAAAAATATAAAAATAAATAGTTTCGTATTTAAAAAATTATCTCTTAAACGTCTAAAACTATTGAGAAACCCTAATTGGATTGGATATCAGTTAGGGTTTTTGTTATATAAAAATCATTTTTCATTTAATCTTAATCATCAATTTACAACTTAAATTATACATGCTATAATACCTTAAAGGAGGATACATATGGAAAGAACTTATGTTATGCTGAAGCCGGATGCTGTTAGAAGGAATTTGATTGGAAAGATTATTGCGAGAATTGAGGATAAGGGTTTTAAGATTATAAGAATGGAATTAATGAGTCCTGAACGTTCTGTTTTTGAGGAACATTATGCTCATGTCCCTGAGCAATTTAAAGGTGAAACAATTGATTTTATGACTTCTGGACCAGTAGTAGGAATGGTTGTGGAAGGAAATCACGTCATTGAAAGTATTAGGATTCTTATGGGAGATAAAAAGTGGAATCTAGCTGCTCCAGGAACAATTCGTGGTGACTTTGCTAACGAAACAACTTATAATTTAATTCATGGTTCTGATTCACCTGAGACTGCAGAAATCGAAATTAAGAGATTCTTCGGTTAATATTTGAGAAACATTCGTATGTAATACTGTCTTTCTATGATGCAGTCAAACATCAATAGGGACAGAATATCATTCATTTACAATTTAAATTAGACATGTTATAATGTTGCAAGAATAAATACATATGTATTTATAAAAGGAGGAATATTATGAAAAAATATCGTTGTACTATTTGTGGTTACGTTTATGATGAAGAAGTAGAAGAAGTTAAATTCGAAGAACTTCCAGAAGATTGGGCTTGCCCTCTATGTGGAGCAGGCAAAGATATGTTTGTAGAAATTATAGAAGAAACAGAAGAGGAAATGAAAGAAGCTGCATAAGCTTTTTTTCTTGCACAAATAAAAATCGTATGCTATAATCTAAATGCAATAAAATTGCATTTAAAAGAAGATGAAATTATGTATGAGATATTAAAAGAAAAGAATTTAAAATTAACTGATCAAAGAAAGATTGTATTTGATTTGATAAAACGATTTGAAAATAATGCAACCGCAAGCAACATTGTATCTGCTTGTGCAAATGAAGTTGATTATTCGACAGTTTATCGCATCATCAATATGTTTTTGGAGAAGGGTATTGTCGAAAAGAAATTAAATTATGCTGATGAAATTATTTATGCGTTTAAAGAGGAACATGGGCATTATTTCACCTGTGTGAAATGTCATAACAAAGAAAAATTAATGGAATGTCCATTAGATTCCGTCGATCAGCATTTAGAACAGCAGAAAGGCTATAAAATCATAAGTCATACCGTTGAAGTTCATGGAATTTGTAAAAAATGTTTAGATAAGTAGGTGATGAAAAAATGAAAAACAAGAACATAATTGTAGGCCTTACCATATTGTTTCTAGTGTTTCAATTAGTGATCTTCATAATTGAAAAATATCATGATTGTACTCATGATACTACTTGTACTGTTTGTAATCTTGTCTTACAAATAGAAAATCAGAGTAAACTAATTCTTACACCAGCAAGCAATATAACGATTCTTTTTTTCATTTTCACTTCACTTGCTTTAAAAGTGCTGTTCAATATTTTAAAAAATACAAATCCTACCTTAATTGATTTGAAAGTACGAATTAATAATTGAAAATTCTCTTTTTATCGTTATTATAGGAGGAGAATATATGAAAAAAATAGTAAAAAGTTTAATATTGCCAATTTTTATTGGTATTGTTTTGTTTGCGACTGGATGTGAAACAAATAAAAAAAGTAATGATAAATTAAGTATTGTATCAACGATATTTCCGGGGTATGATTTTGCTCGTCAGATAGCGGATAAAAATGCGGATATAACAATGCTTTTAAGTCCAGGTATGGAAAGTCATAATTACGATCCAACGCCACAGGATATTATTAAAATTGAAAATGCGGATATCTTTATTTATGTCGGTGGAGAGTCAGACGAATGGGTCGATGATATTTTAGATAATGTTGATACTTCTAAGACAAAAGTAATCAAGATGATGGATTCTGTCGATACGCTTGAAGAAGAAGTTGTGGAAGGAATGCAAGAAGAAGCCGAAGAAGAAACTAGTGAGGAACATGAAGAAGAATATGATGAGCATGTTTGGACTAGTCCTAAAAATGCTGTTAAAATAACCAAAGCAATTTCAAATGCAATTATCGAAAAGGATGCTGAACATAAGGATCAATACGAAAGTAATACAACTGCATATGTAGAAAAATTAGAAAGTTTAGATTCTGATTTTAAAGAAATTGTAAGTAATGCTTCAAGAAAAGAGATTATCTTTGGAGACCGGTTTCCACTTCGTTATTTTGTAGAAGAATATGGTCTTACATATTATGCTGCTTTTCCAGGATGTTCTAGTGATACGGAAGCAAATGCTAGTACAATCGCATTTTTAATTGATAAAGTAAAAGAAGATCAAATTCCAGTTGTCTTTTATATTGAGATGTCTAATCAGAAAATCGCTAAAACGATAGCGGAAGAAACTGGAGCAAAAACATTGGAATTCCATACAGCACATAATGTTACAAAACAAGAATTTAATAATGGAATTACTTATATCGATATTATGAATAATAATATCAAAGTATTGAAAGAGGCGCTTTCTTAATGAATTTAATTAGTGTGAAGAATTTAACGGTAGGATACGATAACAAAAGGGTGTTAGAAAACATCTCGTTTCATGTGGAAGAGAATGATTTCATTTCTGTTGTTGGTGCAAATGGTTCTGGTAAATCAACTTTGATAAAAGCAATTTTAAAACAGATCCCACCGATGAAAGGAACCATTGTTTATGAGAACCATTTAAAACAAAATTTTATTGGTTATATGCCTCAAGAAACGAAAGTGGATTCTAATTTTCCTGCCTCTGTTGGTGAAATTGTTTTGTCCGGGTGTTTAAATCGTTTAGGGATAAAACCTTTTTATGGAAAACAAGAAAAAAATATTGTCCAAAAAAATTTAGAATTGTTAAATATAGAAAATTTAAGAAAGAAAAGCTTTTCTGATTTATCTGGTGGACAACGTCAAAAAGTTCTACTTGCTAGAAGTTTATGTGCAACTCATAAATTATTAATTCTAGATGAGCCTTCTAATAATTTAGATTATAAATCGAAACAAGACTTTTATGATCTGATTTTGAAATTAAATAAAGAGGAAGGTATTACCATCATTATGATTACACATGATCTAGAAAACGGAAGTTTAATTGGAAATAAGGTCTTATTTTTAAGCGATAATGGATATTTTTTTGGAACGACAGAGGAATATAAGGAGAAGTGTACACTATGATACAAGCAATCAATGAAATGTTATCCTATAGTTTTTTAAATCGCGCCCTAATTGCTGGGTTACTTATTTCGATATGTGCATCACTATTAGGAGTAAGTTTAGTGTTAAAGAAGTTTTCAATGATAGGGGATGGTCTTTCCCATGTTGGATTCGGTTCGTTAGCAGTTGCAACCGCATTAGGTTTGTCACCTCTTAAATTTACTATTCCAATTGTGATTATTGTTTCATTTTTTATTTTAAAATTAAATGAGAATCATAAGATTAATGGAGATGCAGCTATCGCTCTTGTTTCAGCTAGTTCATTAGCGATAGGCATTATGGCTATTTCTATTACTACCGGAGTAAATACGGATATTAATAATTATTTATTTGGTAGTATCTTATCCATGGGAAAAGAAGATGTTTTTATTAGTGTCATTCTTTCGATTGTTGTAATTAGTTTATTTATCTTTTGCTATCATAAGATATTTGCTGTTACCTTCGATGAAAAGTTTGCGGCTTCAACAGGTGTAAAAACAAATCTTTATAATATTGTTTTAGCAGTTTTATGTTCAATTACAGTTGTCCTTGGAATGCGTATGATGGGAGCATTATTAATTTCTAGTTTAATTATTTTCCCAACGCTATCATCAATGCAACTATTTAAAACATTCTTTCGTGTCATTATTTCGGCTTGTCTAGTATCAGTTGTATGTTATTTAATTGGATTAACTGTTTCTTATATGTATGCAACTCCAACCGGAGCAAGTATCGTAATTATCAATTTAATAGTTCTATTATGTTTTACATTGATCGGATATGTTAAAAAACATATTAAGAAATAAAGGAGGATAAAATGGAATTAGTATATAACATAGCAATCATATTTTTATCAATCTTTTTTGAATCATTGCCATTTATTTTGTTTGGCTCTATATTGTCAGCAATCATTGAAAGGTATGTTTCAAATGATACTATTGTAAAATTGATCCCAAAAAATACTTTTTTAGGATCTTTAGTTGGAGTTGTTTTAGGATTCTTCATTCCTGCTTGTGATTGTGCAGTAATCCCTGTTTCAAAACGATTGGTAAAAAAGGGAGTTCCTCTCAATGTCGCGATTTCTTTTATGCTCGCTTCACCAATTATTAACCCGGTTGTACTGTTATCGACGTATTATGCTTTTTCAAATACCAATATGAGTTTATTCTGGTTTCGATTAGTGTTTGGTATCGGTATTGCGTTAATCGTTGGAAGTATTATGAAGTTATTGTTTAAAGATGAAGTTGTAAAATCAAATTCTCATGCAGAGGGTCACCATGAACATGCTGATGAGCATGGTTGTTGCCATGAAGAGAACTGTTGTCATCATGAAGAAGAATTAGATGAAAATATGCTCCACGATCTTAAGACTCTATCAAATCATGATTTTAAGATATTCTATGGTATTTCGAAAGAGGAATGCCGTCATCAAGATAATCCTACTTTAAGGAAGTGTTTTAAAAATGATGTTTTATTTATTTTGAAACATGCCGCATATGATTTGTTTGATATTGTGAAGTATCTAATCATTGGCGCTTTGCTAGCAGCATCTATTCAAGTGTTGCTTCCACAAACTGTTCTTAATTTGTTTGAACATAATAAAATATTATCTATTTTAGCTCTAATGTTTTTCGCATATTTCTTATCGTTATGTTCGACATCCGATTCTTTTATTGGAAAATCCCTTCTGACAACATTCTCGGAAAATGCAGTACTAGGGTATCTTTTACTTGGACCTATGATCGATATTAAAAATACAATTGTGCTTTTAGGAAATTATAAGAAATCGTTTACTGTTACTTTGATTTTACTTATTTTTATAACCGTACTTATTTCTTGTACATTGGTGGTGATCTAATGAAGAAAAAAATAATTACAATAGTTTGTATGTTATATGCAGGGCTCATTTTATATGTCTATTTCATGGGATATCTATCACACTTTTTAGCTCCTAAAATGCATAAGTATATTTTAAGTGCAGCTCTAATATTATTATTCATTGGACTAGTCGCGTTGATTAACAAGAAATTCACTTATCAATTTAAACCAATCGATTTGATACTATTTCTTCCGATTATTGCTATTTTCTTTGCCGGAACAGGTAAGATTAGCCTTTCTTTAGCAAAGAATCGTTCGAATAATTTTTCGATGGCAAATAAGAAAGCAAGTCAAGTAGAAGATAACACAGCTAAAAAAGAGCCGAGTGATAATTCTTACAGTCAATATGATTTTACCAAAGTTGATTACGACGTAGTGGATGCTGCATATTCTTCGATTGTCGATTATTTATCAAATACAGACGGTGTTAAAAATGCAACAGGGAAAACGATTCGTATTCGTGGTTTTACAGTGAAAAAAGCCGATTACATAACACCTGGTTATTTTGCAATTGGTAAATACAATATTTCTTGTTGTGTTGCTGATGCTTCGGTATATGGGTTATTAGTGGATTATGATCTATCTAAAATCGAGGATAACGGTTGGTATGAGATAGAGGGGGTTTTAGAGAAGGTTACGAATAAATGGGGTTATGAGACGCTTGCTATTAAAGCAGTTAAAGTTACTAAAATTGATAAGAATAGCGAACAACTTTACATTTATCCTTGTTATGCCTATGATAATGGAAGTTGTTCAGTTCTTGATAACTATGATTTAAAATAGAGGACTTTAAGTCCTTTTTTAGTGTTATAATATTATATGGAAGTGATAATATGCATCATATAAAAAACAATATTTTAGCTATTGTTCTATTAATACTATCTGTAGCCTCAATTATATTCGCTTATAATGATGATTTTTTATATAAAAATACCATTTTAAAAATCACAAATATTGAAACAATTAATAAGGAAACATCTACGAATCCACTTGGTTTGATAGAAACTTATTATAATCAAAAGATCAGTGGAAAAATTCAAAATGGAACGGAGAAAGGAAAAGAACTGACGGTTTCTTATGAGGAGACCTTTTCCTCAGTGGTGACAGAGAGATATCGAATTGGTGATAAAGTATTCGTTGTATCTGGTAGTATTGACGGCTTAAAAAGAGATCAATATGTCGTGTTAATGCTCGCTCTTTTCATTATAGCGATTGTTTTGGTTGGTAAATTTCGTGGGCTTCTCGCTATTATTAGTGTTACTTTGAATACAGCTTTATTTTATTTTGGATTAAGATTTTACTTTAATGGTTTCAATTTACTAACATTATGTATGCTAGAATCAGTCTTGTTTACAGTTCTTTCTTTAATTATTGCTGGTGGTTGGAATCGTAAAACGTTTTCAGCTATTATCTCTGTTTTTTGCTCGATGATTCTGTTGTTATTGGGATCGTTGTTGATTGTTCATCAGACCAATTACTCTGGGATAAGTTTTAATGGAATGAGCTTTTTAACAGTACCTGTCGAAGATGTCTTTTTGGCGGAATTAATGATTGGTGGTCTCGGTGCTATTATGGATGTCGCAATTACAATGTCAGCTTCTATTTCAGAACTGATTGAAAAGGATCGCACTATCACGGTAACTGCTTTAAAAAAGTCAGGCGAATATATTGGAAAAGATATTATGGGAACGATGATCAATGTTTTATTCTTTACTTACTTTTGTAGTGGGCTTCCGGTTTTTGTATTAGCATTCCGTAATGGTTTTACAATGCATAACTATATCACTACTAACTTTACGTTAGAAATGACAAGATTTTTAGTTGGGGGAATCGGAATCATTTTGGCGATTCCAATTTCTCTTAAAATTGCTATTAAACTTTTGAAAAGAGGAACAACACATGAATAATATACTATTATTGCTATTCTTTCTTTTAATGATTTGGGTAGGAGGAAAGAGAGGATTAAAATTATTTTCTTCACTATGCCTCAATTTTGTCATTCTAATGATAGTGTTTTATCTAATTGGGATTGGATTAAATGCCGTTATTATTTCACTACTAGGCTGTTTGGTGATTAGTTATATTGTTTTATATTTGGTAAATGGCAAGAATTTAAAGACAATCGCCTCGATGCAGTCAATTTTAATCGTTTTAGCGATCCTTGCAGTTTTAATTTTTCTAATGACCACAGTTTCTAGAATTGCAGGTTTTGGCTATGAATCTTATGAAGAGATTAATATGTTTTCCTATGATGTCAAACTTGATTTTACCAATGTTTCAATTGCTCTTATTTTAATTGGTTTAATTGGTGCAACAATCGATTCTTCCATCGCCATTTCATCTGCTTTATATGAAGTGTTTGAGAACAATAAACATTTAACACGTGCTGAGCTCTATCAGTCAGGTATTACTATTGGTAAAGATATTTTAGGGACAACTACAAATACGCTGCTTTTTGCCTTCTTAGGAGAGTTTATGACACTTCTAATTTGGTTTCAAAGTGGACATTACACCTTAGATCAGATTATTAATGCGAAAACTTTTTGTTCTGAGTTTATTAAGATTATGTTTAGTGGGGTTGGCTGTGTACTAGTTATTCCGATAACTTCCTATATAACCTCTTTCAAAATTACCAAAAGAGGATAAGTGATTATTGTTAAATATATGGTATAATAGCATATATTGAAAAGAAGGGCGATATTATGAGTACGATGAAAGATTATATCGAACATTATAAAGATATTTCGTTTGATGAGATACCTTTTAATGAAGTTGATAATTTAATTTTAGCGCAACTTTCTTATTTTGAGTTTACTGGAATTGTTCCAAATGATAAAGGAATGATTGCTTTTGAACAAGCCTTAGAAGAGTATTATATACGCTATCCATATAAAGCTACTCGAAAACATTTGATTGGAATTGATGCGACAATTTATCTTTATTATGATCTATACCATGGCAAACGTTATAAAAACTTACAGCTTTCCAACTATGTTAATGAAGTTGATGAACAGCAACAGTTTAGTGCACTTCTGATTCATTTTCCAAATCGAACGGTCTATGTCTCATATAGTGGAACGGATGATTCTATCATTGGTTGGGAAGAGGACTTTAATATGGCGTATCTTTTCCCAGTACCATCTCAAAAACGAGCTATTACTTATATTAATAGTGTGATTAATTGGCGTGATCGTAAAATTTATGTAGGAGGTCACTCAAAAGGTGGAAATTTAGCAATGGTAGCGGCAATGTATGCGAAAGCATCAATCCGTTCGCGAATTCATACCGTTTTCAATAATGAGGGACCTGGTTTTTCAAAAGATATTGTTGAATCGAGAGCTTATCAGTTGATGAGTAAAAAGATGAAAATGTATGTTCCCAGCGATAGTGTAATTGGGATGCTTTTTTATCACCCGGAAAACTATATAGTAGTTAGTAGTATTGCGAAAGGAATTCTTCAACACGATGGGAATACATGGGAATGCTTTGGAGGACATTTTATCCGAACAAAAAGAACACGAGAAAGTATTCAAAACGAAATGAAAATCAAACGCTGGATCAGTTATTATGATTTTAAAGAACGTGAAAAAATTGTTGTAAATTTTTTCCAAGTTTTAAAGAAAAGTGGAATTGAGAAAAAAAGTCAATTGGATAATCTAACAATAAGAAAGGTAATTACCATGGTAAATCAATTTAGAATTGTTCCTCCAGAAGAAAAACAAGTTTTAATCGATGCCTTTCGTACCTTTTTCACAATTTATCGTGGGGCTGATCCAAAAGAGAAGACAAAGAAAGTTGCAGTTTAATACTTTCTTTTTTTATGGAT
Source organism: Caryophanales bacterium UBA5026 (assembly GCA_002416285.1). Lineage (GTDB taxonomy): Bacteria > Bacillota_I > Bacilli_A > RF39 > UBA660 > DICM01. Next base: position 29,038 of record DICM01000006.1, read on the forward strand.
TCATTAGGTATGTTTTTTTGTCTGAAAATGTTGTATAATCATATTAGAATATATTCTTGATAAATAACCCAAAGAACAAAAAATCAAAAAAGGCAAAAAACAATTTTTACAAAAAAACAAAAATGTAAATAATTTTATTTTTCTGATACCGTAAAAATAAAAACTTGAAATATTAATAAAACATAGGAAAAACCTATGTTTTTGTTTAATTTTAATTTTATTTTTTTAGTTAAAAAACAAAAAAATAAAAAATGTTTTTTTGAAAAAATAAAAAATATTATTTTTTTATATTGACTATTTTTTGTTTTGATATATAATTGAATCATAAGGTAGGTGTAACAGGATGACAGAAACATCAGTTGGGTTAGATCACTTATGGGTGATCAAAAGAAATGGAAAAAAAGTGGAGTTTGATGGATCAAAAATCGCCATTGCTATTAAAAAAGGATTTGATAGTGTTAATAGCAATGATGAGGAAGATGGAACATCAAAAACAAAATATAATGCAAATGATATCCAAAAAGTATATCAAGCAGTAATTAAAAGAATTGATAAAGAATATTCTGAAAAGATAAAAATAGAGGAAATTCAGGATTTAATTGAGGAAGAGTTATTGAAAAGAGAATATATGGATGTGTATAAATCATTTTCCGAATATCGTGAACGTAGAACTGCCTCAAGAGAGTTATTTGTAGATGAGAAAAAATTACATAAATTTTTAAAGTCGATTGAAAGCCTCGGATTAAAATCAGCGAATGAAGATAACGCGAAGAGAGAAAATGCGAATGTTGATGGAGATACTGCGATGGGAACTATGCTTCAGTATGGTTCTACTATTTCAAAAGAGTTTGCAAAAGCATATCTTATCAAAAAATCATTTTCTGAAGCTCATGAGTCTGGTGATATTCACATTCACGATATGGATTTTCTAACGATGGGAACTACAACTTGTATGCAGATTGAACTAGATCGTCTATTTAAGAATGGTTTTTCGACAGGACATGGTCATTTAAGAGAACCAAATGATATTATTTCGTATTCAGCTTTAGCTGCAATTGCTGTTCAATCGAACCAGAATGATCAACATGGTGGACAGAGTATTCCGGCTTTTGATTATTACATGGCACCAGGAGTTCTAAAGACATTTAAAAAACAATTTAAACAACATATATATGATTTATTAGATTATCAAGATTTACTTAGTTTTATTGATATCGATCATATTGCAAAAGAAATTGATAAATTACACACAATCAAGTGTGATATCGAAATCTTTGAATCTTTTTACAAGGATTCAGAAGAAATTAAGCGCTTATTTACAAAAAGTTATGACAAAGCATTACAAAAGACGAATCGTGCTACTTATCAGGCGATGGAAGCTTTTGTTCACAATTTAAATACGATGCATTCTCGTGCAGGGGCGCAAGTACCATTTTCAAGTATTAACTTTGGAACAGATACAACAGAGGAGGGTCGTTTGGTAATTAAGAATTTCTTATTAGCTACAGAAGCGGGATTAGGTAACGGTGAGACTCCGATATTCCCAGTTTCTATTTTTAAAGTAAAAGAGGGAATTAATTATAATCCAGAGGATCCGAACTATGATATGTTTAAATTAGCTTGTCGTGTGTCTGCAAAACGTTTGTTTCCAAATTTTTCATTTATCGATGCACCACATAATATTCCTTTTTATAAAGCGGGTGATGTTCGTACTGAAGTTGGATATATGGGATGTCGTACACGGGTTATGAGTGATGTTACTGATCCTGATAATGAAACTACTGGTGGAAGAGGTAATCTATCATTTACATCTATTAATTTACCACGTATTGCAATTCGCCATGGTATCTGTTTAAAAGAGCGCGATACTGCTGATATGGAAGGTTTCTACCATGATTTAGGAGAGATGATGGAATTAGTAAAAGATCAATTATTAGAACGTTTTGAGATTCAATGTTCAAAACATTCTTATAATTTTCCATTCTTACTTGAACAGGGAGTTTGGACTGGTGGAGATAAATTAAAACCATCTGATCGCCTACGTAAAATCTTAAAACATGGTAGTTTAACAATTGGTTTTATAGGACTTGCGGAAACACTTAAAGCTCTAATCGGAAAACATCACGGAGAAAGTGAAGAAGCTCGAAAATTAGGATTAGAAATTATTAGTTTTATGAGAAATAAAGCCGATGAGTTTGCAAAAAAATATACATTGAATTTTACTTTAATCGCAACGCCGGCTGAGGGATTATCAGGAAGATTTGTTTCGATCGATCGAGCAATTTTTGGAAAAATAAAAGGAGTAACGGACCGAGAATATTATACGAATTCGTTCCACATTCCAGTATATTATTCAATTAGTATTGCAGATAAGATTGAAATCGAAGCTCCTTATCATGCCTTAACAAATGGTGGGCATATTAGTTATATAGAGCTTGATGGAAATACTGCTTCTAACGTCGATGCATTTGAAAGTGTCATCCGGTTGATGAAAGAAGCAGGCGTTGGATATGGAGCAATTAACCATCCAGTGGATAGAGATCCAGTCTGTGGTTATGTTGGGGTAATTGGTGATGTTTGTCCAGGTTGTGGACGTAGAGAGTTTGAGAGCGTTCCGCTTGAAACGATAACTCATTTCGATTGTAATTGTTAAGGAGGGAAAGAATATGAGTAAATTAGTTGGAGAAAATGTAGGATTTGAAAGAATTAGAAGAGTAACTGGATATCTTGCAGGAGATGTGAAAAGATTTAATAATGGAAAACGTGCTGAGGAAAGAGATCGTGTAAAACATACTGGAATCAAAGACGTTATGAAAGATAAACAAAAATGAAAATCAGATTAGCTTCTGAATTACAAATTGATAGTATTGTCGATGGAGAAGGGATTAGAACAGTTATTTGGACTCAAGGATGTCCTCATAATTGTCCTTCCTGTCATAATCCGAATACCCATGACTTTAGTGGAGGTTTTTTAGAGGAAGTGGACAATATTATCGATGATCTTCGCTGTTTAAAAGGACAGACAGGAATTACATTCTCTGGTGGAGATCCAATGTGTCAACCAGAGGCCTGTGCACTTATTGCATCTGCTGCCAAAGAGCTAGGATATAATATTTGGTGCTATACTGGTTATACTTATGAACAATTGATGATTTTGGCAAAAGGAAAGAAAGCAATATTAGATTTTTTAAATAATATTGATGTTCTTGTTGACGGAAAGTTTGTATTAGCTGAAAAGAGTTTAGATTTAAAATTCAAAGGTTCTAGAAATCAGCGCGTTATCGATATTCCAAAAAGTTTAACTGAGAAGAAACTTTGTTTGTTAGATGATTATGAGAATCCTATTGATAATACATTCCGCTATCAAAAAGAAGCGAATATGTTTTTATAAACTATATTGTAAATGCAAGACTAATTACAGCGGATGAAATTGCTGAAATCACAGAAAATTCAACTTTTAATGGATCAACAACAACATGGGATAAATGGTTTTATCTTGATAGTAATAATCAAATTCAAACAGCAAAAAGTAAAGGTGAAAGTAATTATAGCTGGTTATTTGATTATACTAGTGCTTGTACAAGTTATGGGTGTAATATAGCGGATAGCTCAACCGCGGGATATTGGACAAGTACTCCTGAATTTGGACGCTCGTATAGCGCGTGGCTTGTATCTAGAAACGGTGTATTGAGTAATGAGGTTGTTAGTTATAGTAACAATTTTGGTGTACGCCCAGTTATCATTCTTTAATAGCAAAATTTTAGATTAAATGTAAAAGCTTATTATGGTAAGCTTTTTTTGAATTAAGGATTAACTTTTTCATATTCTGCATATAAAAAAACATAGATTTCTCTATGCATCAATTGTTTTCGTTGAATTATCAAATTCTTTACCAATTAAAATTTCATGAATTATTTCTTCTTTATTTTCTACTGATATTTCTTCGATACGATCAACTCGACATTTCTCTGAAATTAAAATCGCATCTACTTTTTTAACCGCATCTTCTAAAATATCGTTTACAACAACATAATTATATTTATTGATTTCATTGATTTCACGATAAGCAACTTCAAATCGACTAATGATTTGCTCGGCATTTTCTGCCCCTCTTGCTAGAATTCTTTGTTTTACAATTTCCATAGATGGAGCAAGAATAAATATCAAAATTGTTTCAGGGAACATTTCTTTTATATTTGCAGCACCTTTAACGTCAATTTCTAAAATGACATCTTTACCCTGTGCCAGCATCTCTTCCACTTCTTTTTTCGGTGTTCCATAGTACATTCCGTAATGTACTTTTTCATATTCTAACATTTCGTTATTTTTTATTTTTTCTTCAAACTGTTCTGCTGTTACAAAGTGATAAGTAACTCCATCGATATCACCAGGTCGCATTGGTCTAGATGTATAAGAAATAGACAAATTTAAATTGGGATTTTTTTTTAAAAGTTCCTTGATGACTGTTCCTTTTCCAGCACAAGTAGTACCAGAAATAATAATTAATGACCCACGCTTTTTTTCTTTTATCATATTGATTCACCTCAAGTACATGCATTATAGCACACTTCTTAAAAGAAGTACAAGGAATTTTCTTTTAAAATGTTTCTATTTCGTGTACAATATGGATAGGTGATACACATGACAATTGCAATCATTGAGGATGATAAATCTTTACGTGAGGAATTAAAAAAAACACTTACAAATAATGGCTATGATGTACTTTTAGTAGAAGATTACAGTAACTTATCTTCTATAATGACCGCAAATTTACTTCTTTTGGATATTCAGTTACCAAATGCCAACGGTATCTATTTACTAAAAGAAATTCGGAAACAATCCAATCTTCCAATTTTAATGGTTACAAGTAGAAATACAGAAATGGATGAGTTAATTTGTATGAGTTATGGAGCCGATGATTATATTACAAAACCGTATAATCCTCAAATTTTATTACTTCGAATTGAGGCAGTTTTAAAAAGATTACATTTCACTCCACAAGTATACACTTATGAGAATATTCATTTGAATCCAGCAAAAGGGGTTATTGAAACAGAAAAAGGCGAGATAACACTATCAAAAAATGAACTTCGTATCTTTCTTTATTTGTTAGAACATGTTGGAAACATTGTTTCAAGAGAAGAAATTATGCGCTACTTATGGGATAGTGAAGAATTTATCGATGATAATACCTTGACTGTTAATATCAACCGTTTACGCAATCGCTTAGAGGATGCGGGATTAAAGGATGTAATTGAAACAAGAAGAGGACAGGGGTACTTATTAAAATGAGATTTGTAGATTATTTGAAAGAAAAGTCATTGTCTATCTTCCTTTTTGTTTTATATTTTTCATTTATGTTGGTTCTATTCTCTCTATTTCATTTTACATTTTTTCTTTATTTCTTCTTTATTGTATTAAGCTTGGGGTTTTATTGTGGGATGTTTTTCTATGATTATGTTCGTAAATGTCATTTTTACAATCATTTACAAAAGCAATTGGATCAATTAGATAAGAAATATCTATTATCAGAATTATTGATAAATCCTCATTTTTTAGAAGGAAAAATTCTTTCTGAGACACTTTATGAAGCCAACAAATCGATGGAAGAACATATTGTCGACTATCGAAATCGTCTAGATGATTTTAAAGAATATTTGGAACTTTGGATTCATGAGATGAAAATACCATTATCCAATCTGCACTTTTTCTTACACAACTATGAAACAATCCCAAAAGAAAAGCTTGCTCTTCAATTAGTTCGTCTAGAAGATGAGGTAGAACGTGTATTATTTTATGTACGAAGTGAGACAGCTGAAAAGGATTATTCGATTAAACTATTTTCTTTGAAAAAGATTGTTCATGAGGTAATTCAAAAGCAAAAGGATGCTTTTATTGATTATAAAATCCATTTAGAGTTGAATAATCTAGAACAAGAAGTGAAGACAGATCAAAAGTGGTTGGGTTTTATCGTTGGACAAATTATTCAAAATAGTATTCAGTATCGTAGTAAGAAACCTGAAATTCATATTTATACAGTTTATGAGAATGATATATTAAAATTAATTATTGAGGATAATGGAATCGGTATTCCAAGCGAAGACCTTCCAAGAGTATTTGATAAAACATTTACTGGTCAAAATGGTAGAGGAACAAATGCGACAGGAATCGGTTTATTTTTATCGAAACGATTAATGGATCAACTTGGTCATAAAATAGAAATAGAATCCGAGATTGATATTGGAACCAAAGTGATTTTATCCTTTTATGACAATCATTATTACGATGTATGTTAGCCTTACAGAAATGTAAGGTTTTGTTCGATAATTCGATGGTAAAGAACAAAACTTTTTTCTATAATAGAATGGAAGGAGGAAATTTTATGAAAACAATTTTAAAAATTGATCAAATTGAAAAATATTATGGAAATAAATCTAATTTAACGAAAGCGATTGATTCTATTTCTTTTGAAGTAGAGAAAGGTGAATTTGTAGCAATTATGGGTGCTAGTGGTAGTGGTAAAACAACATTACTAAATTGCATTTCCACAATCGATCGTGTCACGAGTGGGCATATCTATGTGGGAGGGAGTGATATCACAAAACTAAAAGGAAATCACTTGAATCGTTTCCGTAGAGAACAGTTAGGTTTTATCTTTCAAGATTTTAATTTGTTAGATACTTTAACTGCTTACGAAAATATTGCGATTGCTTTAACAATTCAGAAAATAAAACCCTCTGAAATAGAAAAACGAGTTAAGAAAATAGCGGAACAATTAAGTATTACTGATGTGTTGAAAAAATATCCATATCAGATGTCTGGTGGGCAAAAACAACGTGTAGCTTCTGCTCGGGCAATGATTACTAATCCAAAGTTAGTTTTAGCGGATGAACCAACTGGGGCCTTAGATTCTAAATCAGCTAAAAGATTATTGGAGAATTTAGAATTTTTAAATACAGAGAATGAGGCAACTATTTTAATGGTAACTCATGACGCATTTACAGCTAGTTATGCTTCTCGAGTGGTTTTTATAAAGGATGGTAAAATTTTCAATGAAATACGAAAAGGAAACTCAACAAGAAAAGAATTTTTTGATAAAATTATTGATGTAGTAACCTTACTTGGTGGTGATTTAAATGATGTTATTTAAATTAGCACTTAAAAATATTAAAAAAAGTATTAAGGATTACACTATTTATTTCTTTACATTGATTTTAGGTATTTCCATTTTCTATATCTTTAATGCAATGGAAAGTCAGACTGTCCTTTTAAATGTGTCTTCTTCTGGAAAAGAGATTATTAAACTAATGAATAGTTTCTTGTCTGGTGTAAGTGTCTTTGTTTCGTTTGTTTTAGGGTTTTTAATTATTTATGCGAGTAATTTCTTAATTAAACGAAGAAAAAAAGAATTTGGGATTTATATGACACTTGGAATGAGTAAAGGAGAAATTTCTAAAATACTTGTTTTTGAGATGCTATTTGTAGGAATCTTATCGCTAATTGTAGGAGGAATTCTAGGTATATTTTTATCTCAATTGATGTCTGTTTGGGTAGCAAAAATGTTTGAAACCGATATGAGTTCGTTTACCTTTATATTTTCTTCTAAAGCGTTAATTAAAACAATTTTATACTTTGGTATTATGTACGTCATTGTACTTCTATTCAACACCATGTCTGTAAGTAGATGCAAATTAATTAATTTATTGCAGGCAGGTAGAAAAAATGAGCAAGTGAAAATAAAAAATAAATTTGTTTCATTTCTAGTATTTTTAATATCTACAATAATGTTAGGATATGCTTATTATCAAGTGACATTTAATGTTGATCAGTTATCTAATCAGCTACTGTTAATTGCTATTGGCTTAGGGTGTGTTGGAACTTATTTATTATTCTGGTCATTATCTGGTATTTTGCTAAGTTTGATTAGAAGGAATAAAAAAGTTTATTATAAAGATTTAAATTCATTTGTATTGCAGCAGATGAATAGTAAAATCAATACTACTGTTTTTTCAATGACAATTATTTCAATTTTATTATTCTTGACTATCTGTATTTTATCAAGTGGACTTTCTATTAAAGATTCGATGACAAAAAATTTGAAAACGTTATCTCCGATGGATTTTCAGGCAATAAAATTGTATCATCCAAAGGAGGGTATCGAGTATTCAGAGACACAACTTGCTGATCTTAAATATTCAACCAGAGAATCAATGGGACATTTAGGATTTGATGATTCATTCTTTAAAGATATTGTTGAAGTAGATACCTATATTGATCCTGCTTTAACGATGGAAGTAGCATTTGGAAGTACTGTAGAGGCGCTTAAAAAGGATTATCCTTATGTCAGATTAAATACAGCTGAAATCATTATGACAGTTAGTGATTATAATCGAATTGCAAAAGCATTTCATATGGAAACACTATCTTTAGGTAGTGATGAATATGCGATTGCCGGAAATTATGATTTAATCTTAAAATATCGTAATCTTGCTTTAAAAGAGGGAGTAAAAATTACAGTTAGTGGTAAAGTTTATTCTCCAAAATATGATAGCGTGAAATATGGTTTTCTTGATATGAATGCTAACCCATCTAATATGGGAATTATTATTGTTCCAGATGAGGCAGTAAATGATTCTATGCTTGATAAGAACTATATGACGGCAAATTATAATGTTTCCAATGATGATGAAAAAGAACAATTTGAGGAACGCATCCAAAATATCGATAACAAAAGTGATGAAATGTTTAATATTGATGGTGTGACAAAAATCATTATTTATGAAGCTAGTATTGGACTTGGAGCAATGGCTACATTCGTCGGGATCTATCTAGGCTTGATTTTTCTAATAACGAGCGCAGCTATTCTAGCACTAAAGGAACTTTCAGAAAGTTCTGATAATAAAGAAAGATATCAAATGCTTAGAAAAATAGGTGTTGATGAACATATGATTAATCAGGCATTATGGAGACAAATTTCTTTATTCTTTATGTTTCCGTTAGTAATTGCAATTATCCATTCAATTGCAGGAATTTCTTTTGCAAATCAGATTTTAATTTCTCTTGGGACAGATAGTATGTTGCCATCAATATTTATGACAACAACATTCTTCCTTATTATTTATGGAGGATACTTTGTGATTACTTATTGGTCTAGTAAAAATGTAATCCAAGAAGATGAAAGACGTTAGTCTTTTTTTCTTTTTTCTGAATATTGTACTAATAGGAGAGTGGTTATATGGATGCGCAATTACGTTTGATTCCGTTTTTTGCTTTTAGAAATATACAGATTCCTAGGCATATTGCACCCGAATTTAAAGTAGAAAAGATAAATGATGATGATTATAAAATAATTCCCGCACCACTTGTTATCAAAGATGGTAATGATTTTGATAGTCTATATATTAATTATGATAAGCTACTACCAGAATATAGGAATTTATATGCTGCTCAAATGTGTACTTTTTCCGTGAATGAGAATGGAACTTATAAATTAGAAACCAGAATATATAGTAAAGATGAATCTGAATTAATAGAGAATAGAACCTATGAATTACAAAAGAAAAAAAGTTTTTTTCCTAAATTAAGAGATATTATAAAGAAATAAAAAGAACATTTTGACTTGTCATAAAATCATAGTTATGATAAAATAAATTTGTTCTTGCCGCAATAGTATAATGGTATTACGAGGCCATGGTAAGGCTTTAATCGGTGTTCAATTCACCGTTGCGGCACCATTTGAAAACAACTTGCGATTGGCTCGCAAGTTTTATAATGTATGGAACTAACTATCTTCTTTCTTTTAATAATGGAAAGGAGATTTTTTAATACGAACATTTATATTTTTACTATTACAACAACATCGATGATTTTTGGGGTGAAAGAATAAAGTATTATATTTTGTAGAACAGTTAATATGTATTATCAATTACCATATAAAAATATATTTTTATCAAAAAGCTATAATAATTTGATTCTTATGATTACAAAGATTGTAGAAAAGATTATTAAATAGAGAAACAAAGAAAATATTATTAATCATAATTTAAAAAATGATTGGAATTTGTAAAAACATGATATAATAAAAATAATTTATGGGGAGGTTTTGAAATGGAACAAAACAAGATTAAGGTAGAGTTATTACCACATACACCATTTTTAAAATATAATGGTAAATTTGATAAAGAGGCAGCTATTGAATATAGTGCTAAACTTGCTGGTGAGTGTTACGAACCAGAAGGTTGGTCAAAATTGAGACTTGAAGCTGATAATAAAACAGAAAAAAGAATTAAACAAACTTTAGACCCAGAACACGCCACGCCCTATGAGCATATTGGTATTGGGTTTGAAATTGTTAATTTGCCAAAAATATTAGCGATGGTATTAAACAATGAAAGACAATGTTCGACAAGTGAAAAATCAGCAAGATATACGCGAATTGATCCTACTGTTGATTCTAACATTTCAACTAAAGAAGGGGAATTATATGAAAAATGGATTAATATTTTTAAATTAAAAATAAAATCCCAATATGGAAATATTCATAATGATTCTAAGGTTGAAAAATTAGCACAAGAAAATGCGAGATATTTAGTATCAGTTTTTGCTTCAACAAAAATGATACACACTGTACCTTGGATTCAAGTAAATAGAATAATATCATTTATGCAAAAGTATATGATGAAAGAAAATAAAAATGAATTTGATGAAAGATTAATTGAATCATTTAAACAATTTATTTCCTGTTTTGAGGAATTAAATGTTGTTGACGAAAGAGCAATGTCAAATCGAAAAGATAGAAGCTTATCTTTATTTGCGGATAAGACTGTTGAAGAGCGTTTTGGAACAGCTTATTCAACAAATTATAAAGGCTCTTTTGCTCAATTAGCCCAAGCACATAGACATAGAACTTTGGAATATGGTATGCAATTTTTAGAAGAAAAGGAATATTATGTTCCACCAATTTTAAAAGATGAAACAGCTTTAGTAGATGAGTGGTTAAACGACATTACATCTGTTGGTTATGCTAATCCTCAAGGAGAATTAGTTTCAATAAACGAATGTGGTACATATGATAAGTTTATTTTAAAAACAAAAGAAAGATTATGTTCAGCAGCACAACAAGAAATAATGGTACAAACTCGAGAAACATTACTAAAATATAAAAAAGCGTTAGAAGAATCAAATCATCCTTTAGCAAAAGATATTGCATTATATTCAAGAGGGGCAAGATGCACTTTCCCTGATTATGAGTGCGCGAATGATTGTAAATTTGCCGAGGGAAAAACTTTGGTTAGAAAAATATAAAATCTTATAATAATAGAGTAAGTTAAATTAATACGAATATTGTAATTATTGGTTTATTTAACGGCCTTGATTAATTTTTCGAGTGATATAAAAATACTAACTAGAAATGGTTAGTTTTTTATTATATAATGTATTTATATTTAAATTGTAGGTGGTAAAATGTTTCACAATTATTTTAACAATCAAATTCAAATAAAAGATATTAATAATATTGATTTAGATTCAGTATTTTTACATTATACTAATGTTTGTAATCTTGAGAATATTTTAAATAAAGGTTTAGAGCCAAGAATTGGTATAAATTCTAAAGGTATCGAAAAAAGTGAAAAAGTATTTTTTTCGGTAGGGGATAAAGGTGCATTAGTAATTATGGATGTGTGGTTAAAATGGTTAATTATTAAACCTAAAAGTAACTTTATTTATTGGATTGGTGCGTATTTGTTGAATATCCCATTATGCCCTAAATTTCTTCATAATATAATTATCTCTGTGAACAAGAAAAATAAAAATAAATATTCAGGGGCATATAAAAAATTAAAAAATATCCTGGATAATAGTGTATATTTAGTTTTGGATCTAAAAGAGAATATAGATTTTAGTTTTAATGATATTGATGAAGTTAAAACCCAAAAATTTCCAAAAAATATCTTGAAAATATCTATCAATATGAAAGTAATTTAGGTGATAATAAAATGGAATATTGGAATATGCATACATATTCTAATAAAGTTATTGAAAAAAGTAAAATATCTTTATTAAAAAATGGCGATAATTTTTCAGCAAATGAGATTATCAAAACTCTTGCAAATAAAAATAAAGATTTTATTAAAGTTAACTGTAAATTATTAAATGACTATTTGATGTTTTTAGATAATAATTAAAATATGTCCAGATAATTACTCGTTAGTTATGTGGTAGAATTTAGTTATTTTTTATCCTTTTTGCTAAATTGCTTTATAATAACATACTCATAAACCTGTGAATTCTATATCATATAGTAAACATTAACAATGTTTTAAAATATAGAAAGGAGTAGGGTATTAACGATGATAAATTTACAACTCGAAATGCAGAGTGGTAATTATGTAGAAACATTAGCGAATGTTATTTTTGATACAGTAAATACTTTAAATGGAAATATTGATTACGATACAACAACAGGGATTATTACCTTTAACGAAGCCGACACATATAAAATAAATTAGTGGATAGCAAGCCAATCTTCGCTTGCTACTAATGGTTCATGTTTTTCGTTTGTAACTTCAGATGGAGAGAGTTATGGGAATTCACCGATCAAGACTGATCAAGTAAGTGGAGTTTGCTTGATAAATATAACATCAACTCCTATGAGTGCGAATCTTATAAATCAAAGTACAGAGACAGTTTATTATTCTCAGATAGTTCCAACCAAAGCACTTATGGTAATTGAGAAAGTTTACGAAAATAATGCCGTTGCAATTATACCTTATGCTGCACAAGATACAGCAATAGGCGTTTTAGATTCTGGCATTTATATGGACAATTTTGGTTTTAGTGGTAGTGCTAATACAAATAATCAATATAATGCCCCAACATTACCAGAAACTATTTCTGGCGATCCTGAAATGATAAGTTTTAGTATCCCAGTAGATGGAACAATCACTAACATAGCGGCTAGTTATACTGGTAGTGGTCAAATAGAAGAGGGAAATGTTTCAGTACGAGTGGTATTATATGAATCAGATCCTAGTCAAAGTGTTTTTCATTTAATAAATGCAAGTTTAACAATTTTAAACCCAGCTATTGATAGTAGTGTATCTTCGGGATTTACAGTTAGTGGAACACAAACTATTAATTATCCTGTATCTGTAGGAACAAGAATAGCAATACTATTATTTGTTGTTCAAGAGGATGGTGCACCGGCAGATACTTCTGCACAACTAATTGGCAGTTTTAGTGGAGGAGTTTCAATCAGCTTTTAATATAACTTATATAAAAAAACATTTTGTGATATTTGATCACGCTTTGAAGCGTTTATGTTATAATAATTCTGGAGGGTTGCTATGGAAACAAAATCTGCAAATAATTATCCAATCAAGTACGCAATAGTGCCGATTCTTGAACCAATTGTTGGAGTTGCCGCCTACATAGTTACTAAATGTTACGTGGTAAGTGAAATAAAAAGATTTAAAAAGGATGGAACTTCAGAGATGAGTTATGAAGTGGTATTGCCATATCAAGAGAATAAATGCGATAATAGAGGTAACTTAGAAAGACAATATCCTAATTATAACTATTATCATCAGTGTACTAATTATATTGTTTTACCACAACTATATGATGATCACAAAATTGCTTTAGAAATTGCAACTAAAATGAATAAAGAAATATTGGATACAGAAATCTACCTATTACTACATGATGAAAAGTTTGAGAAAAGAGTAAAAACAATACAAGAACATCATCAGTACACAGTTGCCCAATATAAAAAAATGGAAAAGATATTTGAAGAAAACACACGTGATATGAAAGTAAAGACAGATACTACTTTGGAGTCTAATAAAGTTTTCGAAAAAACTGGCGTTCAAACAAATAGTTTCTATATTAAATAAAACGAATTCTTTCTAAGGAAAACAGTTAGATTATTTTACTAATTTATAAGGAGAATATTATGTTAAGATTCATTGTTTTATTATTCGCTATCGTCCTTCTTAGTAGTTTTATAATTTATATAATTGATAGAATAAAGATTTTAAAAAAATTAAAATATATTGCAGTTGGATTTATGCTTATAATGTTGATTATTAGTCTCATTAAAATAAATACAGTAAAAGAAGGATTCTCCGATATAGCTAATTTCCTATTATTTTTAATGTTTTTTATCTCTTTTTTAAGTATGCTTTCAACATCCATCTATTTAGACAATAGATTCAAGAAAGCGTTAAAACAACAAAAATAAGATGTTTAATGAAAAAACCGTTGATTATATATGGTCGATTTATTTTTATATTTTCTAAATATTACTAGCCATTTTATGGTTAGTTTTTTTATAAAATAATAATATAAGTACAAACTAAATATGGAGGTTACTTATGAAACCAAAAAGAATTTATTATGAACCTGATATTTTAAATTATGAGTTAGGTAAAAGATTATTAAAAAAATTTAACGATGTTCCACGGTTTGAAATTGAAAGTCATAACCGAATTGAAGAACTTCAAAAAAGACCGAATGCTGATTTTGTGGAGATGAAAAAATATCTGATTATCGGTATAAGAAAAACACATCGATACGTTCCTAATCAAAAAATATCTGATTTTTTAGTTCCTTATACATCATCTGGATGTAGTGCAATGTGTTTGTATTGTTATTTAGTCTGTAATTATAACAAGTGTTCTTATCTGAGATTATTCGTAAATGTAGATGAAATGTTGAATCGATTGATTAAAAAATCAAATGAAACAGAAGAACCATGTGTTTTTGAAATTGGAAGCAATAGTGATTTAGTGCTAGAAAACCAAATTACTGGTAACTTAGATAAAACAATTGAAATGTTTGGACAATACGGAAGAGGATATATTACGTTTCCTACAAAATTTAGTATGATTGACAGTCTGCTAAAATTAGAACATAAAGATAAAGTAATAATTCGAATGAGTCTAAATCCACAAGAAATTATAACGAAAGTTGAAATAGGAACATCAAATTTAAAGAATCGAATAAAAGCCATGAAGAAGTTATTTGAAGCTGGCTATAAGGTAGGAATCTTAATTGCGCCAGTAATATTTATTGATAATTGGAGAAATCTATATCTCGAATTACTAGATGAACTTAAAAAGGAACTTCCAGAGCAGCTAAAAGAACATCTAATGATTGAAATCATATTTATGACTTATAGTTATGTTCATAATGCAATTAATGACCAAGCATTTCCGGATGCACTGAAACTATATAATGAAAAATTAATGACCAGTGGTGGAAGAGGAAAATATTGGTATAAAAAGGAATATAGGAATGAAGCAGAATTATTCTTTAGAACGGAAATCAGCAAAAGATTTACAGGTGCGACCATTTTATATGTGGTTTAATCATCGGAGAAAAAAATAGCTAGCTAACTAAAAAATAGCTAGTTTTTTCTTGTTTTTCTTTCAATGTATCTTCAATTTGACAAAATACAGGAAGAGAATAGAAAAATATTTTTTTAAAATTATAAAAATGTGCTATTATAGTATTGAAAAGAGATTAATGAAATGAAAAATAAAATAGATAAAGCGAATACCATAACTTATAAATTTAAATTAGGCAGTGATAATGAATACCATTACCTAAGTAGTGAAGTAGAAAGATAATATATTTTGTTAGAAATAAAGATGAATTAATGTTAATGTAGTAAATTATTCTGGAAAGAAGGTTTATGAATGGATAAAATTTATCCTAAAGAAGTTGCTATTTTGAAGCGAAGAAATAATCTGCTGATACATATCTTCAAATTGAGTCAGGAATTAATAGCTACCAAGGAACAGTACATAGAAAAAGAGATAAGTTGTAGCCATTCTCTCGTTTTCAATTTAGGTAAAACAATATCAAAAAATAATGATGAATATCGTTGTGCTTTCTGTGGTCTAAGTACTCGATCAATTTCTTTTACAAAGGATAGCTTTACGAATAGTCAAATTATTAACGTTCCTTATTATCATGAATCTGATGCAGAAATATCCATTACAGCTGGACTATCTGTTAATCTATTTTATCTTTCTTTAGTTTCATATTTAGCGAATAACATGGATATGGATCAAGGTGAACTTGTGAAGTATCTTGAATTGAATTATATTAGTATTGCCGATGAATTTATGAAAATAGGATATAATGACCGATTTAAATATTTAGAAAAAAGTTTATTTAAACATATATGAGAAAACTAGTGGGAACTAGTTTTTTCTAAAATCCTTACTTGTATTTTCATTTTTGATAGTTTATAATGTGAATTATGAGGTGTGGTTTATATGTATTTAGATAGCATTAATAAAGAATTAAGGAAGTATTTAATGTTGCTTTGCAATCATGATTACCCTGAATTTATTGAAAAATATATTAATACGAAAGACCTACAGAGACTAGCTGGCATTGGTCAATTCTGTGGTGCAGATTATACGAGTCTCTATAATTTACGGTTTTGGTATTCTAGACTTGATCATAGTGTAGCTTGTGCACTTATGACATGGCATTTTACAGGTGATAAAGTTCAGACTTTATCAGCACTATTTCATGATCTTGGAACACCGGCTTTCAGTCATTGTATAGATTTTCTATTGGGTGATGGAGCAAATCAAGAAAGTTCAGAACTCAATGTTTTAGATATTCTTGCTAATTCTGATGAGATTAAAAAGATGTTGGACGAGGATTCAATAACAGATATTAACTTACTAGATGATCATAATTATTCCATTGTCGAAAATAATAAACCTAAAATATGCGTTGATCGATTAGATGGGGTACTACAAACTTGTTATACTTGGTTGCAATATTGGAATTTTCAAACATTAGAAAAAGTCTATAAAAATATTACGGTTTTAGTTGATGAAGAAGGAAACCAAGAAATCGGTTTTCTAAATAAAGAGATCTGTGAAATATTCTTTGATGGTGTTTTCAAATATAGTATTGAGTTGCAGAAAAATAAGAATAAATATATGATGAATTTCTTTTCAACACTTTTTTCTACATTTATCACAAATAAGAAATTGTCCATAGAAGATTTTTATCATATGAGTGAAGGTGAAATATTAAATATTATCGAGAAGGATAACAATCATAATTGGAATATCTTTAAAAGAGCAGCAGATGTAATCAATACAGACTCTTTTCCGGAATCATTATATGCTGTTTCTGGCTCTACTAAGAAAAGATATGTAAATCCCTTATGTTTGTATGAGGGTAAAATGGTTCGTTTAAATGAAATATCGCAGAGTTGTCAGGACCTATTAAATTGTTATCTAAATTATAAAGAAAGTGACTACTGTTATATAGATGGCATTCATTTTGAATAATAAATTTGTTCATAAAAAAGGTATCATAAAGATACCTTTTAAATATATCTAATTAATTAAACTTTGATTTTGTATAGAATTTTATTTTTTCCACTTGTTCTAAAAAAGGTTCGCTTTTGTATTCCTGCAACAATTTCATTGATAATTTTGTTCTATGTATTTTTAGATTAGAAAAAGGGTTTTGTTTTTGATACAATAATTCGTAAAAAATAGCTAAATCTTCATGTAATACAACTAGTGAATTAGAAGAAACTTCTGGATTCATTGGTCTAACATTATGAACGAGTTCTTTTATCGCAATTAGACTGCTTTTCTCATCTATCACTTTCGTGTACTTTTTTGTTTGCTCTAATGTCTCGTTGATGCTTGATTCCGTATATACCTGTTCGCTTACTAAGAAGCTCTTTACGCTATCTAAGTTGAATCCTTTTAAAAACTGTTGCTGTTCTCTTGCTTTTGTTGAGATTAATAGTTCAACGCCTTGAAGAGAAATATAGAAATATCCTTTTCCTCTTTGGTTGAGCGCTTTTGAAAAATCATCTAAGGCTTTTTCAATATATGCTGTTTTACTTGCCGAATCTCTATTCAACAGATTAAGTGTGTGATATAAATTATCCAACTTAATTTTGGAAATGTTCTGAAGAATAAAATTATATAATTTTAATTCTTCTTCAGTAGTAGAAGCATAGATCGTAAATGCTCTTTTTATCGTATCATTCATGTTAAGATCGTTTAATGAGAAATGATTTTTAAATTTTAAAGCATTATAACGTGCAGATATTCTAATATATTCTTCTAGTAATTGTCTATATTGCTCAAAAAGTGCTCTGGTTATATTTTCTTTTGTTAAAATCATATTATCACCGCCAAGTGATATTATATAGATAGAAATCATAACTGTCAAATAGATTTGTAACAGAATTATATGTAATACATAAATGAAACATTATTATTATAATCATCTATATTTTCCAATAGATTTTCTAATGTTATATTTGATAATATTTGAATAATTGATTCATCAATTTTATCTAGAATATGATTGGTAATAATAATTTCAATAATTTCTTTTTTCTCTATTAATATTTTTTTATTAGATAAATTACTTTCTGTAGCCTTTAGAATCTCAAACAGAGTAATATTATTTGGTGTCTTTCGGAGTTGATATCCTCCATTAGGTCCTTTTATGGAATCCACTAAATTAGCTTTTTTTAACGATGAAAATATTTGCTCTAAGTATATTTTTGAAATGTTTAGATTTTCCGCTATCGTCATTAATGAAATGCTCTGATCAGTATTTCTTTTTTTGGCAATATAAAGCATAGAAGCTATCGCATATTTTCCCTTTGTTGATATATTCATAAAATCACCCATTATATATTATTTTTTATAAAAATTATTGTTATCATATTACAATAATATGAATACAATATATTAAATATTTCACATATATGTTTTATATGTGATTGAAAGGAGAGTATAACATGTCTAAAATTTATAAGAATTTGGCGGAGTTGATTGGAAATACGCCCTTATTAGAACTTAAATCGTATGATGAACAACTCGAGTTAAAAGCTACTATTCTTGGAAAATTAGAGTATTTTAACCCGGCAGGAAGTGTGAAAGATAGAATTGCTAAGGCAATGATCGAGGATGCAGAAGAGCAGGGGCTTTTGCATACAGATTCAGTCATTGTAGAACCGACAAGTGGAAACACTGGTATTGGTTTAGCAGCAGTTGCAGCATCGAAAGGGTATAAAGTAATTTTAACAATGCCAGAAACTATGAGTGTTGAACGTAGAAACCTATTAAGAGCTTATGGTGCTGAGCTAGTATTGACGGAAGGCGCAAAAGGAATGAAAGGGGCAATTGAGAAGGCAAATGAAATTGTTTCTGCAACATCAAATGCCTTTTTACCAAGTCAGTTTACCAATATAGCTAACCCTAGGATTCATTTTTTAACCACTGGGCCTGAAATATGGAATGATACAGACGGTAAAGTCGATATTGTTGTAGCTGGGGTTGGAACAGGAGGTACTATTACTGGAGTAGGAAAATATTTAACAGAAAAAAATTCCAATATAAAGGTAATTGCCGTAGAGCCAGCTGATTCACCGGTGTTGTCTGGTGGTTCTGCCGGACCACATAAAATTCAAGGAATTGGTGCAGGATTTGTTCCAGAAGTGTTGAACACCAGTATCTATGATGAAATTATTCAAGTAAATTCTGACGATGCGATGAAAACCAGTAGATTAATTGCTTCAAGTGAAGGATTATTAGTTGGAATTTCTTCTGGTGCAGCTTTATACGCGGCAACTGAGCTTGCGAAAAGAAAAGAAAATGATGGCAAAATAATTGTTACTATTTTACCTGATACAGGCGAAAGATATTTATCAACTCCCTTATTCGATAAATAAATTTCATAAGAAGGTTCTTTTTTAAAGAATCTTTTTCATTATTCCAAATTACAATTGTGTTATAATATACCAGGAGGGATCGTATGAAATATAAAAAAATTGAAAATCACTATATTGTTCGCATTGATAAAGGAGAAGAAGTTATTGCTAAAATAACAGAGTTATGTTTAAAAGAGAATATTACTTTAGGAAGTATTACAGGAATTGGCGCTACAAACAATGTAACGATCGGATTATATGATACTGAAGCAAAAAAGTATAATAAAAATACACTTCTTGAGCCTTTAGAGATTACATCGCTAACAGGAAACATTTCTACTATGGATGGAAAACCGTATTTACATCTTCATATCACTGTTGGAAATAAAGATAATATTGTCTATGGGGGACATTTAAATGAATGTTTTATATCAGCTACTTGTGAATTACATATTCTAAAAATTGACGGGGAGATGGATCGTTATTTTGATCCTGAAATTGGATTAAATCTATATAAAATATAAAAAGAGCTTTTTAGCTCTTTATTTTTGATAGTTTTTTATTTTTTGAATTTGATTTGGAAAAGGTTCATCATGATAACTTTCTAATAATTGAAGGGATATATTTGTTGGTTCGATTTTTTCTTTAGAAAAAGGGTTAAATCGTTGCGCTAATAATTGGTAGAATATAGAAAGTGTTTCTTGTTCCTCACTTGTTATTGTATGATCTATGTTTGATACTGCATATTTTGTAAATTGAGATATATTTTGTAAAAAACTTTCTTCATCTTCAATTTTAGTTAGAGGAAAGATGAAGTTATCTGATTTTTGTTCCATTGCTTTTAATATTGCAAATAAGTCGGCTGCAGTAATCATATTTGTAGCAATAAAAAAATCCATTAATGCACATATATTGAATCCTTTTAGATATTCTTTATATAAATCAATCTTTGCTTCATTCAGACCATCTTTCGATTTTGGAAGACAAAACCTACCAGAATCTTTCATTTCAATTGCATCTTCAAAGCATTTGAATACTTTTTCCATATAATAATAGCGGATTTCAAAATCATCTTCTAGCTGCTCAAATACATAAAGCAAATTGTTGTGATGAATCTTTGTTATATTTTTCAAAATAAAATAGTGTAGTTGTGATTCTATATCTATAGTTTTAAAACTTTTTCTAATTTCAATTGTTAGCTGTTCATTCATATTTGAATCTCGTAATGATAAAAAATTGCTTATTTTACATGTGTAATATTCCCATAAAAGCCGGTGTTTTTCTTCTTGTAAAAGTCTCCGATTTGAGAACAATTCTTTTAAATTATTCTGTGTATTCTTTTTCATATTAACACCACCTGCGTTTATTATATAAATCTTATCGTAATCTGTCAAATAAAATTTTTTCAATAGAAAATAAATTTTAAATATATTGTTGTTTTATGGTAGAATAAACATGGTGATAGAATGAGGAGATTACTTAAGATCAGCTTTGATATTGGACTTTTATCTTTAATTCCAGTTTTATCTTGGATTTTATTAGGTATTATAGTAGATCCTCATTTGATTAATGTATTTACTTTAACCTATCCAATTCAATTTGTTTGGTATATTTTCAAGTCAATATTTGCAACGGGAGCAAATATTAGCAAAGAAAAAGACAAAAACCCTAATACTGTTATGGCAGGGTTAGTAATAGGATCCATTGTTTCTTTGTTTGTCTTTGGATGTTTTGTGCTAAATATAGAATCTTACATAAGGTTCATGAACATGGAGGTAGCTATTTATAAAGAGTTTGCTATTTATTCTGTAATTCAGTTATATATTCAACTCATATTTGAATTTATCCTAGTTAAACTTTATTATGAAGAAAAAAATGATTTAGCAAATCATTATTCTATTTATTTTAACCTTATTAATTTTGTAGTATTAATTGCCTGCGCCTTCTTTGTAAAAGATCCGGTTTTAATTGTCGGCATTACACTTGTGGCAATTGCTGTTTATACAGTTTACTTATTAAGTAAAAATGTTAATAAATTTAAATGGAAATTTAATTTGTTTCATTTTATTAGATATGATTCAGTCGAATTAACTAATAATATTGCGTTCTTTTTAATTTTCTTATTTGGTTTTAGTAATTCTATGGTGTTTGGTGAAGAATATATATCTGCACTCACTTTTGTTGCACTAATTACCGATGTTCAATGGGATGTGTTTGATTCTATTGTTGTTACAGCACAGATTGACATTAGTAAAGGTCTTTTCTATTACAGGGAACATGTGAAAAATGCTTATAAGTTACTAGGATTATTAATTTTATCTGTGTTTTTTATGTTTAGCATCTTATATCCGTTTTATGAACTCAGTTTTGGTGTAGTACTAATCTATCTATCATTTGAACTTATAAACTATTTAATTTATCCAATCTATCGCTTACATACTTGTTTTTTACAGCTAGAATATTCCGCCAGTAAAACTACAGCAAATAAAATGCTTGCGAATGTATTTCGGATTGTTTCATCTTTTATTGTGTCACCTTTCTGTACTGGAATTGGACAAATTGTTTCCAGTCTTTATCAATTCGTTTCACTAAACTTTTTATTTCATAAAAATTATAAAATAGGTATGGATGGCTTGATTACGAAAAGAAAGGGTTCAACATCTGATTTGTCTGAATTGGATTTTAATATGGAATTAGAAAATACATTTCATAATACTGTAAAAGAGATAATTGATTATAAAAGTGACTGTGAAGAAGAACTTATTGAAATTAATGGATAAATACACGTTAGGAGGGACTATGTATAATTTAGAAGAACGAGTGATTCACTTTGTATTTCAGGCATTTCATGAAATAAATAGAAAAAAAGAGAATATTTCTTTAGCTTTTCATAGTATTATGGTAGGAACTATGCTTAAAAATATTGGTTGTGAAGAAAGTTTAATTTTGGCTGGTTATTTACATGATATTATTGAAGATACCTCTTATAATTATGACTATTTACAACAGCAATTTGGTAAAACTGTAGCTGATCTAGTACTGAGAGTGACAGAAAATCAAACAATTAGCGATTGGCGAGGTCGAAAAGAAGACGTTATTATACGATAGAAAAAGAATCGAGAGATGTTTTATTCATTGAACTAGCAGATAAGCTACAAAATCTGATTTCAGACTATGACTTATATTTAGAAAAGGGAAAAGAGTCCTTAAATACCGAATCGGATGGATATGAGGATCTTAAATGGTATTATTTGTCTTTAAAGAGACTATTCAATTCACATTTAGAAAATAATGATTTATTGGCACGATATAATAAAATTACGACGATTTATTTTTTATAAAGGTAAGAGGTATTATAATAGTGACACAAAAACAGCAAATTATTATTGATGCTATTTTGGAAAAATTATCTCATTCCAAATTTCGTAACAGTTTTCGATTAAATAAAAAGGATATCAATTATATTAATGAAAAAGGAATAGAAATAATAGAAAAACATGCTAAAGAATTTATTGAAATTAGACTGGCTCCAGAATATCCTGAAAAGGATGGAAAACAAACTCCTATGAGAGGACATCCCGTTTTTCTTGCTCAACATGCGACAGCCACTTGTTGTAGAGGATGCATGGAAAAGTGGCACCATATCAAAAAGGGGACTACAATGACTAAAGAACAGCAAAATTATGCTGTTGCAATTATTATGGAGTGGATTAATAGACAGAGAAATACCCAAGAATTAAATGAAGGTAATTGAAATGAAGCATCCTTTTTCGATACTGATCGCCTTAAAGCTAAAGAATAGACTATAGAATAATGAAGAAAAATTCACCAAAAAGAGGTGATTTTTTTTATTTTTGTGGTATAATGGTTTTGTTAAATTGCCCTATAGCCAAGTGGTAAGGCATCGGACTCTGACTCCGACATTTCGTTCGTTCGAATCGAACTAGGGCAGCCAAATAGTTGTTGACATCTAGTTTTAGATGTTTTTTTAAAGGAGTGGTTAAATGAACCAAGCGTTAGCGGATTTAATATTCCCAAATATTACAAAAACGATTGCAGATTATGAAATGCAATATCCAGAAAGAAATTTAAAAGAGGGAGCAATTGTAACACGTTTTGCCCCTTCACCAACTGGTTTTGTTCATATGGGTTCTCTACTTGCAGCATTTGTTGCGAAAAAGTATGCTGAACAAACGGATGGAGTTTTTTTCTTACGTATTGAGGACACTGATCAAAAACGTTCTGTTGAAAATGGAATTGATGGAATTATTCAAGATTTGAAAGCTTTTGATATCACGATTAATGAAGGTCGCATAAGTGAAACAGAAGAACTTGGAGCTTATGGACCTTATTTACAAAGTGAACGTGAAGCGATTTACAAGGCATTTGCAAAATATTTAATTTTAAATGGTCTAGCTTATCCTTGTTTTCTAACAGAAGAAGAAATCGAAGAGACAAGAAAAAGACAAGAAATATGTAAAGAGCGAATTGGTATCTATGGTCCATATGCGAAATATCGTAATTTACCTGCTGATGAGGCATATCAAAAAATACAAAACGAAGAAGCTTATATTATTCGATTAAAATCACCTGGTGACTTTAATCGCAAGGTCGTATTGAATGACGTGATAAGAGGAAAAATTGAATTCCCTGAGAATGATTTAGATCTTGTAATTATTAAACAAGATGGTCTTCCAACTTATCACTTTGCGCATTTTGTGGACGATTATTTAATGAGGACCACTCATATAATCCGTGGTGATGAATGGATTTCCTCAGCACCAATTCATTTACAATTATTCCAAGTGTTTGGAGTAAAACCTCCTAAATATGCTCATTTAGCGCCTATTATGAAATTAGATAATGGTTCTCGTCGAAAATTAAGTAAAAGAAAAGATCCAGAAGCAGCAGTTTCCTATTATCATGAGCAAGGAATTCCCACAGAAGCAGTATTATTATATTTAATGACAATTGCAAATTCGAATTTTGAAGAGTGGATGAACAGTAATCCTAGTGCTGATTATCATGATTTTAAACTAGAATTTAAAAAAATGAGTGTTAGTGGAGCATTATTTGATCTTGAAAAATTAGAGAATATCTCTAGAAACTATATTAGTCTATTAAGTGCAGAGGAAGTATATGATCGTGCACTGACTCATGCATTAGAATTTAATTCAGAATTTGCAAAATTGCTAAAGAAATATAAAGATAAAACTATCCAATTCTTTAATATTGAAAGAGAGCAGAAGAAACCTAGAAAAGATTTTGTTTCTTTCGGAACGTTAAAAGATCAAACATGGTATTTATATGATGAATTATTTAGTGGTCATGAATATCATCTTGGAAAAATCAATGATAAAGATAAAATAAAAGAAATGATGACCCTTTATTTGAATGATTATTATGATGAGAGTGATGATGAATCAACTTGGTTTGACAAGATGAAACAGTTTGGAGAATCCTATGGATATTGTTCAAATATGAAAGATTATAAAATGAATCCTGAAAATTATCCAGGAAGTATAGTCGACATTAGTACACTAGTTCGTGTAATTGCAACAACTCTTGATCAGACACCTAATCTTTATCAGATTATACAGTTATTAGGAAAAGATGGCATGAAAAAACGCTTAGAAATTTTCTTAAATCAATAAAAAGAACTTGCTATTTTAAGTTCTAATTAGTATAATGTTACTAGTTCTTTTGAACTAGTATATGGCCTGTTGGTGAAGTGGTTTAACACGCGCGCCTCTCAAGCTCGTATTCACGGGTTCGAACCCCGTACAGGCTACCATAATTTGAATTAAAGTATTACTTTCGGTAATGCTTTTTTGTATTTGTTGGTGATAGATATATTATATTTTTATAACTTGACAAAGAAATCCAAAATATGAGAAATAAAGCGAGATAGAAAGAGTACAGATTAGTACTTTTTCTTTTTAAGTTTTTGATATGATTATTTTTTTCTATACTTGTTTTAATAGTTGTGTTATAATTCTATTATAGGAGGTTAGAATGAATCAAAATATCGCTGCTGAAATAGCACTTGAAGTAATTGGTAGTAACAATTTTGCACTAATCGGAACTGTAAATCAAGCAGGAAATCCGAATATTAAAGCTTTAGTGAAGATTAAAAACGATGGATTAAAAAGATTTTACTTTAATACACAGATTGGTTCTGTAAAAGTAAGTCAAATGAAAAACCATAAAGAAGGGTGTGTATATTTCTTTGATGGAATGCGTCATATTGGTATTTTATTAGAAGGAGAATTTAATATTATTAACAATGTTGATGCAGGAATCTCAGAGATTTACCAGGCCGTAGCAATCGATCAATTTAATCTATGTACAGTTGAATTCGTAACAAAAACAGTTAGTGTTTATAAAGATTATGAAACTGAAGTGTTTAATGTATAACATTGCTTTCTAATTTATTATTACTGTTTTGATTTATACAACTAGATACTTTACAAACCAGTTATTTACTGGTTTATTTTTTAATAATTATTCTTTCAAAAAGACATCTTTAAAAAGGAGGTTGTCATGGGAAAATTAGGATTCTCTTATATTGGCCTAGTATATTTGATGATGCTTGCAATACCAAATATTATTTGGACAAAACATTTACCGAAAGACTATAGTAGTGTAAACGAGAATAAGATACTGGCTTCATTTGAGAAAATAGGGCAGGTACTTGTTAGCACAGTTTCTTTGATATTCGTCGATTTTAATTTAAAACCATTTTCATTATGGTATGTATGGTTGTTTTTATCATTTTTCTTTATGATAATGTATGAACTATGGTGGGTACGCTATTTTAAAAGTAAACAATATTTATCAGATTTTTATAGTAGCTTTCTTGGTATTCCTGTTGCTGGAGCGACTTTACCTATTATTGCTTTTTTCTTATTAGGTATTTATGGAAAGAATATATTCCTCATTCTTTCAATTATAATATTGGGTATTGGGCATATTGGAATTCATTTAGAACATTTAAAATTAATAAAAAAGTGATTTCACTTTTTTTATTATGTGTTATAATATTCTTAAGAATAGGATCGTGATCATATGGTAGATAACTACGATGATATCGAGATATTAGATTTCGATGACGATATTGAAATCTTAGATTTTGATGATGACCTAATTGATACAGAAGAAATCAATGGTAAACAAGGCTTTATTCATACCTTGTTATCAGCATTTTTTGTCGGTTTTACGGTTGGAGTAGGGATTACTGTTCTATTTTATATATTTCATTTAATTTTTTAATGCAAGAGTGATGGAATGGTAGACATGCAAGTCTCAGACGCTTGTGGCATAAAACCGTGTGGGTTCAAGTCCCATCTCTTGCACCATTTAATTTATATACGAACATTGTCTATTATTTAGGTTGGGTTGCAGTTTATAAATCATTAAAATAGTGTCTGAAAAAGACACTATTTTTGAAGAAGATTTTGGATTTAAACCGCATCTCCTAATTTGTGGGAATGAAAATTCAAAAATAGTTCAAATTATGATATAATTTGATTAGTAAGGAGAAACTATTATGAATAAGAAATTAGGAATTTATGGCTCTATAATTAACGGAATTTCTATATTTTCATTTGCACTATCTATGATCTTTGATTTCCACTTTGGTAGTTATTTATCAAGTATGTTTATTGCTTTAGGGTTTATTTTAATGATTAGCTCCTTTTGCTATTATTGCAAAGACGAATATAAATCAGCCGGATATACCTCGCTTATTTTTGCAGCTATCTATGTTACTTTTATTCTTTCAATTTATTTTGCACAGTTAACATCCATAAGACTTGATAATCTAAATGAACAAGCAATACAAATTCTCGATTATCAAAAATTTGGTTTATTTTTTAATTATAATTTACTTGGATATGGTATAATGGCGCTTTCTACATTTTTCATTGGATTGACTATTGAAATAACAAATAAATTAGATAGATGGTTGAGAAGGTTATTACTTATCCATGGTGTTTTTTTCATCAGTGGACTTATTATACCTATGATTGGATTATTTAATTCTGATATGCAAGGAGCGAATTGGATAGGAACTGTTGTATTAGAATTTTGGTGTGCTTATTTTATCCCAATTAGTATTTTCTCTTTCTTACATTTTAAAAACAAATAGTTTCTATTGCATGCATTAAATTTGAAGATAACATCTTAATATAAAAGAAGAAATCAATTTTAGACAATATTTGTTTTAAATACAATTAGGTTATTAGCAGTTGACTTTTGTTATTAGAAAGGAACTAAAGATTATGAGTAAATATGATTTGTTATGGAAATATTTAAAGAAACAAAATAAGGAAAATTATAAATTATCTTATGAGGAAATCAAAGATATTTTAGGTTTTGATATAGATCATTCTTTTTTAACTTATAAAAAAGAAGCAAAAGAATATGGATATGAAGTTGGTAAAATTTCGATGAAAGAAAAGACTGTCTTATTTAATAAGTTAGAGAATTAAAATACAGGTTAAAACAAAAACAAAATATGAATATTTATTTTGTTTTTTTATATTTAATAAATACTATAGAGAAAAAAACAGATTAATTATAATTTTAAGATAGAACGGATTGAATTTCTGATACAATAATATTAGAGGTGTTGGCATGGTAGAAAAAATATTACAAACAAGTAAATATGTATCAGACAATTCCAGTTATGTGAGTATTGATAAAGAAAAAATAAAAGAATTAATTATAGCAAATAATTTTAAAACTATAAAACATTGGTTAGCTAGTAATCCTTGTTGTATATTAGATCTAAAAGTTGATGAAATAATTAACTTTTTAATAATTTTTGACTCGATTGATTGCTCTTTTTGGGGTCATCCTAAGTGGACAATTGAAACTGAAGTAGGACAACTGGATGGCGCCTTTGCTCTTATGTATTCATTATTAAAACTTAGAAATGAACATGAGGATTTAAATTTTGAAAAAATAACATATGAAGAATTTTCTAAGGCATTACAAGGAAATGTTGAAATTCCATTATTGAAAGAGCGTTACCATATTGTTAAACAGGTAAGTAAAATTATCAACGATAGGATGGAAGGTAATTTTTACGAATATATTAAGGATATTGTAAATGATGAAAAATTATTTGAAATAATTATCAACAATTTTCCGAGTTTTACAGATACAAGAAATTATCAGGATAAGGAAATTTATTTTTATAAACTTGCTCAATTATTAGTATCTGATATACTCCATATAAGAGAACTAAAAGAATCAATCACAGTTGACTATTCACATTTAGTTGGGTGTGCCGATTACAAAATTCCACAAGTATTAAGAAACCTTGGAGTGTTGGTTTATAATGCAGAACTTTCTGATTTAGTTGACAATGGCATAATGCTTGATGAAAATTCTACTTATGAAGTTGAAATTAGAGCAAATATGATTATAGCACTTTATGAAATAAAACAAGCATTGAATGACAATATTTCTTTAATAAACATAAATGATATAATATGGTTGCTCGGACAAAACAAAGCCAATAATTCAAAGCCATATCATTTAACTAGAACTTTATCTTATTAGATAATAAAGTACATCATTATTGGTTTTTTAGATAGATTAATGTATACTATATTAATGAGAGGTGTTAATATGCAATCAGCTAAATTAAGAAAATAATTGCGAATTGATTCGTGATTATTGAGATATTCATTAATTATTTTCAATTCGCAGCAAGATATCAAATATGATTATAAGGAGAAAATTAATGAAAAAAAGAGAAGAATGGAAAAAAACATTTACAAAAATTATGATTGGACAATCGATATCACTTATTACGAGTTCAATTGTTCAATGCGCAATTATATGGTATATAACCTATGAAACAAACTCAGCCTTTTGGTTATCATTGTCCACGTTGATAGGTTTTCTACCACAAGGTATCTTAGGTTTATTTATCGGAAGTTTTATTGATCGAAATAACCGTAAAAGAATTATGATATATTCAGATTCATTTATTGCTTTTGTCAGCTTAATCATGGTTATTTATGGATTCTTTAATAATTTACCTATATGGTTAATTTTTATCTGTCTAGGCTTACGAAGTGTAGGGGCCGCATTTCATAGTCCGTCGTTACAAGCATCAATTCCGCTAATTGTTCCAGAGGAGAGTATGCTTCAATATTCCGGTTATAGTCAGTCCTTGCAGTCCTTGAGTTTGATTATCAGTCCAGCTATTGCTGCATTACTTTACGGGAAAATGAATCTCTCTTACATAATTCTATTGGATGTAATTGGGACAATTATTGCTGTATTTACTTTACTTATTAGCAATATACCAAATCCAAGAATAGAATCCCAACAAAAAGAGAATTTCTTAAATGAAACCAAGCAAGGATTAAAATTAATCGTTAATAATAAGTTAGTAAGATATATTTTTATAATCATTACTATTTATACGTTATTATATATGCCGATTAGTTCACTATTTCCTTTGATGACAGTATCCTATTTTGAGAAAACAACATTTCATGCTGGTGTTGTAGAAACCGTATTTGCAATTGGAATGTTAATTGGTGGATTCATTTTAGCTAATACGAAATTATTTCGAAACAAAAGAAAAAATATGATTATATCTATTTTGATTATGGGAATAGCCATATTTATTTCTGGTATTGTAACTAAAAATATGTATTGGATTTTTGTTATTTTGAGTTTTATAATGGGATTTAGCGGACCAATTACTCAAGGAACAATTACAACAGTGTTTGCAGAACAGATTGATCCTAATTATTTAGGAAGATTATATTCTAATTATATGAGTTTAACAGTATTAATAATGCCAATTGGACTATTAATATCAGGAAGCTTGGCAGATGTTGTCAAAATTAACAATTGGTTTTTAATAACTGGTATGTTGGTTATGACAATATCAACCTATATGATCACAAATAAAATATCATTTGACAAGGAAAAACAGTAAACTATATTAAAAATTTGATATGCTTTTATATTTATTAAGAAATTGAAATTTGAAAATAACCTAATTCAGTTATGAAAAGGTTATTTTTTATTTTATTTATTATATTTTCAAGTAAATTTTTACTAAATCTCCTTCTAATTTCTGTCTTTTAAGCTAAAATTTGAAAATAGTTTTTTTAGACTCTACTCATAAAAACTAAGTGAAAAAGAGAACGCAGTTTATCAGCATGCATTAACAGAAGCGGTTGCTATCGCATATTTAATGGGTAAAGGTTACGATTACTATGTAGCTTGGCAAATGGTTGAAGCATGGTGGAGACCTCAAGGAACACCATTACCTCAAATGTATTAAGACAAAAATTACAATCTAATCTATTCACCAATAAAAAATAGTTAAGAATAAGCCGAATACTTATTTGCCTGATTTACCGACTGTATCTAATTTTAGGTAACAGTCCTTTTAATTTTATATAATTTAGTCATAATTTTGTATAATAATTCTTTTATGATTTATACTAAAAAATAAGGAGGCATAGAATGAAGAATAATTTTATGAATAACAATATTGATGATATGGATAATAATATTAATACTAATTTAACAGATTCTGATGGATATGGGGATATCGATAATAACCAAAATACTGCTAGAATCTCAACAAGTAATGATAATGATGCTAGTTTGTTTGCGGCAAATAACTTATATCGAAAAACAGCAGATAATTTAGCTTTTGCAGAAGCACTTGTCGATGAAAAACCATTAAGAACAGAAAAAACAGCTGAATTAGAAAGAAAAGAATCAGAAGATAGAACAGAATAATATCATATAAAGCTAACTTAAAAGAGACTTGCAAATACAAGTCTTTTTTTATTAAAAAATGATTTCTAATATATATGTTTATGGATAATATCCTCTATAAGATAACTATTGCATTCTTCTTTTGATTTCATCAATTTCTCGCTGTAAGGCAGCAATCATTTTAGCCATCATCTGGATTTGGCATTCATGATTATCTATGGTTTGTTGACTATCACCATCAAATGACTCATTGATGGTCTCATCATTGCTTTCTCCACGTTCAGCTAATAGTGCTTTATAATACCCGTTAGTACAGAGAACCTGTGCAACTAGCATAAGCCAGTTACCTAAGGTATTTTGTTCGATAGCAGTTGAATCATCTAATAGAAGATATCCAACTGCTACAGCGCTTAAAGTAAAGATTTCAGGAGGTACATCTGGTATATACTTCATAAAGTTATGCCTCCTTCTACTTTTTTTCTATCCTAGCATTTCTATTTGAAATGTGATAAAAGTATTCTTTTCTCTTCCATTATATGATAGTTTTATAAAAATATAAATTTTGACACGAGCAAACAATGATTAACTCAAGTAATTTTTGCTACTCAGAAACGTTGATTGAAAATATAATATAGTGAGGTGTGAGATGTATCTGATAGAAATTTTAATTGGTATTGTAATGACAGTACTTTGCACTTTCATATTTATTTTTATAATTCGTGATTTGAATAAGAGTATTGCAATGTTTCATTTTATATTTGATTTTATTTTTAATCGTAAATAAAACAATAATATGCGATATATAATATTGTTTTTTTATAGTATTGAATATAATTTTTAAAGGAGTACATGAAAAATTATAGAAAAGAGGTAGTAAATGAAATTTAATTTTGAACTTTTATTAAACATATTATGGATAGCTACTATTTGCCAAGTTTTAGCCCTCGTCACTACACAAAAATTCAAATCATTAAGATTAGTCCGAAAAAGTTGGCAAGTAATTTTATTTAATTTTACTTTAAATATGATTTTATCCATTTCCTTTTGTTTAACCTTCACAAATTTAACAATATTATCCTCGCTATGGGTTGGATTTTTTAGTTTTATTGGAGCGGATACTATTTATAAAACGTTAGAAGAAAAGAAATTAATGAGAAGGTTAAGCGAATTTAACTTATATAAATAAACTTTATTTATTTTTGAATTAAAAAAATGAAGATAAAATGACAAAAAGTTTTTAAATCTATTAGATGTTTAAAAATCTTTTTTGTTTCTTTTCATATTGGAGTTGCATATACTAAATTGGCGAATATTATTGACAATTTAATTTAATAACGTTATACTATGAATAGTTGAACAGATATTCAATTAAGAAAGGCGGTTTGTATGTCTAAAAATGAATTCGCATGTGATTGTAATATTATCCATCAAGATGTTGTCGATAAAGTAACAAATGACTTCCCATCTCAAAAACAATTTGATAAAGTGAGTGCTTTTTTTAAAATATTAGGAGATAGTACAAGATCAAAAATAATATGGTCGCTAGAGCAATCAGAAATGTGTGTATGCGATATTGCTAATGTATTAAACATGTCAAAATCTTCTGTGTCCCACCAGTTGAAAACACTTCGAGAAGCAGGATTTGTCACTTATAGAAAAGTTGGAAAAACAGTTTATTATTCATTAGTGGATGATCATGTAAAAAGATTGTTCTTATTAGGTATGGAACATATCAATCATGAAAAATGAAAAGGAGGGTATAATATGAGAAATACATTTATACTAAAAGGTTTAGATTGTGCAGCATGTACTGCAAAGATTGAGAATAAATTAAAGAAACAAGAAGGAATTAAGGATGCATCAATTAATTTTATTACTGGAAAATTAATTATCGAATCAGATGTAAATTTTAATGAAGATATAATGATGATTGTTGACAAAGTTGTAAAAAAAGAAGAACCAGATGTCAAAATAATAAAATATTAAGGAGGGAACATGAAAAAAGGAATAATTCAGGTCATATTAGGATTTCTCATTTTCCTAATATCAATAATATTTAGATTTGATAATATTTGGATCAACAATATACTTTATATTATAAGCTATATTATTGTTGGTCGAAAAGTCGTTTTGAAAGCGATTAAAAATATTTTTAAAGGTAAAATTTTCGATGAAAACTTTCTTATGACAATTGCAACTCTTGGAGCATTTATAATTGGTGAATACCCAGAAGCCGTAGCCGTAATGCTATTCTATCAAGTTGGAGAGTTGTTTCAAGATTATGCAATTAATAAATCAAGAAAATCAATTACAAGTTTAATGGATATACGACCAGATTATGCAAACGTAAAAAGAAATGATATCATCACGAAAGTAGATCCCTACGAAGTTGAGGTAGAAGAATGTATTATTGTTCGCCCGGGTGAAAAAATACCTCTAGATGGGATTATAATAGAAGGTAATTCAATGATAGATACTTCTTCGCTCACTGGAGAATCAGTTCCAAGAGAAGTAACATTAGGTGATACTGTATTAAGTGGATGTATTAATATCAATGGTTTATTGACAATCAAAGTTACAAAAAAATTCTCAGAATCTACTGTCAATAAAATATTAGATTTAGTAGAAAATGCAAGCAGTAAAAAGTCCAATCCGGAAAATTTTATTACTAAATTTGCTCAATATTACACACCAATAGTAGTCTTTTCAGCACTTATTATTGCGTTTATTCCGCCACTGATCGTAAAAGATGCGGACTTCTATGATTGGGTTTATCGTGCACTCACATTTTTAGTTGTTTCATGCCCATGTGCTTTGGTAATTTCAATTCCGCTTGGGTTCTTTGGTGGTATTGGTGGAGCCTCTAAAATTGGGGTTCTAGTGAAGGGAAGTAATTACCTTGAAGCTTTATCTTCAACTGAAATTGTTGTATTTGATAAGACCGGAACACTGACCAAAGGAAGTTTTGAAGTACAAGAAATAAATGCAGCCAATATGAGTAAAGAAGAACTGTTAAGATTTGCGGCTTACGTTGAAAGCCATTCGAATCATCCTATTTCCATCTCATTAAAAAAAGCTTATTCTTTAGCTATTGATGGAAGTAAAGTCGTCGATATTGAGGAAATACCTGGATATGGTGTTCGTGCTAAAGTAGATGGCCTTCAAGTAGTAGCTGGTAATACAAAGATGATGGAACAAATGAATATAGAGATAATTCCTATTAACAAACCTGGAACAATCGTTCATATAGCTGTTGATGGTGCTTATGCTGGAAATATCGTCATTGCTGATGCAATAAAAGACGATGCGAAAAAAGCAATTCAGAGTTTAAAGACAAATAATATTCGAAAAACAGTTATGCTCACTGGAGACACTAAAATAGCGGGGGAGACAGTCGCTAAAGAACTTGGAATCGACAGAGTATATACAGAACTCCTGCCAACCGATAAAGTTGAGAAAATCGAAGAATTATTTAGTGAAAAATCACCACTAGGTAATCTAACATTCATTGGCGATGGAGTGAATGATGCACCCGTTCTAGCTCGTGCTGATATTGGAATTGCAATGGGTGGTCTTGGATCTGATGCTGCTATTGAAGCTGCTGATATCGTAATCATGACAGATGAGCTTTCTAAAATATCAGAGGCAATTCAAATATCGAAGAAAACACTTCGTATCGTAAAACAGAATATATTTTTCTCATTGTTTGTAAAAGTGGTTGTCCTGGCACTAAGCGTATTTGGGCTTTCTACAATGTGGGAAGCAGTATTTGCAGATGTCGGAGTATCAATTATTGCAATATTGAATGCTTTCCGAGCATTAAATGTAACAAAAAAATAATTAGAATTTGGGAAGTGTTCTTTGCACTTCCCTTCTTTTATAGTATAATGAATAATAGGTGAGAACATGAAAAAAATACGACACTTATTAACGAGCAGATGGCTTGTAACCGGATTACTGATTCTAATCCAGATTTTATTCTTTATTGGCCTTATTCTTCAGATAAGTAGCTATTTTTATTATGTTCAACTATTCCTATTTATTATTAGTTTCTTTACTGTTTTATCTATTATTAATTATCACTCTAATCCTACCTTCAAATTACCGTGGATCTTACTTATTATTTTATTTCCTCTCTTAGGAGGGGTGTTATACTGGATTTTTGGTAAAAAATATGTTAATAAAACTTATTATAAAAAGATCCATAAACAACATTTAGAAGGAGAACAATATTGGCGGGAAGATTATACTATTCGGAAAGAATTAAAAGAACAAAATATTTTGGCAGAGAGACAGTCCAGATACATTTATCATTATGCAGACATGCCACTTTGGAAGAATACTGAAACAACTTATTATCCAGTTGGTGAAGCTTATTTTAAAGATTTAATTCATGATTTAAGGCAAGCAAAACATTTTATTTTCTTAGAATTTTTCATTATTCATGAAGGAAAAATGTGGAATAGCATTTTAGGGATTTTGAAAGAGAAAGCAAAAGAAGGTGTCGATATTCGTATTATCTATGATGATATCGGATGCATTGATTTACTTCCAAAATACTACTATAAAACAATTGCCTCATATGGTATTAAATGTGTTCCATTTAATCGATTCATACCAATTGTGTCAGTATTTCACAATAATCGAGATCACAGAAAAATGGTTATCATAGATGGTATGACCGCCTTTACTGGAGGAATTAATCTAGCGGATGAATATATTAATGAGAAAAAAAGATTTGGACATTGGAAAGATACTGCGGTTCGGTTAACTGGTGATGGTGTTTGGAATTTCACATTATTATTTTTAGATAGTTGGAATCATTTATGTAAAACAGATTCAGATTATAATTCTTTTAGACCCAATTATAATCATAAAGAAACATTTAAAGGAACTGGATTTGTCCAACCATATGGCGATTCTCCATTTGATCGTGAATTAATTGGTGAAACGGTTTATCTGAATATCATTAATCAGGCAAAACAGTATCTTTATATTAATACTCCATATCTTATCATTAGCTATGAAATTGTTGTCGCTCTTTCAAATGCCGCAAAAAGGGGAGTAGATGTTCGTATTACAACCCCACATATCCCAGACAAATGGTATATTCATATCATCACACAATCTTATTATCAAACCTTAATTGAAGCTGGTATTCATATCTATGAATATATACCTGGTTTCATTCATGCGAAAAGCTTTCTTGCCGATGATGAAATAGGTGTTATCAGTACGATTAATCTCGATTATAGAAGTTTAGTCCACCACTATGAATGTGGAGTTTGGATGTATAAAACAACAGCCTTAAAGCAATTAAAAGAAGATCATGAGCAACTAAGAAAAGAGAGTAAAGAAATAGATCTAGCTTTTTGTAGAGCAATTCCATGGTATAAACGGTGGATAAAAGATCTACTTCAATTATTTGCTCCATTATTGTAGTGTCTAATAAAATTTATTTAAGCAACTAAAATTTAACAACAAGCAACTGATAGTTGGTAGTTCAATTTTAGTTTTTTTGTTAATATAACTTTTGAGGTGCTATTATGATAAAGAAAAACAACTTAATAAAAAATACAAAAGGGAGAAAAGTAATGATGATCATTCTAATTAGTCTAATTTTAATCTTTGGAAGTATAATCCTATTTTGGCTGCTTCCGGGTTCACCACTTAAAGACAAATTTAAGACACTTTCTAAAAAAGATTTAATAGAAAATAGTCAAAAATATAGTTTTTTATCAAATCAAATATACTCGGAAGAAGATATAAAAGAGTTACCAATTGCCATTCAAAAGTTTTTCCGAATTACAAATCTAATTGGGAAACCAAAAATATATGTTTCACATGTAGTTTATAAGGAAACAAATTTTAAACTGTCCAAGGATAAACCATCACTTAGAATAAAGTATGAGCATTATAATATGCTTAATCATTTAAATAGAATTGCATTAATTGATACAAAACTTATGGGTATTCCTTTTGATGGATTGGATCGTTATGAAAATGGAAAGGGATCAATGCATGGAATGTTTGGAAAAGTTATAACAGTATTTAATTCTACCGGAGAAGAAATGGATATCTCCAGTTTGGTAACTTGTCTTTCTGAGTTAATCTTTTTACCAACAATCGCTTTAGAGGACTATATCACTTGGGAAACTATAGACGAGAATAATGCGAAAGCTACTATCAATTATAATAATCATATCGTTAGTGCTAGATTCACAACAAATAGTATTGGTGAAATTATTAAAATTGAGACAGATGATCGCTATATGGATGAAGGCAATGGTATTAGTACCAAATATAAATGGATCATTAATTTAACTGATTATATCGAAGAAAATGGTATAAAACATCCTTCTCATGCACAGGCTATTTGGAAATTACCAGAAGAGGATTATATTTATTTCGATGGAAAAGGAATCACGATACAATATAATGTTCCAGTATAATTTTGACAAATTTCGACAAAAGGCTTGCTTTTTCTATTCAAGACGTGTAAAATCAAACACGTACTTGAAAAATGTCCCGTTAGCTCAGCTGGTAGAGCATTTGACTTTTAATCAAAGGGTCACAGATTCGAATTCTGTACGGGACACCATTTAGAAATTAAAGACCATTAGGTCTTTTTTTGTAAAATAAACTTAAATTATTGCGTAATAAAGTTTTTTTATGTTATGATATTCTAGAATTGGAGGACATGTATGAAGAAATTTGTTGTATTATTAGGAATATTTTGCTGTCTTTTTCTATTTGATGGCTGCAATTTAACAAAAGAGGAGAAACCTACTGTGGATGAACAAAAATTTAAAACAGAATATGAAAGTTTAAACGGACAAAAAAACAGTAGTGGAAAGGAATATAAGTCAGTTTCTATTCCATCTAAAAACTATGTTACATATATTAATGAAGAGAAGGTATTAGAAATATTAAAAACAGGAACTGGGGTCATTTATTTTGGTTATCCAGAGTGTCCTTGGTGTAGAACAGCTCTACCTGTATTACTAGAGGCTATGGAGGCTAAAAATTATCAACAACTTTACTATTTTAATGCCTTATCTATTCGGGATAAGAAAGAATTAAAAGAAGATGGAACAATCGAAACCACACAAGAAGGAACAAAGGAATATTATGAAATTTTAGATGCTTTAGGAAAGTATGTAGATACATATGAAGGATTGAACGATAATAATATTAAAAGACTTTACTTTCCAACAGTTGTCTTTGTGAAAGATGGTCAAATTATTGGAACACACACATCAACTATAGATAGTCAAGAGGATCCATATTTAGCGTTAAGTTCTGATCAAAAGAATGAATTATTAAAAATTTATGAAAATTATTTTTCAGAACTAGCAAATAACATGTGTGATGAGGCTTGCTAAAAGCCTTTTTGTTTCTTAGAAAGGAGGAATTATGTACGATATTATTTTCTTTGATTTAGATGGAACACTACTCAATGACAATAAAAGAATTAGTAACTACACATTTCAAACTTTACTAACCGTAAAAAGTAGAAAAATAGAACTGGTACTAAACTCAGGGAGGAGCCTCTCTTCCATGAAAGGGCTTGCCAATAAATATCTAGTTGATTTAGTTCGCTATTTTATCTCCAACAATGGACGTGTCATCTATGATAGAAAGTTAGATGAAATCTATTATGTCGATCCTATCGAAAAAGAAAAGCTTATTCAACTGCAAGATCATCTCACAGACGATTTAGCCATATTTTATGCGAGTACGGACGGAGTTTATATAAAAAAGACAACAGATGAATTTGGACAGCGATGTATCGATGAATTTAATTATGAAGAATATAGACATCTACCATTTTCAGTTAACACTGTAGAAAATATTGATGAGATTATTCATAACAAACCTATTGTTCGAATTTACGTTCATGCACCTAGTAAAGATTCTTTGATTGCTTTAGCTGATACCTTACCAGATTTATTTGGTAGTAAAAGAATTCATAATCATTTAGGTAGTCTTTGCATGTATGCGGGAACTCCAAACAGTAAAGCAGAGGGCATGAAAAAAATGTGTGATATGCTTGGTTTTACATTAAATAGAACAATTGTGTTTGGTGATGCGGATAACGATATTGACATGGTAAAAGAAGCAGGGAAAGGCTTTGCTTTACATAATGGACTTGAAGAATTAAAACAATTCGCATCGGATATTACAGAGTTTTCTTCTAATGATGATGGTGTTGCTATTGAACTACAAAAACTTATGCGACAAGGACTAATTTAAAAGAACCATTTTAATGGTTCTTTATTT
This sequence comes from Caryophanales bacterium UBA5026, assembly GCA_002416285.1. Lineage (GTDB taxonomy): Bacteria > Bacillota_I > Bacilli_A > RF39 > UBA660 > DICM01. The sequence continues at coordinate 68,810 of DICM01000006.1, forward strand.
TTTAGCTAAAAGTATTTTACATAAAAACTTGCTAATAAA
>DICM01000033.1 GCA_002416285.1 Caryophanales bacterium UBA5026
CTGGATATGTAGAGAATGTAACGATCAATGATAGTTACATAACAGGAAATATTAGTGGAGTCGATAGTGTTGGAGGACTGGTTGGAAACGCAACAGGAAGTGTGACTGTGAACAATAGTTATACAAGTGGTAAGATCAGTGGAAATACTAGTATCGGAGGACTGGTTGGAAGTGTAACAGCTACTGGAACAATAACGAACAGTTATACAACAGGAGAAATTACAGGAACAGGAATCAGTATCGGAGGACTATTAGGATCAGGAAATACAACGAATATCACAGGAAGCTACACAACTGGAAATATAAAAGGTCAATATAATATAGGTGGATTGTTAGGAGTTACAAGCAAGGGAACAATTAACAAAGGATATGTATCAGGAACAGTCGAGGCAACGCAGACTAAAACAGGAAATGCCCAAGGTAATGGAGGAATCGTCGGACAAATATACAATGGAAGTATTAGTAATACCTATGTTGTTGGAGAAGTAAAGGCCAATGGGGGATATTCTGGAGGACTAATCGGATTTAATTATTACGCAAGTACTACAAATAGTTATGTACTAGGAAAACTAACCAAGACAAATGCGATAATAGGGTATAGTCTAACAGGAGTCAGTAATACCTATTGGATCAGTGAGACAACAGGAGTATACAGTAGTAGTTATGGAAGTATGATTAATTCCGTACCAGAAGCAGTACAAAGAGGAAGTTATAGTGGATTTGACTTTGATACGATATGGAATATTGAAGATGGGAGTACAACCCCTTATCTAAGAGGAATGACAATTCCTTCACAAGTATATATTGGAGAGTAGGTGAATGATGAAAAAGAAAATGATGTATGGGTTACTAGTATTTCTAATGGTTAGTTTACTTATAACTGGTTGTAAAAAGTCAAATAAGAAGGAGACAATTATAGATGATAAACCGGTAACCAATGAAACAAAAGAAAATCAAGGTGATCTTAAATTCTCCAATATAAAAATCGAGAAAAAAGGAGCAACAAGTTACATTACTGGAACTGTGAAGAATGGAACAGGAAAAGAAAAAAGTTTTCAATTAGAACTTATTATGAGTAACTCAAGTAATAAACGAATTTATGGAAGAGTTGAGACCCAAATTGACAACTTAAAAAAAGACGAAACAAGAGATTTCAGTATTTCCATAGTAGGAGATTATAGTAATGTAGATAGCTTTGAAGTTGTTGTAAAATAATGAAAAAAAACATCGGATTTGGAAGATATAAAATTATCTAATCAATTTAGATGTTTTTTTTGCTATAAATGAATCTTTACTATTAATATGACAAATATAGATAAAAAAATTTGTTAAAATCAGATTGGTGATAGTGTGAAAAAGTATCTATGGATAGTAAGTATCTTCTTATTATTTCCTTTAAATGTCGTAGCGAAGAGCTTAATTGGAATGGGTGACTCTATTACAACGGGCTATGGCGTTTCTGAAAATGAAAGCTATTTTAACTTATTATGTCAACATTTATCAAAAGAAGGAAATTTTACTTGTGACAATTTAGCGAACAATGGATTAACCTCTACTCAGTTTCTAGAACAGTTAAAAGATGATATCGTAATTCAAAAAATAAGAGTAGTAGATTATGTTGTCTTCAGTATAGGAGGAAATGATTTTCTACAAGAACTTATCTCTAATTTGTTCTTATACTTAAATGAAACATCTAACTTCACTAATTTTAATCAAGTAAAAAATAAACTGTTAAACAATTTAGAATTAATTTGTAAAAAATTAAAAGAAGAAAATCCCAATGTAGAGCTCCTCATTATTCCTTTATATAATCCCTATGCTACTTTACTTGAATCAAATGAAACATTAATAGCAAATTTTAAAGAAGCACAACAAGAATATGCTACTGTTGCCAAAAAATATGGGAAAATTCCAGAAAAAATTGGTGAAATGATTCAAGATAAAAAATATTTAAATGCAAGTGCTCAAAATTTAGATCCTCATCCTACTATTCAAGGTCATGAATTAATTGCTAATGCTGTCGCTGAGACATTAGATGTTACATTAATTCAAGATCAAAAAATGAATTATTTTTATATCATTACTCCTATTGTTATAATCATGATAGGAAGTTATCTAGTTTATAAAAAATTCCATAAAGTATAATTTATTCGACATAGTTTTATCTTCCGCTATTTATATAATATATTATATGGAGGTGAGATATGGATTTTTTCCCAAGAAGGAATTTTGATTTTGGATTTGACCTTTTTCGTGATCCGTTTGGAAAAGAAAATAATATTATGAAAACGGATATTTCTGAGAAGGAAGATAGTTATCTCTTAGAAATGGATTTACCAGGAATGAATAAGGAAGATATTATAATCGATTACCATGATGGGTATCTAGAAGTAAGTGCAAAAAAAGAAAACAGAGTAGATGAAGAAAAAGAATACATTCGTCATGAACGTATTTACGGAGAATATCGAAGAAGTTTCTATGTTGGTTCTATTGACGAAAGTTCTATTAAAGCAAAATACAATAATGGGATATTAATTGTTGAAGTTCCAAAACAACAAGTTGATGCATCAAAAAAATCGATTATAATAGACTAAAGGACACTAATTAGTGTCCTTTTCTAAATATGGAATATATTCTCCGTATCCTTCCTCGATCATTTTATCTTTAGGAATGAATCTTAGAGCAGCACTATTAATACAATAACGTTTTCCACCTAATTTTAAAGGTCCATCATTGAAAACATGTCCTAAATGATTGTTATTCTCTTTATTTACCACTTCTTTTCGAATCATTCCATGACTGAAATCATAGTGAGTATCCACTTTTCCACCAATCGCTTTGGAAAAACTTGGCCATCCACAAGAACTTTCAAATTTATCTGTGGAAAAAAATAATGGATCACCAGTTTCTACATCAACATAAATTCCTTCTTCAAAATGGTTATAATAAGCATTTTGAAATGGTTTTTCCGTTCCTTTTTCTTTTAAAATATGATATTGCTCTTCTGTTAATTCTTGATTAGTTTCATGGAACTCTTTTGCTTTTTCAAAATCATTTTTAGAGATATGACAATATCCATATGGATGTTTTTCTAAATAGTCTTGATGTTCTTCTTCAGCTTTAATAAAATGACTTAAAGGACGTATTTCAATGGCAATGGGAAGATCGAACTCTTTTTGTAATTCTGATATAGAGTCTTGAATAATTTTCCCATCTTCCTCGTTTGTAAAATAAATACCGCTACGATATTGTACACCAAAATCATTACCTTGACGATTGATAGAAGTTGGATCGATAATAGAATAAAATAAATTTAATAATGAAGTAAGTCGGATTTGTTTTGGATCATACTTTATGTGAATTGTCTCTGCATGCCCACTTCCGCTACAAACCTTTTCATAATCTGTATGTTCAGTTTTTCCATTCGCATAGCCAACTTCAGTTTCTTTCACTCCAACAATCTGATCAAAATATTTTTGTAGACCCCAAAAACAACCTCCTGCTAAATAAATATCACGCATTCAATCACCCATTTTTAGTGTGTTTCAAACAGCACTTTTTATTCTAAAATACATGAAAAATGAGAATTAGTCAAATGAAAAATAATTGTTTCATTTTCATGAATAGTTGTAAAAAAAAGCAAAATAGCCTATAATAGCAAAAGGTGATTTTTATGTTTCAAATAGGACCAATATTAATAAAAAATCCAATTGTTTTAGCTCCTATGGCCGGAATCAGCAATAGTGCCTATAGACAAATTATAAAAGATATGGGCTGCGGCTTAATTTATGCCGAGATGGTAAGTGATAAAGCAATTACTTATGGGAATCAAAAAACAATTGAAATGCTTTATATGAAAGAAGAGGAACGACCAATTTCACAACAGATTTTTGGCAGTGATAAAGATTCGTTTGTAACGGCTGCAAAATATATTTATGAAACAATGTGTCCAGATATTATTGATATTAATATGGGATGCCCTGTTCCTAAAGTTGCGACACGTGCTCAAGCTGGAAGTGCCTTACTAAAAAATCCGGATAAGGTTTATGAAATTGTTAAATCCGTTGTAGAAGCTGTTCCAATTCCAGTTACTGTAAAAATTAGAAGTGGTTGGGATAGTAATAGTATAAATGCCGTCGAAATAGCAAAAATAATAGAAAAAGCAGGAGCAAAAGCAGTTGCTGTTCACCCTAGAACGCGAAGCCAAGGTTATACTGGAAAAGCTGATTGGAGTATCATCAAACAAGTAAAAGAATCTGTCAAGATTCCTGTTATTGGCAATGGAGATGTAAAAAGCTGTTATGATGCTAAACGGATGATGGAAGAAACAGGCTGTGATGCAGTGATGATTGGAAGAGGGGTTTTAGGGAATCCTTGGCTCATAAAAGAATGTGTTGATTATCTTGATAACGGAACCATTCCAACCCCAATTTCACTTGAAGATAGAGTGAATATGCTAGAACGCCATTTCAATTTATTATTAGAAACGAAAAACGATAAACTGGCACTTTTAGAAATTAGAAGTCATGCAGCTTGGTATCTAAAAGGAATTTCTGGTACCTCGGAATATAAAAACAGATTGTTTCAAACTAAGACAAAAGAAGAGTTCCAGCTTTTATTAAAAGAATTGAGAGAAAATATTAAGTAACAATTGTTAAAAACTTAACTGTAAAATTTAAGAATAAAGGGTAAAGTCTTAAAAATTGACTAGAATACCCTTCTTTTTTATGATAAAATAAGAAAGAGACTTAGTAATTAGAAATGAGTGATAAAATGCAAGAAAGAACAGAACAAGAAATTGTAAGACGTGAAAAGATAGATACAATTCGTGAATATTGTAATCCTTACCCAGAACGTTTTGAATCAAATTATGAGATTAAAGATGCGAAAAACCTAGAAGATGGAACAGCTAATGTAAAAGTTGCGGGTCGCATTGTTTTAATGCGTAAAATGGGAAAACTTAGTTTTTTGACGATTCAAGATATTGAGGGAAGAATTCAAGTATCGATTAAAGTAGATATGGTTGGAGAAGAAAACTATCAATTTTTCAAGGAAAATTTTGATTTGGGAGACTTTATCGGAGTAACTGGAGAAGTTTTTACTACTCATACAGGTGAGAAGACAATTCGTGTTGATGAATTTGTTTTCTTAGGAAAAGCTCTAAGACCACTTCCTGAAAAATTTCATGGTTTAACAGATATTGAAGCTTGTTATAGAAACCGTTATGTAGATCTTATTATGAATGAAGATACGAGAAGCCGATTCTTATTAAAATATGAATTTATTAAACAAGTACGTCGTTATTTAGAAGATAAACATTATATCGAAATTGAAACACCGGTATTAATCAATAAACCATCAGGTGCTCTAGCAAAACCATTTAAATCACATCACAATGCACTTGACATTGATGTCTATTTAAGAATTGCCCCAGAGACGTATTTAAAACGAGCAATTGTCGGTGGCTTCACAAAAGTATTTGAATTTGCCCGTTGTTTCCGTAACGAAGGTATGGATACTACTCATTTACAGGACTTTACAATGTTAGAAGCATATTGTAGTTACTATAACTATCGTGATACGATGTCACTTATCGAAGATATGCTAAAAACAGTAATCGGAAAAGTTTACGGTAGCTTAATGGTAAAAATAGGTGATAAAGAAATTGACTTTTCAAAAAAATGGGAAGCTGTTTCCTTTAGAGAATTATTAATTAAGTATGTTGATATCGATATCCGAGTAGCAAATACAAAAGAATTATTATTAAAAGCGATGGCAGAAAAGAATATTGCTGTTGAAAGTGAAGAAGATATTAATAGTATTGGGTTTGGTAAATTAGTAGATTTACTATATAAAAAAGTTGCACGTCCTTATATGATTGAACCAGTATTCTTAATTGAACATCCAATTGAGTTATCACCACTTGCTAGAGCAAACGATGAAAATCCAAGTTTAACAGATCGTTTCCAATTAGTAATTAATGGTGCTGAAATCGTAAATGCTTATTCAGAGTTAGTTGATCCACAAGAACAGTTAAAACGTTTAGAAGAACAAGCAAAACTGAATGCTGGTGGAGATGAAGAAGCGATGGTTATGGATACTGATTACATTGAAGCAATGGAATATGGTATGCCACCTATATCAGGTTGGGGAATGGGAATTGATCGTGTAATTCAAGTATTAACAAATACTTCTAATATTCGTGATAATGTATTATTCCCACTTATGAAACCAATTGGTAAAGAGGAAAAAGAAGAAGTATAAGGAGGTACAAATGAAAGTTTTATCAGTAAATGCTGGAAGTTCATCACTTAAATTTCAAGTTTATGAAATGCCAGAAGAAAAAGTATTACTTAAAGGATTATTTGAACGAATTGGATTAGATGGAAGTTATACAATTCGTTACAATGATGAAAAGGTAAAAAAGGATCTACCATTACATGATCATGAGGATGCCGTAAAGCTTTTAATCGATGAATTATTTAATTATCATATTATCGAAAGCTTGGATGAGATTAAAGGTATTGGACATAGAGTTGTACAAGGTGGGGATAAATACAATCATTCTGTAATAGTAACAGATGAAGTGGTTCAAGATATTGAGGATTTAATCCCTTTAGCACCAGTACATAATGGTGCTCATGTTCTAGGAATAAGAGCTTTCCAAAAATTAGTACCGAATGCTACTAGTATTGTCGTATTTGATAATGCATTCCATGCAACAATGGAAGAAGAACAATATCTATATCCAGTTCCATATGAATGGTACCAAAACTTTGGCGTTCGTAAATATGGGTTTCATGGAACAAGTCATAAATATATTGCTCATCGTATTAGTGAAATCTTTGGACGAAATGATTTAAAAATTATCAATTGTCACATTGGTAATGGAGGATCACTATGTGCAATTCAAAATGGTAAATGTATTGATACGTCAATGGGATTTACGCCAGCTGCAGGAATCATGATGGGAACCCGCGCTGGAGATATTGATACTTCCTTTGTACCATTTGTAATGGAACATACTGGAAAAACAGCCGCGCAAATCGTCGATGATTTAAATAAAAAAAGTGGCTTACTTGGAATTAGTGGTATAAGTGGGGACTTTAGAGATGTCCTTACTGAAATAGAAAAGGGTAATGAAAGAGCAATTTTAGCTCGTAATATGTATATCAATCGTATTGTTGATTACATTGCACGTTATTATGTAGAGCTAGAAGGTTGTGATGTATTATGCTTCACAGCGGGTGTCGGTGAAAATAATGCCGAAATCCGTGCGATGATTTTAAACAAACTATCGGTACTAGGATTTAAACTAGATGCAGAAGCAAATAAAGTAAACGGTCAAGAGCAAAAAATTAGTGCTGATGATTCAAGCTTTATGGCTTATGTTATTCCAACGGATGAAGAATTAATGATTGCCCGTGAAACATATTCTTTCATAGATTAGAGAGCGTGATTAAATGAATAATAGAATTAAGAAAAAAATATATAAAATGATAAAGAAATATCCTCGAATTGTCATTGCGAGACATGTTGGTGCCGATCCTGATGCCCTGGGAAGTTCCATTGGATTAAAACAAATTATTGAAGCTACATTTCCAAGTAAGGAAGTATATGTAGTAGGCTATCCAGCAAGTAAATTTAAATATTTAGGGATGCTTGATAAATGGCAGCCAGAACTTGCGAAGAATGCTTTATTAATTGTTACAGATACACCCGATAAAAAGCGAATCGATGGTGTGAATCCAGACGATTTTGATAAAGTAATTAAGATTGATCATCATCCGTTTATCGATCGATTTGGGGACATTGAATGGATTGATGAAACAGCTAGTAGTGCATCACAAATGGTTATGGAACTTGTTTTTGATACAAAATTAAAGATGACAAAAGAGGCTGCAGAGAAACTTTATATAGGGTTGATAGCAGATACTAATCGATTCTTATTCTATTATACTACACCAAAAACTTTTCAATTGGTTTCGAGATTAATTGAAGAAAATAAGATTGAATTTACAAAATTATATGACAATCTTTATATGAGACCTTGGAAAGAAGCGAAGTTTGAAGGATATATTTTAAATCATTTAAAAATTACGGATAATGGATTTGCTTATGCTGTTATTTCAGAAGAGGTTTTAGAACAACATAATGTTGATGCCGCAACAGCTGGAAACATGGTTAATCGTTTTAATTATATTGATGAGATTTTAGCTTGGGCAGTATTTTCTGAAGATAAAAACAACAATAATGTTCGTGGATCTATTCGTTCTAGAGGTCCTATTATTAATGAAGTTGCGACCCATTATAATGGTGGAGGACATATTTATGCAGCAGGAATACGAGTGGAGTCATTAGATGATATAGAAGGTTTAGTAAGTGAGCTCGATCAGGCTTGTAAAGAATATAAGGATACGATGGTATCTTAGTAAAAATAAAAACTCATAAAATGAGTTTTTTTATAAGTTAGGATTTGAACCTCCTATAATGAGCGAGTATTCTGTTCCAGCTGTTTTTAAAACAGCATATAAAACAATAATAGATGCCAGAGTAGAAAGTTCAGAAGCTATGATCTGCATAATAAAAGGTCCTTGATCTTCAGTATGCTTGACTCGACATAATTGTAGATTTTCATAACTGACATAAAGAAAGACGATTGTAAGTATAACAACTAAAATACGATTAAAGATTGCGAGTGTATTCTCCTCATCGTTATCAAAAAGTCCCTTTTCCCCTTTTAATTCGGCCAGATCATTATAAGTGATGGCAACTGAAATCAGTAAACTTCCGATGAAAAGAATGGTTGTAATCAACTGTATTTCTAAAAGCTCAATTTCTTTTTCAGAGGAATTATTCATTTCATATTATTACGCAACAACTGTATTTCTTTTAATTCACTGACAGTAATCAATTGATAACCCATTTCTTTCAACTTAGGAACAATCTTTTTGATCGCTTTGGCCGTCTGTTTTTTTGTATCATGCATGAGAATAATATTTCCATCTTTTGCTCCACTTGTAGCTCTTCTTACAATTTTATCAACATTTTTATATTTCCAATCCATGGTATCGACATTCCATAAGACGACTTCTAGATCAGTATGTTTTTTCATCTCATCATTAACAGAGCCATAGGTAGGTCTAAGAAGGGTCGGTGTATATCCGAGTTTTTCCTTTAAAATGTTTTGTGTTTGAGTAATTTGCTCGACATAATCGTTCATGTCTAATTTAAGCATCCACTTATGATTATAGGAATGATTTCCAAGTTCATTTCCATATTTTATACTTAATCCAAGTACATCTTGATATAGTTCTACTTTATTTCCTAAGATAAAGAAAGTCGCATTCGCATCCTGATTATGGAGATACTCGATAATTTCTTTGGTATATTTACTAGGACCATCGTCGAATGTAAGAGCGATAAATTTATCTTTTGGATCTAAAACTTTATTTTCATTTGTCGTAATCTCTTGCATAACTTTTTCCTCTTGTGTGAAGTTATCTAGACCAATTTTGGAATACGGAATAGGTATTTCTAAGATACTACAGTAAGATGCACTTATGTCAGTCGGATTAAAATAGATGATTAAATCTTGTTTGGAGAGTGAAAAGAGTGGATAAGAATCTAAATTATCATTAATTTTCTTTTTTATTTCATCTAATAATAAGCAATCGCTATATTTTTCAAATAATTTTGCAGTAAGAGTCGTAATAAACGTTTTTCGTTCATTCTTGGAAATTAGATCATTAAGTGAGATTAGTTTACTTTTTTCAGTATCAAACAGATATGTTTTTACGTAAGTAATGGGGTGTGCCAATGTGGAACTATTGACAAATACCTTTAAAACAACACTATAATATCTTTTATTAACGATTTGGTATTGGTAGTCGATATTGAGCTCTGATTGTTCCTTCAAATTAGAAAATTGCTGATACTCATTACTAAAGGTATTATAAATTGTTTCTATTTCTTTTTCGATAATATGATCTAAATCAGGAATATTAGTGACTGGATAATTAATTCCAATCAACATATTTTTATCTTCTTCAATGATAGTCTTTACTTTATCTGGTTTTTGTTGATTACACCCAATAAATAATAGTAAAAAGAAAAGAGGAAAAAGTTTTTTCATGTTATCACCAATAAAGTATATGTAATTTACTAAAATACTAGTAGTTTGTATGATTCAAAAATAGTTTCTCAACATATTTTATAATAGAGAATATTCAGTTAACCTCTAGGAGGTGGATATGGAACAATATTTTCCGAGCAGTTTAATAAATTTAGTAGTAATAAGTATGGCATTTAGTTTAATATTGATGACGATGATTCAAAAGTTTAAATGCTTAGATTGTGTTAATAAATCTTGGTATGTTTGGCTTTTGAATTTAGTATTTTCCTTTACGATTGGAATTCCTTTTGGAATGTATTTCTATGATCTCGCACTCAAGGACGCAGCATGGGTTGGGTTATTTAGTTTCATAGGAGCACCAACCCTCTATCAAGTTTTGAAAAATCAAACGATTATCTCCTATACCCCGACATCGATTAATGATAAAATGACGATCCCACAAGAAAATGAAATAAAAAGGGAAGATTTATGATTTATTTAGGTGCCGAGAGAACTATTTTAGAACCATTCTTTCAATATAAAATTGGGGAGTCATACGAGGGTAAACATCAATCAGACATTAAAATATATGGAATGGGAAAAGTAACAAAAGTAATTAATCGATTTCATTCTTATGAGAATACTATTAATTATGATACTTTTTTAGAGAAACGCGAAGCGTGGCTTAATGGAGAAGATCATTATTATGTTACTTCAATTAGTGGCAATGAATTTGACTGTACAAGTGAAGAGTTAGGTGGAAATCAAATTTGGATTGAAACAATGCAAGGAGAGAGCAAAATCGTATTTCATTTATCACATCTAGATGATATCTTAGTAAATGTAGATGACATTGTTAACGAGAAGACACTAATAGGGCATCAAGGAAATACTGGATTAGTTTCCTCTACCAAAGATATTACTGATTTCACTTATGGATCATTTTTATTTTTTGAAGTACAGAAGGATAGTTTATTTTTAAATCCAAGAGGATATGCCGAAGGAACAATTGTGACAACTTATCCAGAAGAGGAAATTAGAGAAGTTGATAGCAATAATCCAAAATTTTTATTTGAAGCGAAAAAAGATGATTACTACTATATTTATTTAAAAACTGGTGAAAAACTTTATCTTGAAAAAACGATGCTTTAGGCATCGCTTTTCTTATTTGATTGATTATATTGATCTAATAATTCGTGAAATATTTTTAGATGTAATTCTTCATCTTCAATAATACGTTCGATTAATTCAATGATATAAGGGTCTTTAATCTCTCTAATAATAATTCTATAGTCCCGGATAGCTTCCCGTTCCGATTCAATATCAAGTTCTAATAGTTCTTCTAAATCTGTCGTGTATGGAACATAGGTTGCCGTCCAGAAAATTGGTTCTAAATCGGTTCCAGTAGCCGCGTAAATCGGATCTTTTCCTAGTAAGAAAATAGTTCTACCGAGGAGATCAAAATGATGCATCTCGACGATTGCTATTTTTTCAAGTGGTTCGCGGTATTCTTCTAAATTTTGTGATAGATTTTGATAGAGGTACTGGTGTATGGCTGTCTGTTCACTAATTTTTCCAGCATATGCGGCACTTAGAATATCCGCATAATGTTCATTCTTTCCTAAAACTCTAGGTTTCGGATATGGTTTATCCACACAATATTTCATTTTATCACCTGCATAACTATATGAAATAAAGTAAAATAATATTCTATTGTAAAAAAAGTAGTGAAAAAGACAAGAAATGATGAAAAAATATTGATTTTCAAAGTAAAAAATGATATTCTTTAAATGTAAGCAACATAGCTTAACGAATAGGGAGGTAAATTAAATGTCAAAAGCAGATTTAGTAAACTTTATGGCTGAGGAAACTGGTTTAACAAAAGCAGATGCTACTCGTGCCTTAGATGCAATGGTGAAAGGTATTGAAAAAGGATTAAAAGAAACTGGAAAAGTTGCTTTAACTGGATTCTGTACATTCACAACAAAAGAAAAACCTGCTACAACAGCACGCAATCCAAAAACTGGAGAAGTTGTACCTGTTGCTGCAAGAACTGCTGTTACAATCAAAGCTGGTTCTAAATTAAAAGATGCATTAAACTAAGGCTTTGGCCTTTTTTCTTTGGAGGAAATATGTTACAAAAAGCACTTGATATTTTAAAGATCCTAGATAAGCATGGGTTTGAAGGATATATTATTGGAGGATATCCGAGAGATTCAATTTTAAATATTAAAACAGAAGATATCGACCTTTGTACTAATGCTACCCCTGAGGATATAAGTGATTTATTTTATATAAAAAAACAGAATTATGGATCGATGGTTATCGAATATAAAAATGTAGATTTTGAGATTACAACTTATCGTCGAGAAGAAGGGTATCAAGATCATAGAAGACCGAAAGAAATTACTTTTGTTTCTACATTGATGGAAGACCTTTCTAGAAGGGATTTTATTATCAATACCTTGGCTATTGACAAAGATGGTAAATTAGTAGATTTACTCGGTGCTAAAGAGGATATAAAGAACAAGATGATACGTATGATTGGAGATCCATTTAAGCGGTTAGAAGAGGATTCTTTACGTATTTTACGAGCAATTCGATTACAAGTAATACTAGATTTTAAAGTTGATGAAACTTTAAAAGAAGCTATATTAGAAAATAGACTTTATTTGACCTTTTTATCGAAGCGGAGGGTTTATGAAGAGCTCCAAAAAATGTTTTGTAAAAATAAGACGTTAGCACTGCAGTTATTAAGAGAATATAAAATTGATGAAATAATAGACTTAGATTTTATTATTAAAAATGGATTAGATATTCAAAATATAATTTTTAAAGTAAAAAGTAAGGAAAAATAATATTCGACATATACTTAAGTAGGATGTGGGTGTATGAAGAGAATTTTGTGTGTTTTTCTTTTTTTACTATTTGATGTTATTTTATTTTGTACAAAGGCGAATGTAAAACCAATTGAACCTTCCTTTCGATTAAAGAATGATGAACTTGCTATTACTTTTTTATCTAAGGATGAACTCTTACTGACGAATACCGATGGAAATTATTTATGGCAGTTAAAAAATAAGCGTTATCATTGGCAATTACCAATTACAGGAAGGATTCCTTATGGTACTGAAGCAAAGATTGGAAAGATTAAAATAAAGAAGGATCGTATTATATTTAAAAATCTCACTTTTTGTATTGATGATATCAATAACTGTGATATTGCTTATCTTTATAACAGTAAGAGAATGAATACAGAAACGATTTTTTTCACTTTTCAAGATATTTATAATCCAAATTATCTTTATGATTTATATTATTTAACTGAACCAACTACGATCATATGGAGTAATAATCAATATAATATTGTTAATACCTTCTATACATTAGGCTAAAAATGCGTTATAATACCAAGAAGGGAGGGATTCATTATGATGGAAAAAATGATTCATTTATTGCAAGATCATATCGTGATTCCTAAATTATTATTACTTCACTATAAACAATTAAAAATGGATGAAAAAGAAACGATTTTAATGATATATTTGATGCAGGAACATTACTGTGCATTTAATCCGAAGAAGATTAGTACAGATTTATCCTATTCATTACCAGAGGTAATGTCTATGATTGATCATCTAGCAACCGAAGGATTACTAGAAATTGAAACGAAAAAGATAAATAATGTTCGAGAAGAATTTTTGAATCTCGAATCCCTATATAAAAAAATTGCTTATTTTGTTGTCAATGATGAAATAGATGAAACTGAAAGTACTAATCTTTATGACTTATTTGAGCAAGAATTTGGGCGACCTCTATCACCCATTGAATATGAAATTATTCATGGATGGCTAGATGGTGGATATAAAGAAGAAATCATTATAATGGCCTTAAAAGAAGCGACTTTTAATGGTGTATCAAATTTAAGATATATTGATAAGATTTTATATGAGTGGAAGAAAAAGGGAATTGCGACGAAGGAACAAATAGAGCAGAATAGGACACAATTTCAATCAAAGAAAATAGAGAAAAAAGAACTTTTTGATTACGATTGGTTAAATGATAATGATGAATAATGTTGTGAATTATCTAGACGAATTAATTCCAAATCCAGTCTGTGAACTTAATTATTCAAAAGATTATGAATTAGTAATTGCAGTAATGCTCAGTGCTCAGACAACAGATAAAAGGGTTAATCAAGTAACCTCTATTTTATTTGACAAATATCCCGATTTAGAAAGTCTTAGTAAAGCTGATTATAATGATGTTGTAAATATTATTCGGCCGATTGGTACCTATCAAAAGAAAGCCAGAAATGTCATCGATATTGCAACAATCTTATTACCATATGGAAAGGTTCCGAATGATCGCTCTTTTTTAGAATCACTTCCTGGAGTAGGTAGAAAAACAACTAATGTTGTATTAAGTAATTTATATGACGTTTCCTGTATTGCAGTCGATACTCATGTCAGCAGAGTGAGTATTCGTTTAGGGTTTGCGAAAAAAACTGATGATGTATTAACAATCGAAACAAAACTAACGAAAAAGTTTAAGAACTATTCACTTGGTAGATTGCATCATCAGCTGGTTTTATTTGGTCGATATTATTGTAAAGCGCAACATCCAGAGTGTGAAACTTGTAAATTAAAAGATATGTGCAAAAGAGGAAAAAATGGTATAAAATAAAAGAACTAATTGGAAATAATTCAATTAGTTCTTTTATTTTGTTAAACTCTTTTGTATTTGTTTTATTACTATTTCTTTTTCAAATTGTTCTTCAGTCGGATACCTTTTTATAGTAAGACTGAGTATCTGTGATAGTGAATCTGTAAAAATTCTACGTTGTTCTTGAACAGGATAATTTTCTAAAGCTATTTTTAAACACGAGATAAATTTCCAAAAATAATTATTTTCTTTGCAAATTTTTGTGACATCAATCAAATTATATTCTGTTATCGATGGATTTTTAATATATTGATAATTTTCAAAATTGAAACCATGATAAATTGATTTTTTATCCGATAATTGATCATAATTTTGGGTAGAGTATAATAAAACAGTTGGTTTTTTACATGGATCATCGATAAATAAACAATATTTATCATAATTCTGTTGTTCCTCAGTTGATAATGGTTTTTTCATATTTGGACAATCGAACTGACCAATCATATTAAGATAAGTTTCAGTATTGTAAGGAGAGTAATACTGGTTTGAATTTTCTTTGCTATAATAGTTTACTAACATTTCTCTTGAAACATTAAAATTACTGATAGAAAAAATTGGTAAGGTATCTTTATCTGAAATTATAATTTCTCCAGAAAGAGATTTCCATTTCAATTTATCAGCCTCTTCAAAACTAGAAACTGAAATAACGTTTTCAGAAATATTTAAAGCTTGTCGAAGCTCATTAGAAATAGTTTTTAAATATGAATCTAGAAGATATAATTCTTCCGTTGCATGCAATCTTAATAGTTTTAAATATGTATTTTTAATACTCATTTGACTCATAACTGATCCCCCTAAAGTAGATTATAAGTGTTTTATGACATAAAATCAACAAAAAAGGATACAAATGTATCCTTTAAGGTGTACCTGGAATATCTGTTGAAGCTTTTTTAACTTGTACAGTTCTTGTTAATGTATCCGTAAATTTTCCATAAGTAATAGCGTAGGTAATTGTATAAGTACCAGTTTTTGATGTATCAATTGTTTCTACAGTATTACCAGTAGCGTCCTTAATTGTCTTTTTTACAGTTGCTTTGCTTGTAACATCTACTGTATCCTCGAGAATAACAATACCAGAGTCTGTAAACTTATCTCCAATTTTTAATTCAACTGTTTTATTTCCTTTTAATTCAGTAGTAATAACACTTTTCACATTATCTAGTGAAATTTTGGTTTCAACACCTTTACTAATACTTGCTTTGAAAATACTATATGAACTTTTTACAACGTAAGTCGTAGGACTAGTTGAAGTAATAGGAATATCGATACTAGTATCAGAAACTGTTTTAACAAGTGTTAAAGTTCCATCTGCTTCTTTTGAATAAACGTTGTATACGACACTTCCCATAATATTCTTGGCATACGTTAGTCGCTCAGTTCGAGCTTGATTTTTAAACTTTTCACTACTGTAAAGAGCATTCAAATAAGTATTTAATTTTGCTTCATCTAATGCATATGGAGTTGTAATTGCATTCCATGATAGTGTTAAAGTATTATCTTTGATATTTGAAGTTAAATTTGTAACATCAGCTAATGTGTTAAAATATTCAGAAACTTCCGTAGGTTCTGTTCCTTTTTTGTATAGGGCTACAATCTTCTTATTATCAGGTGTAAATTCACTAGCAAGTTTTACTGGATACGTACCTTCTTCAATTGTAACATCGATAACCCCAGATGGTCTTTCAAAATCACTTCCACCAGTGAAAATACCTTTTGCAACAGCATTAAATAATTTCGCATGATTCATTTCATTAACGTGACTAACATAAGGAGCTGTATCTTTGTCTAATGACTCTAGACCATACCAAATGGAAATCGCATAGTTAGGTGAAATTGCATCGACCCATAGATCGTTAATAGCACTCTTTAATCCGAATGATTTTACTTGTGCATCTGTATAGTTTGATGTACCAGTTTTCGCACCGTAAATAGCACCATTGATATTCGCATATTTGGTACCTAAACCACCAACAGCTGCTGATTTTAATAGATCAGCCATGATATAGGCAGTTTCTTCACTCATTACTTTCGTTTTTACAATTTTCTTTTCATGAACTACGTTTGTTGTACGTTCAACTGCTTTGGTATAGCTATAAGGTTCAATATAATATCCTTTATTGGCAAATGTCGCATAAGCAGCTGCCATCGTAAGTGGATTTTCTCCATTGTATCCTCCGATAGAATGAGCTTCATGAAGTACCGTACTATTTCCAGTTAATTCTGGATGTAAACCGACAGCTTCAACGAATTTTTTAATATCAGAGTTTTTATTTGCTTTAAATGCTTTTAATGCCGGAATATTTCTAGATTGAGCTAAGGCATCACGCATCGTCATAAGACCATTGTATTTGAGATCCCAGTTATTTAAGTTTCCACCAGATGAATAGCTGTATTCCTCATCGACAAATGGTTGAGCAGTACCCCAGTTTAAGTATTCAATACCTGGACCGTAATCATAGAATGGTTTCGATGTAGAACCGATTTGTCTATTGATACTAGTTGCCATATTCTTTAGAAGGGCGCCTTGTTTTCGATTTCCACCAACAGCTACTAAAGCTCCTGTTTTAACATCAATTACAGCAATACCAGCTGTACTTACGTCATTATTCCATGTATAGGTATCTCCATACATAATATCATCAATATGTTTCTGCTTATTAGAATCCATTGTAGTATAAATTTCCAAAGGAGTAGAATAAGCGTTTAGACCAGTATCGTTATATACTTCATTAATTGCAGTATCTATAAAAATCTGATATTGGAAAGCATCACTGCTTTTATCAATTGGTGTTAATATTTTTTCAACTGGAAGAGCAGCTGCCGCTTCTCTTTCTTCTTTTGTAATATATCCGTGACGTTCCATTAAGTATAGTACGGTTTGACGTCTTTTTTCTGCTGCTTCTGGGTGTAGGAATGGATCATATCCAGCAGGAGCTTGGAATAATCCAGCAATCAACGATGCCTCAGCTAAATTAATATCCTTTGCAGATTTTCCGAAATAATTTAAACAAGCTTGCTCTATACCATAAGCTCCACCACCTAAATAAGGAGCATTTACATAGAATTCTATGATTTCTTCTTTTGAATAGTTTTTCTCAATTTGGAACATTGCCATGTAGATATCAGTAAACTTACGTTTAATACCTTCAAAACCACTCGCTTCAGTAGAAGTATAAAAGTTCTTTGATAATTGCATTGTCAGTGTGGAAGCTCCACCACCACCACCAGTGAGAACTTGTTTAATACTAGCGATTAAGAAACGAGGAAAATCAAATCCGTTGTGTTGAAAAAATCTTGAATCTTCAGTAGCTAGTATTGCATTTACTAATACTTCTGGGATTTCGTCATAAGTGATTTTTTCTCGATTTTCACTACCAACTTTTCCTCTAATATTACCGTCTATATCGTAGATGATACTTGATTCTTTTTGATATAGATTCTCTTCACTAAATTTTGGTGCACTTTTCGCAATATATTGGAAGAAAAGAACCGAAGCAATCACCATGATAATAAATAATACACCAAGTGCAATTACGATTATTTTGCAAATCTTTTTAAATTTCTTTTTCTTGGTATCTTTACTAACTGCTGTATTCGCACTGTTAGTATTATGAGGACGTTTCTTTTTTCTTTTAAACCATTTTACAATAGTCGGTGAAAAGAGGAATAAATCCGCAATACCAATGATTAGGAATGATTTCCAAAATCCAATCGCTAATACGCCGACGATGAACGCAATAATACTTACAATTCCAATCACTATTAAATCTTGGTTTCTTTTTAATGTTTTGATAAACTTTTTCTTATTCATACTGGTTCTCCTTTAAAATAAATTTTCTGAACAACCTCTAAATAATCAATTCGGGGTTGATATTTCTCTTTAATTTGATAGCCCTCTTTTTCAAAAAAGGCATAAGGAATTGATTTTCTTTTTCCTTCTTGCAGAAAGTTAAATAGTTTTTCTCCATCTAATAAAAAAATAGTATCAAACTTTGAAAACATAATTAATAAAAATCCAATACCACCATTTTCAATGATTTTTTTTAAATGAATGATTTGATGTCTATGGATATTTGCCAAAGGGAAAAAGTTTAATCTTGTCTCTTTCGCTTCGAAATCAATGTAGCGACCTTTGTAAATTCCATTATAATCAGTTGTCGATGGAATTTTAAAATATGCTTCTTTAATGACCGCATCTCGTCTTGATGGGAAGTCTACTTTCGTAATGGTAACGGGAGTAGGTTTTTTATGTATAACGGCGATATCGTTTGCTAGATAATACTCATTCGTTTCATTGATAGCTCCCTCAAGTGACATACCGCGATTCCCATGATTGATTGTTTTTGTTTTTTTTATGCCCATTGGGTAATTCATAGAATATCACCATTATCATTATACTATAAAAAAGGTGTTTTTGCTAGAAAAAAATGCGATGTGAATAAATTGTTATAATGAGCTAATATGTTCTAGTTTTGTCGAATCCCAACTTTTGTTTTTTTATTTATGATATATTGTGCCTGAGGTGGAACAATGACTGATAAAAAGCATGTCAATACTATATTTAATGATATGATCGAGGATATTTATTACATCAAGGTAGCTACTTTTTCAAAATGTTGGAAGAAGTAGCTTTTTTTTACATAAAAAAAGTAAGAGACTTTCGGGTTTCCTACTTTATACTTTATGTTTATTTGGTTGTGTAACTACCACAAATCAAATGATTTTCTACTTTGTAGTCACCTGTTTGATATCCACTATCATCTGTAGAATAAATTACTAATGCATAAGATTCTGTTGTATCACATTTTTTCTTTGTGAATTTAGAGATATCAACATTAGTCTTTTCTAATGCTTCTAATGTTACTTTTTGTTGTACATTTTGTTGTGCACCAGACATGATAACTTTGTCCTTAATGTTTGTTTCATAGTACTCTCCTGCTTTTTTAGAAAGTTCTTTTTCTAATGCACTATAATCTTTTTTTCCACATCCTGTAAGTAATAGAAGTGGTAATGCTAGTATCAAAAATTTTTTCATTAAAAATCCTCCTATTTTCAATACCAATAATAACATATTTTTAATATTATAGCAATACTCTACTTTATAAAAAGGAATTTAAAAAAATTGACAAAAGAAGTGTTTTCTAATATAATAACACCAGTTAATGAGGGGGAGATTAGATGGAAGATTATACCAAGCAAAGAACGACAGAAACTTTAGATGAGAATTTTTTAAATGCACATAAACTAAAAGTGGAAGCATTTGAGACAAAGTGTCAATCTACAAAAAAATTATTTATTGAAATGAAAAATAAAGGAATGCAAAAAAATTTAAAGTTGTGGGAAACTTTATTACAAACAATTGATGATGATTATATAGATGTTCGAGGAAGTCTTGTCTACGAACCAGAACCAAATAAAAGTGAAGTCTTGAGATTATTTAATTCTGTTAAAGATACTCTTTTAATTGAACATTTAAAATCAATATTAGAAAAGCTGAATAATGGATTAATTCATGATTTCGATGAATTTGAAAGAAAATCATTTAACTCTATTAATAATGACTTTCGTAGAGACATTCCTTTTTTAAAGGATAGTGTCCGTGGGAAAACATATGAGCAAATCTTTAAATTTATAAAAATTGACGAAAAAGGTAATCCCGTGTTCAATCCAACAACACAATCGCCAATAAAAGGACGTCCAAGATTTTAAAAACAGAAAAGCTAGAGAGCTTTTTTCTATTGGTTGATCATTATTGACAAAGTTGCTTTTTTCAGCTACAATCATACTATAAGAATGAGAGGTGGAAAATGTGTATCAAGAAAGAGTCTTACTAACAGCTAATGATATATTGGAAAAAGAATTTAAGATTGACACAAGAGGATACCGTCCACAAGAAGTTGATAAATTTCTAGACATTGTTATTCGTGATTATAGCGAATTTACGGCGATTATTAAAGAAATTGAAAATGAAAAAAAAGATTTGATTGAAGATAATATCAAATTAAAACAAGAAATTCGTAATCTTAGAACAAAGTTAGAAGTTTTGAAGGACAACTCTGGTAATGATGGTGCCACTGTCGATGTCTTAAGAAGATTATCAAATTTAGAAAAAATTATTTACGGAAAAGAATAGTATTTTGACAAACGCTGCATGAGTTATCATGTAGAGGAAAGTCCATGCTCGCACAATCTGTGATGATTGTAGTGTTCGTGCAGAGGAAAAAAATAACCTCTGGGGAGGTAACTCCACGGCTCTGAAGTTTCCTAAGTCTTAAAGATATGGAAGTAGTAAGTGTAAAAGTGCCATAGTGACGAAGAAATCAGAAATGATGGAAATGGAACGGGTAAACCCCACGAGCGAGAAACCCAAATTTTGGTAGGGGAACCTAATAGAGGAAAAACAGAATCTTCTATGGGACTAGGAAACTAGTAGATAAATGTTTGTCGCCTTTTTAAGGAACAGAACATGGCTTATAAAATATTATTTTTTTATATGGAAAGGCAGTGTAACGATGAAAGAAATCGGTGAATCGTTAAAAGAAGCACGGGAAAATATCGGTCTTTCTCTAGAGGAGGCAGCAGGGGATTTAAAAATGACTCCCGACCAACTTACAGAAATAGAGGAAGGAAATTTAACAGCTTTCAAAGACGTCTTATCGTTGAAATATTTCATTCGTGATTATTCAAAATATTTAGGTCTTGATTATGAGACTATGATCGATGAATTTAATGAATATTTGTTTGACTACACTTCAAAGATATCTCTAGAAGATATCAGAAGAGCAGCGAAAAAAGCTGAAGCTAATTCAAAAAAGGAAGAAAAAAGAATTGCTTCTCCTTATACTATGGAACGTAAGAAAAAGATTAAGATTCCGATGTTTGTGTGGTACATTATGATTGTCGGTCTTATTTTGGCAGTATTCTTCTTTGTTTATCAACAATTGATTGTAAATAATGATAACAAAAATACAGATAATGTAATTGCAACAACGAGTTTAGGAGGTTAGTATGAATTTACCAAATAAAATCACTTTAAGTCGTATTATTTTATCTTTAATGATTATAGTACTTCTATTGTTTCCTTTCGATGCGACAGGAATTACGATTCCTAAATTATTCGTGAATGAAGCAATTGTAATTGATATAAAATATCTAATAGCAGGAGTTTTCTTTATCGTAGCGTCACTGACAGATTTTGTTGACGGAGCGATTGCGAGAAAGCGAAATCTAGTTACCGACTTTGGTAAGATGATGGATGCGATAGCTGATAAAATTCTAGTCAATTCAGTTTTAATTATTTTAGCGTCTACAGGATTTATCTCAGCAATTATTCCAGTTGTCATTATCATTCGTGATAGTGCTGTAAATTCAATTAAGATGATTGCTGGAAACAAAGGAAAAGTTGTTGCTGCAAGTTATCTTGGAAAATTGAAAACAGCATGTTTAATGACAGGTATTACCCTTACACTATTTTATAATTTACCATTTGAACTTTGGAATATTAAAGTAGCTGAGGCATTGCTAATTATAGCTTGTGTATTATCAATTGTATCAGGAATTCAATACTATATGGCGAATAAACAATATATTATTAATGAAACATCAGAAAAGACTCACAATTCGTGAGTTTTTTTGATATAATTTATAAGAAAAAGAAAAATATATGTATCAAATATCTTCATTATACTGTGAAAAATTGGTAAAAATAAACTATCGAACAAATGTTCGAAAAATGGTTGACAATGTATTTTTTGTGGTATATAATGAATTTGTATGGTTAAGGAGGAAAAGTATGGTAAAATCATCCAATGATAAGACATTAGATCAAGTCCTAGCTGATATTGAAAAACAATTCGGTAAAGGGGCTGTTATGAAATTAGGAGAAAATGAGCATAGAGAAATAGATGTGATTTCTAGTGGTTCACTTTCATTAGATATAGCTCTCGGAGTTGGTGGATATCCAAAAGGAAGAATTGTAGAAATCTATGGGCCGGAGTCAAGTGGTAAGACAACTTTTGCACTTCATGCTATTGCAGAAGCACAAAAATCAGGTGGTAGAGCTGCATTTATCGATGCGGAACATTCATTGGATCCCCAGTATGCAGCCAAACTAGGAGTTAACATTAATGATTTATTATTATCACAACCAGATAATGGAGAACAAGCATTGGAAATTTGTGAGGCTTTAGTTCGTAGTGGAGCAATTAGCGTAATTGTTATCGATTCCGTTGCGGCACTTGTTCCACAAGCAGAAATTGAAGGAGAGATGGGTGATAGTCATGTCGGATTGCAGGCACGATTAATGAGCCAAGCCCTTCGTAAACTTTCTGGTGTTATTAATAAAACAAATACAATTGCAATTTTCATTAATCAATTAAGAGAAAAAGTTGGAGTTATGTTTGGAAATCCTGAAACTACTCCTGGTGGACGTGCTCTTAAATTTTACTCGTCTATTCGTTTAGAGATTCGTCGTTCTGAGCAAATTAAAGATGGGAATAATATTATTGGAAATAAGACTAACGTAAAAGTAGTGAAAAATAAAATGGCTCCTCCATTTAAAACTTGTAGTGTAGATATTATGTACGGTGAAGGAGTATCAGTTGAGGGTGAAATTGTTGATTTAGCTGGTGAAATTGCCCTCATTGATAAGAGTGGTTCATGGTATTCATATAATGGTGAAAAACTAGGTCAAGGAAAAGAGACCGTTAAAGCAGTACTCAAAACGAATAAAAAATTACGCGATGAATTAGAGAAAAAAATTCGTGTACATTTTGAAATTGATCGTAGTAAGAAACCAGCAGATAAATAATTATAGATAAAACAGTTAATTATAATTCAACTGTTTTTTGTTATAAAGAAATATTGATAAGAATTATTGAAATTTTTTTAATATCTATTTGCTAAAAAGATATAGAAAATTTATAAACAACAGCATTGGGCCATTCTTGCAGAAGAGACTTCAAAATTGAGGAAGCAATTGGTAAATATAAGAATGTTCTAAATAAGGTTATTGAACTGGTAAACTACGAAAATAATTAAAATAGAAAATATTAGCTGTCATGAGAGTACTTGACATAAAATAGTGTATTTTGAGAGAGTTTTCTCTCTTTTTTTTTCTTGACATCTAGCCTAATATTCTTTACAATGATAGTAGGTAAAAGTGTATTTTACTTAATATAGATAGAATGGAGGGTATCTATGAATCCAATTCTTTTCTCCATTTTACTAGTCATAATTGGACTTTTTATTGGAATTGTAACCATGCTTATGTTAAATTATTTCAAGCGTGTGAATGCAGAATCAGCTACTGAACGCTTACTAGAAGAAGCAAAAAAGGAAGCTGAAAAAATAAAACGAGACAGTATTCTTGAAAGTAAAGAAGAAGCTCATAAATTAAAGATTGAAGCTGAAAAAGAATACAAAGAGAAAAAACAAGAAATTAAAGAAAATGAAGAAAGATTGTTAAACCGTGAAAATAATATGGATCGACGCGATACTATGTTACAGAATCGGGAACAATTGTTAGAAGAAAAAGAAAATAATTTATTGAGCAAACAAAAAGAAATCCAAAACGAACAAGTAAAAGTGGAAGAATTAAAAAAAGAACAATTAGATCTACTTGAAAAAATTGCCGGTTTCTCGAAAAATGAAGCCAAAGAAGTGGTAATGAAAAAAGTAGAAGAAATGATGTCACTAGAAATCGCTAGTTATATTAAAGACCGTGAATCTGAAGCTAAATTAGAAGCTGACAAAAAAGCGAAAGCAATGTTGGTATCATGCATGCAAAAGTATGCAGGTGATGTTTCTAATGAACAGACGGTGACAGTGGTAACACTTCCAAATGATGATATGAAAGGTAGAATCATTGGACGTGAAGGTCGTAATATTAGAACGATTGAGGCTGTAACAGGTGTCGATTTAATTATCGACGATACACCGGAGGCTCTTGTATTATCAAGTTTTGATCCTCTTAGAAGAGAAATTGCCCGTGTAACGCTTGAAACTCTTATTAAAGA
Organism: Caryophanales bacterium UBA5026; assembly: GCA_002416285.1. Taxonomy (GTDB): domain Bacteria; phylum Bacillota_I; class Bacilli_A; order RF39; family UBA660; genus DICM01. The sequence continues at coordinate 24,856 of DICM01000033.1, forward strand.
TGGAAGAATCCATCCTACTAGAATTGAAGAATTATATGATAAGACAGTAAAAGAGATGAGTGTAAAAATTAGAGAAATTGGAGAAGCTGCTATATTTGAACTTGGACTTACGAAAGTGGATTCTGAATTAGTTGAACTAATTGGAAAACTACATTTCCGTACGAGTTATGGTCAAAATGCTTTAAAACATTCTTTAGAAGTAGCTCATTTATCTGGTTTACTTGCTGCTGAATTAGGAGAAAATATCATGCTTGCAAAACGTGCAGGATTATTACATGATATTGGAAAATCTATTGACCATGAAGTTGAGGGGAGTCATGTTGAACTTGGTATTGAAATAGCAAGTCGTTATAAAGAAAATGATGTCGTTATCAATGCGATTGCATCTCATCATGGTGATACCGAAGCTACAAGTGTTATCTCTATTATTGTAGCACTTGCTGATACATTATCCGCATCTCGTCCAGGAGCTCGTAATGACTCATTGGAAAATTATGTAAAAAGATTACATGATTTGGAAGAGATTGCAGCAGTAATACCTGGTGTTGAAAAATCTTATGCAGTTCAGGCCGGACGTGAACTTCGTGTTATCGTAAAACCGGAAGAAGTAGATGATTTAACAAGTTATAAAATTGCTCGCGATGTAAAAAATCAGATTGAAGAGAAATTACAATATCCAGGAACGATTAAAGTAACAGTAATTCGTGAAACAAGAGCAACAGAAGAAGCAAAATAGCTTCTTTTTTGTTTGATTGATTATAAAAAAACACTCTCATAAGAATGTTTCTTAAATATTAATTTTCTTCGACTAGTTTCTCATCTTTTACTTGTCTTGCTTTTTTATAAATTAATGATTTTTGTTTGGAATTATAAGGAACATGTATACCGGTAAAATCAAGTAGTCTAGGAGGATGGCTCCTTTTTATCTCTATTCTTTTTTCTGCATTCACATTATAAAGTATATTAGTTGCTCTATCAGTAAATCGCACCCCATCTAAAAGATCAATTTCATGGTCAAATAAAACAGCATCAAATCCTTGAGCGGTCCTTTTAAAAGTATTACCGTTAATATCCTGTGCTTCTAATTCTATATAATATGGTCTTATTACTTCTCCAATACAATTTTCAATTCCCATTGTTGCTTCAAAACCAATCTGTGATCCACACATAAATGTGATTTTTGGATTAAAGTATGGAACAACATCATATGATTTTATTTTGTCTGAATTCTTATCTTTTTTCGGCTCAATGATTAAAATAAATCGTTCTGATAAGCCAAAATGTGTAGCGGCACATCCATAGGCATTTTCCTTTAAACAAATTTCTTTCATTTCATCAAAAATTAACCGATAGTGATCTGGATTACTGAAGTCAGTAACCTCATGACAACGTTCTAGTGAATATTGGTTGCCAAGATCAACAAGACTGATAGCATTACGCATCATATTTTCATCTCCTAAGCTTATTATATAATATTTTCTAATATTCTCAAAATTGGCTGTTATTATTACCGTTATGTTGAATTGGTGAATCATTTTAAAGCACTTGCATATTGTAATATAGGTGATGAAATGAGACCAATTATCGGAGTTCTTTTAAGACCAAATCGTAATTTAGACAATCAAGATATCTTTTCTCTAAATAAAGAAATCGCTGATATGATTATTCGAAAAGGTGGAATTCCACTTGGTATTGTTCCACCATATATTGAGTATTTTTATGAAAAAACATTTGAAACATCAAAAGTAATGCGAGAAGAAGATTTTAAAGCAATGCAGGTAACATTACGCATGTGTGATGGTATCCTTTTACAAGGAGGATCAGAATTCTATGATTATGATATTAGAACCATCCGTTATTTGCACGAACATAATATTCCGACATTAGGAATCTGTTTAGGAATGCAGACAATGGGAGTTGCTTTCGATGGAATCGTCGATACTGTCGGTAATTTAGATCATAAAAAAAGTGATACTTATGTTCACGATGTTTATCTGCGACCAGATTCTAGAATAGCTCAGATATTAAAGAAAAATGTAATTAAGGTAAACAGTCGACATAAAGATATGCTTGATTCCACAAATTTGGATATTGTTGGATATAGTGGTGATGGAGTAATTGAAGTAGTGGAAGACTCAAGTAAAGAGTTTTTTATAGGGGTACAGTGGCATCCAGAGTCATTAATATCTTTTGATGAAAACAGTAATATTTTAATGGAATCTTTTATAGAATCAGCTAGGAAATTATCCTAGTTTTTATTTCTAATGCATAAGATATACTAGGAGGTTGTTATGAATATATCAAAGTTAACTTCTATTTTAGAAGGAGAATTGATTCAAAAAGGGAAAAATAATACCTTTAAAAAAGTTAAAATTGATAGTAGAAAAGTAGAAAAAGGGGATCTATTTATTGCAATTCGAGGAAAAAATCAAGATGGTCATGATTACATTCCAGAAGCAATTCGAAACGGTGCTAGCATTATCGTTGCTGAAAAACCGGTGAAGGCGAGAAAACAAACGATTATTCGTGTTCCCAATACTTTAGCCAGCTTTCATGCTTTAGCCCACTATTACCGTAAAAAATATCCACTACCGATCATAGCAGTAACTGGAAGTGCAGGAAAGACAACAACGAAAGAATTGATATCAATTGTTTTAGAACCTTATTATAAAGTTCTAAAAAGTGAGAAAAGCTATAATAATCATATTGGAGTTCCAATGACGTTATTGCAATTAAATGATACTTATGATGTTGTGGTTATGGAATTAGGGATGAATCATGCCGGTGAGATTTCAAATCTCTCTAAAATATGTGAGCCCGATCTAGCAGTAATCACGAATATAGGAACATCGCATATTGGAGAACTCGGTTCCAGAAAAAAGATCTTAAAAGCCAAATTAGAAATCTTAGATGGTATGAGAGAGCATGGTATTCTAATTTTAAATGACGATGATTTTTATCTACATAAAGTGAAAGAAAATAATAGGCAGTCAATCTATCGTATTGGAACTGGAGAGAGTGCCGATCTATCTGTAATCAAGCTAGACCGTGCGTTTCAATTTCATTTTCAAGAAAAAGATTATATTATTCCAATTTTAGAGGACTATCTATTACCCAATTATTTAATCGCTGTTCAAATTGGTTTATTATTTGGTCTAACTGTAGAACAAATCACAGAAAATTTAGAAAAATTCAAAATGAAGGATAGTAGAATGGAAACAATAAAAAAGGATCATTTTACTATCATAGATGACAGTTATAATGGATCCTATGAATCTTTTGAAGCCGCTTTATCATCTCTCGATATAAATAAAGATTATGTTTTTGTAATAGGTGATATGTCAGAGCTCGGAAGATATCAAAAAAGATATCATAAAAAATTAGGAGTCATACTACAAAAATTTAAAAATAAAAATTTACTATTAGTTGGAGAAGATGTCAAATATATTGCGAAAAAAAATAAAGACGATTCTATTCTATTTGATAGTAATGAAAAATTAATTGAATATTTAAAAGAAATTGAAATGGAAAATAAAATTGTATTTATAAAAGGTTCACATCGCATGAATTTACATGAAGTTAGAACATATTTAGAGAATCGACCAAGCAATTAACACTTGCTTGGTTGTTTTTTTTTCTGTATAATGACGGTTAGGAAGTGGCAATATGAAAATAAAATATGAACGTTTAAAACAAGAAAATAACACTAAGGCTCGCTATGGTCTATTACATACAAATTATGGTACCTTTGAAACTCCAATGTTTATGCCGGTTGGAACACTTGCGAATGTTAAAACATTAACTCCAGAAGAGTTAAAAGCAATGAATAGTGCTGTGGTTTTATCTAACACTTATCATCTTTGGCTCCGTCCAGGTGAAGATGTTGTAGATCATGCTGGTGGATTACATAAATTTATGAATTATGATGGTCCAATTTTAACAGATAGTGGTGGATTTCAAGTCTTTTCTCTAGCAAAAAATAAGAAAAAAGATATCGTTGAAGAAGGTGTGCATTTTAAAAGTCATCTCGATGGTAAAGCTTTATTTTTAACACCAGAACTTTCGATTCAAATTCAAAATAAATTAGATAGTGATATTGCAATGAGTTTTGATGAATGTCCCCCATATCCTGTGACTTATGACTATATGAAAGCGAGCGTTGAAAGAACGATTCGTTGGGCAGAAAGAGGTAAAGCAGTTCACTCTAATCCTAGGCAATCGTTATTTGGAATTGTCCAAGGTGGAGAATTTGAAGATTTAAGAAGATGGAGTGCTGAAGAAACTGTAAAACTTGATTTTGATGGATATTCAATTGGTGGAACTTCTGTTGGTGAAGATAAAGATACGATGTATAAAATGATTGATTATGCAGTTCCATATTTACCGGAGGATAAACCGCGATATCTGATGGGAGTTGGAGATCCAATCGATATTATCGAAGGGGTTATTCGAGGCATTGATATGTTTGATTGTGTGCTACCAACAAGAATTGCAAGACATGGGAATGCATTTACAAGAACAGGAAAAATCAATATTAAAAATGCGAAATTTAAAGAAGATTTCACTCCATTAGAAGAAAATTGTGATTGTTATACTTGTAAGAATTATACGAAATCTTATATTCGTCATTTGATTGTCTGTGATGAATCACTTGGAGGGAGACTTTTATCGATCCATAATATTCGCTTTTTAATTCGTTTAACAGAAGAATTGAGAGAAGCGATTAAAGAAGATCGTTTAATAGAATATAAAGAAGAATTTTTAGAAAAATATCAGTAGATAAGTTAGTTGCACTCAGTATCTGTATGTGATAAAATTGAATTATAGAAACTAGAAATAGTCTTATGATTGTTAAAATGTAACTGAGGAGGGGTATTTATTTCTTTAAATTCTTTTAATAAAAAACGAATATTATATAAAAAAGATCGAATAAAAATTCGGTCTTTTCGTGGTTTTACGTTAGTGGAGCTATTAGCGGTAATGGTAATAATTTCGATAATCTCTTTAATTATAACACCAAAAATACTAAATCAAATTGAACAAGCAAAAAAGAGTGGGTTTATTACGAGTGCGAAAAATGTGTTAGATGCCGCAAATATTTATGTTAGTAGTGATCATATAATTCCGAGTGATGGAACAGATGTCCATACACTTGAAATTAAGAACAAGGAATCTATCTCAGGATTTATGTTTCAAAATAGTAATGAAGAGTTTATATTGAAAAACCTTACTGATGGAAGTTATTGTGCTTCAGGTCCTAGAAATGACCTCATTGTAAGAAAAGGAGACTGTACGGGAGAAACCGATCTATATGCGAGTCTTTCTTTATCCATCAAAGAGAAAACAACCAGAAAAATCACCGTAATAGCGACTGCCAGTGATGATACTGGAATTTCAGGATATTCTTATTGTGTTGCTGATTGTGGAAATGAGGAAAATTGGAAAAACAGTAGTAAAAATGAATATACCTTTGATTCTTTAAGGTATAGTAAAAAATATGAGATCCATGTAAGAGTCATCAACCGAATTGATAAGGTAACCGAAAAGACGATTGAAGTAGTAACCGATGCTCTACCAACTGCAACATATTCCGTGAAAGAAAGTGGCTGGACCAAAAGTAAGACAGTAACGATTACCTATCCAAACAATGTTGAGAACTATCTCATCATCCATAGTGGTATTGCCAAATTAAATGGAGAAGTAATGCCAGTCGGAGAAAGAAGAAAAATCAGTGGAACAAGTGCAGAAGTCATCTTTGAAACAAATGGAACGATTGAAGCGATTACCAGTGATGGATACAATGAAGCAAGTCCATCAACTCTAACGATTAGTCAAGTCGATCCAACCAGTCCAGCAAGTGTCAGTGTAGGAATTGGAACGGTGACCAGTAAAAGTATCCAAGTTATCGCAAATGGGGTCGATAATGAATCAGGAATCGCCAAATATGAATTCCAAGTAAATAATGGTTCTTGGATTGATAATGGAACGAACAATACCTATCTATTTAGTAATCTCACGAGTGGAAACTATACCTATAAAGTAAGATTAACCAACAAAGCAGGAGGAGTAACGGAAAGTAGTGAGCGAGTTCAAGCAACAACGACAATCGTAA
>DICM01000016.1 GCA_002416285.1 Caryophanales bacterium UBA5026
GAACTTTAAAGGTATTATAATCCTTTAAGTCCTTTTTTTCATAAAAAAAGATCTATTATTAGATCTTTTTATGTTTTTTAGAATCTTCTACATTGTTTTCTAAATGTAATTCTTGTTTATATTGATTTAATCTCTGTAATCCATACTCACTTAATATAACTGTAGTATTTATTGGACGATGTTTAAAAGATGGGTTTTCTTCTAAAACGATTGGATCTGTAAATGTAAATTCCTTTGAGCATAAAATATATGATTTCACACCAGAATTTTTAGTTAAATTTCCTTGCTTATCTCTCGAAATGTAAGTGTTTTCTGTAACTGGAACTTCCTGTAAACCGAGCGTTTTTATTTTTTCTTTTAAATATCCATATTCTTCTGTATCTTCTTTATTGATGTTAAATAGACCACTCATAATAATAGGAACTCCGTTTTTTAATTGTTCTTTTGCTCGTTCAAAAAATATATCTAACTGTTCTAATCGCATTTTTTTATTATTATGTGCTAAATGGGTCCCCATAAATACAGTTGGCAGTCCATTAAAATCCACTAAAGTTTCAGTATAATGTCTTTGAATTCCTTTCGATGGTAAATCAACGGTTTGACTCATCCTAGGATTCAAGTCTTTATCTATTAAAATCCCAGCTGTTTCATTTCCCCAACTTGCAGGTACACTAGATATTGGTTTCAAACTTTTTTGTTTCAGCATCTCATTTAATACAGTTTTCTTTACTTCTAAAGATGAAACAAAAGTTAGAAGCTTTGAACCAAGCTCATTTATTTTCCCGTTACATCGATAACTACCAGCAAAAATAAATTTTTCTGATGATGAAAATATTCTTCCCATTTCTGGTGTTGCTCCTTGAATAAAGCATACTCCTAGATTAGTTTTTGATGCATAAGCTATTACATCTTCGGCGATAGCTATATTTTCATGAATATATCTTCCATTGAAATAATTCCGTTTAGTATTTGTTCCCAACGTTGATATATTTAATTCTTCATTCATCATAGTTCCTCTTTTCTCTTTCTATTATATTATTATTTTTTAGTATTTTTCTTTTAATTGTGCAATGTTATAAGGATAGCCTTTTACTTTTTTTATCTTTTTGATATATTTTATTTTTGTTATGGGACGATCATCCTTATGTCCTATTGATTCATTACTTGATGCCGACTTTTCATTATTATTAAATGAAACGGAAACGGATATTGAATTGGTGATATAACGATAATATTTAAGTAATTCGTCTTTCATTTTCTGAATTGCTTTTTCATTATCTTGCATACTCTCAATCGTTTTATCATTTTTCTTCTCTAGAACTCGATATTCTGTCTCACAAACAGCAATTTTACTTTGATATTCTATTATCTTACTTTGATACTCCATCTGTTCTTCTTTTACTTTTGAAGTAATACTAATTATTCCTTTTGTCTGATATGCTCTTTTAAGATCAAGCATAATAGATTTAAATTTTTGTGATAGTTTCTTCTTTTTATCGTGGTGGTCTTCTGTTTCTTTTTGTTGTGGCTTTCCTTCTGCTAAAAACACCCTTTCTGCTTTATTGATTTCTAGAGCTTGAACAATCGTTGAGCAAATTAGATTAGCAGAAAGTAAAAGTGCTAGAAATGTCATATGAGGTATCAGTGGAGCTAAAAATATACAAATTACGTATGTTGTGACCAATACAACTCTTTTAAGTTTTAATAAAGTTTTATCCCCTAATATAGTTTCTGCTTTTTCCAAATATTCCTGGAGATTTTCTATTTTTTCATTATAAAAATTGATAGACTCTTTTATTTCTTTGATTTCATCTAGTTGACATTGCATATCTGTTAGAATATTAATATTTTCTTTAAAGATATCTTTGTTTTCGTTTTCTTTTGTAGAAATATTTTTTTCTATTTCGCGAATAATATCCTTTATTTCAACCTTATTCATTATATCTCTCCTTTTAAATCTAAACATATTATACCATAAATTTATATTTTTAAATTTTCTTAAATACAATCAATTTTCATAAAAGTATGAAAAAAGATGCTCTTTAATTTAATTGCATCTCATCTTCTGGAACTGTTTTGGTAACACTGGTGTAATTTCTTGCATGTTAATAGGAAAACTATCTGAATTAATGTCTGGAAACAATTTTTTCATACATTTTTCATCAAACGTAGATAGTCTTTCCCCACGTTCTATTTTTATCGTATAATCGCCAATTTGCTCTATTTTTTCATCATATCTATCAAGAATCACTTCTAATAGATCAATATATTGATTCAAAATTTTTAATCTTTCTTCTTTTTCTTCTTTTGTTGTTGATAAAAAAGAAATTTTGTCACATAGTTGTTTATAGGTCGGTTCATTTCTTAAGGCATTTGTAATGTACCTTTTTATTTTTACTCTAGTGAACTTAGTGATACGATTATTATTTTTTTCAATTTTCATAGAATATTGAATATCATTCGATTTCATTTTAAAAGTCTGCTTTTTTTGTTCTAATTCATAAATCAATTTATCAATTTTATGAATTTGTTCTTCTATTAAATTTGCTTTTTCTTTAATTGACTTCCTACGTATTGCTACATTCTTTTTAGAATGATTGCAATTTTTTAACTTTTCCTTTAATACTTTTAAATTATCGCTATTAAACCTCGAGGGATCGTCGTCTGGTGCTGTATTTAAAGACATTTCTATTTCACTCCTTTATAAAATATTATATGTATCCTACTATTATTTTTAACAATTGTCAAATTGAAAAAGAGTTATCCTCTTTTAATTCTATTACCGTATTTTTTTTGAATAGTTGATGTTGTTTCTGCAAAAGGCTGATTATCAGTCAAAGCTGATCCTTGATCGTAAAAGTTATTCATCGCTTCTTGATATGGACCTGTATAATATTCTTTTAACCTTAATAACCGTTCTTTTTTCTTTGCTATTTGTTGATCAAGATAAACAATATTATTTAATTTTTCCATTTTCATATTTATCGTTGAATTAACAATTGTCCCCGATACATTCTCATTCTCAATTTCAGAAGTCTTTTGTTGTTCTTCTTCTACTTCCTGCATCTCTTCAATAACGGATAAATTACTTCCTATTTGTACCACTATTGGAATACTGCCAAGAAATATCACTAGGTATGCAAATAGAAAAACATTCGTCAACACACCGACAATCGTTGCAGTTGTTAATAAAGCTACAACTAAAGTAACCTTTTTTGCTAATTTTCTCTTTTCATTACTTATTATCTCTTTACGGTTTCTATATTGAATTAACTTGAAATTTGTTTGATCTAGTTCTTGTATATTTTGTGTTTGAAAATCTTCAGAAACATCTATTTCCTGTTCTATTTCATCTATTAACTTATTAAATTTGTTCATATTATCTCCCCATGTAACGTCCATATAATAATCCAAGAACCTATTTTTGTCAAATTCTTTTATATCAAAAATGTTTTCTTCTATATCAATCCGATAAAGTTTATTCACTATTTCTACTAATATTATCCCTTTATTTAACTTTCCTGCAGAAACCCATAATTTTATATTTGAAATATAATAAAGAAAATCCTCTCTTTTCTTTATTTTTGGATTTCAATATTATTTTTTCATCATGATTATCTTAATGTAATTTAAAAATAATCTTCATCTGATTTTTTTAATTTCCCTAAAAAATAAGAGATAAAGAATCCTATTATAGCTAATAATATTGAAATAAAGGATTCAATATTATATCCTAAATAGCAACTACTATTTAATACGCTTGGAATAATAGCAATAAATAAACCGAAAATTAATGAAAATGTTAATGTATAATAATTCTTAATTAATTTATTAATTCCATAGGAAATAAAGATTGCACCAAACCCAAGTCCAATTCCCGCTGGGATTAATACTTCGAAATTTAGATTTGAAAGCGAATTTACATAAATTTCATATAATCCTAATGACGATAAGATAACTGCACTATCGACTCCTGGAACGATTGTAGAAGCAGCAACAGCAAGTCCTAAGAGTATACTTTGAATAAAATTGAGATGTTCAACTGTCCCTATTAGATTTTTATTCATAAACAAAAGTAATAAACCAATGATAAAAGCAGCGAAAGTTATAAGGTAATATTTTTTATTAAAACCATGTTTTTTTACCTCTTTGTTGAATAATGGAATAGTACCTATAACAAGACCCAAGAAAGCATAACGTGTATACATTTCATGGTATTCTAACAAATAAGAAACAATCTTACTAAAAAGCAATACACCTATTAAAAAACCAGACATCAGTGGTATTAAAAATAATACATTTTTTTTAAAATCTTTAAAAATAGTTCCAATTGCTTCTATACATTTTTCATATAATCCAAATATTACCAGTAGTACACTACCACTAAGCCCGGGTGATACTCCACCAATTCCTACAATAATTCCTTTAAGAAAGTTGATCATAATAGCCTCCTTTTTACCTCATTTGCCATAGTATAAAATCAAGTTTTTTTTCTTTTGTGATTTGAGTTGCTTCATTTGGAAAAACATGATCAAATTTATTAATAACATCATTACTATTTAATAGCATCCCATTAATTATATTTTTCATTTGATAAAATAAAGCTATTTTATCAGTGTTTTTTGATAGATACTGTCTATATAATTCTAAATTTTGTAAAACATATCGATCTAAAATTGGACTATGATTATCAATTGTATGCATTAACTTACTTGAAAAGGATGCTTCATTTCTATTTGTCTTACTTTTTATATAAGAAAATATCTCTTCAAATGAAATGTGAGAAATATCGCAATTCCTAAGTAATTGCATATACGTAAAGTACATCTCATAAAAGTCTTTTGATTTTCGACCCATACTATAAAAACCTTTATATTTTGTTTGAAAATGCATATCGTTTGAGACATCAGTACTAATTTGATATAAATTAAGCAAATTTAAATAGTTATGAACACCTTGTTTCATTTTTTCACTATGAATGACATGAACTACTCTTTCATCTAATTGAATCATTATTTTCTCCTCAACTCATCACATAACTTCGATTACTTCATTTTTATTTAATTCATCAATCATTGTATCATAGTAACTATTGATTCGTCTAATCGTATCAATCTTTAATTCTTTTGCAATTGATAAAATTTGTTGTTCTAAAAAATCAGTATTATTTTCTTCCTTAGTAACAATTTCAATCTCAACAAAATCTCCTAATCGTTTTACACGATCCAAACAAATATTATAACCTTTGTACTTAGCAGTAATTCTGGTTTTCTCCACAGTAACCCACTCTTTTAATCCTAATGTTTCTAAGAAATCATAAGCACTATCAAAATCACTTACTTCAAATTCTATTTCTTTGGATTGCATAACTCTGCTTGATTGCTTCTTTAAAGTCAACTGTACTCGATCATTTTCCAACCGCACTCTAGTAAATATTTTTCCTTCTCCGTTTGCGACATCATTTATATCTGGAACAAAGATCGTATCCTTCTGAGATGATTTTTCAGAAAGTTTAATATTATTAATTGTTAATATCTCCATAATTTCATCTAAATTATCCACTTTAAATTTAATTTCTATCTCTTGCACAATTCAACCTCATTTCTATTTTCTAATTGAAATCGATATTCTTGTTCTACGTCTGGATATTTTTCTTTATCTACTTTCGAAAAAAACATCTCTGCTGATCTAATATAACACTGATTGTCACCATACATTGCCTGATATACGACATAAGTTTCGTTATCTTCAGAGTGTTGTGCTAGTGTAATAATCTTATAATCTTTATTTTTAAAATGATGAAATATACTTGCTTGCTCTTTATCTTCAAGAATTGAGGTAAATAAAATTTCAGTCATATCTTTTCCTTTATAGTTCATATTTTTCTCCTTTACCATTATTCATTATATCATGTTAATGAAAATTTCTATATAGCTAATAATTGTTAAGTGTTTATTATTTTGCAAAAAACGTGTATAATAATTGATGAGGTAGATGTATGAAGAAGCTAACACAAAACAAGACATTTCAAGCAATATTTTTATTTTCTCTGACAGCAATTGTTTTATTTTTTTTGTTGAAAGATAACTTTAATTCAGTTATGAATGAATTACTTCATATGAATCTTTGGTGGATACTAGTAACAGGAATCTTCATTTTTATTTACTGGGTATTTAAGGCGATTGGAAATTATATTTTGATTCGGCAAATCAAACCTGACTTTCCATTAAAAGAATGTATTAAAATTTCTTTAATTGCCCAATTTTTCAACATTATTACACCTTTTGCCGCTGGAGGACATCCAGCTCAAATACATATGCTTAAAAAAAATGATATATCGATGTCACAAAGTACCAATATTACAATCCAAAATTTTATTGTTTATCAAATTGCAATGGTAATGATTGAAGGAACAGGATTAATCATTGCGCTGTATCATAATCTATTTGGCTCAAATTATTTAATGCTTTACATGTCTTACGGTGGACTTATTTTGGACTTCTTTATTATATTTATGCTTTTAATTTTAGCTTTTTCGAAAAAGACAAAGTATGTTATTATTAAAATTTCTATTACAGCTTTAACAAAACTTAAATTTGTAAAAAATAAAGATGAGACTTTAGAAAATTGGAATCAAAAAATTGGTCGGTTTCATAAAGGTGCAATTGAATTATTTAAAAATAAAATTGAATTTGGAAAAGCAATTTTAGCAAATTTAGTTGCTATCATAATTTTTTATTTAACACCTTTAACCTTACTTTATGCGACTGGTAATTATTTTAACTTTTCAGCATTTGAAAGTATTTATATTGTAGCATGTATCAGTATGGCAGCAGATCTAGTTCCAACTCCTGGACAATTAGGTGGGATTGAATATGGTTTTACTGCTCTATTTGGTAAATTCGTACCAAGTGCTACTTTATCAGCAATCATTATTGCATGGAGATTCTTATCTTACTATTTAACTCTAATCATTGGAGGAATCGCTTTAAATATACGAAAAAAGACGAAGAATGTAATTGAATAACTCCTTGTCTTTTTATTTTATCCTGTAAATCATTTTTTAATATTTTAGCAAGTTTTAATCGATATATCAGGAAAAAATTATTAAATTACTTGGAGATACCTGTCTTTTTCACATTATCAAATTCCCAAGTTGCACTATCCAATAACTGTTTATGAAATAGAAATTTCTTTCCTGTAGTTGCTAGTTTATTGGCTATAAATTTCATTAATTCTAGATTATTATACAAAAAACAACTTCCAATATTTATTAAATTAGGAGTAATAAACTCTTTTAATATTTTATTGTGAAACATACAGAAATCTCCTATATTGGTTAGTTTCAAACATTCAAATCTTGTTAATGCTTCATTACGAAACAAAAAATGACTTCCGACAATTGTTAATTCATCTGCTTTAAATTCTTCTAAGTCTCTATTAAAAGCTAAAAAATAGTCACCAACATTTTTTAAATTAGGAGCTATAAATTTTGTTAAATCCTTATTTTGAGACAAAAATCGGTTTCCAATCACTGTTAACTTAGGAGCTGTAAACTCTCTTAATGTTTGGTTATGAGATAAAAATCGATCTCCTATCGTTATTAAATTAGGATCATTAAGAAAAATCATATTATTTGATTTATCAATCTCTATCGTCACGATTTCTTTATTATTATTTTTAAAATATATATTAATCTTTTTTCCTTGCTCTATCTTAGTTACTTCTATTTTCTCTATATCTTCTAAACTTCCTACAAAATCCTCATCTTCACTATCTACATAAGGTGTTATTTTCTTATCTTTGATATCTAATATAAAACAATCAATGACTAAATATCTACTAGGATCATATTTTTTGACTTCAAAATTATCAATTATGATGTTATTAGGACAATAATAGATATTATTTCGCTCCGAATTATATTTATAATATTTTCCATCATTTGCTAATACATATCCTTCTAATTCAAAATTTGAGGCATTAAATATTACATTTAATTGATATTCTTCTGCAAAACTCTTAGTTAATCCTTTATTGATTAAATCCAAATTATTACTGAATGTTGCATCCGGATTATTTACGACATGATTGTATCTGTTTTTTATTGATAACCTATTCGTATCTCCTTTTGAAAATTGGATTGATATTACTGATGTACCATACAAATCTTGTCTTTTTGGATTTGAATAATCTTCTCTTTTTATATTATCTACATCTTTTTTCACTGCAAAAAAGACATGGCTTTTTCTTAATCTTCCTCCTCGAAAAGTACACAATTCCTCCCCTTTAGCATAATATTTTTTAAAATACTGTATATCTTCTTCACTCTTGCACTCATAAAGATGATAGCCTACCTCACTCAATAGTTCTGCTGGCTTTTTAGAAGTTACAATGTAGGTATCATCATCGGCCTTTAAAAAACTATAGATATAGTTTTTAAAATCTTCTTGTTTTCCTTGGATGACTATATTCTCATATAAATCTTTGTCTTCTTGATATTTTTCTTTAAGTATGGTTGTTAATAATCCTTCTTGTTCTAATATCGTTGGGAACATCTCTCTACAAAAATGGGACATCTTTTCTCCATAGATCTTTTTTATTTGTTTTAATTCTTCTGTCATATCTTCTACCCAAACAATCTTTTTAAATATATTTTTTTATTATCTATAACTAACATTATTACTTCTTCTTGAGTCTCTTCCTGTACCAGTCTTCCATATTCACTATCAAGTGCTCCGAAACAATATTGAGTATCATATTCGTCATAATGTTTATCAAGGAGTTTTTCGCTCATATAAATATAATCATTTTCTTTTGGAAGGTTTTCTATATCATAAAACTCTAAATTTAAATCATATGTGTTATCGCTTTCTTCTAATATATAATTGTAGTTATCTACACTTTTTATTTTAAACTTTTTCATTTATCCCCCTATCCTTTATGTGTTTATTATATTATTCCTTGTCCTTTATGTCAACATAACACAAAATTGATTCTTTATTAAACATTAAAGAATGATTTAGCGGTATACTGAAAAGAGTATCATTAGTACTCTTCTACTCAAAAAATTTAGTATATTAATATGGCTATTTTATATATACATGTTACTAAAACCATATTAACTCATATACTATAGTGTAATCTAGGTAAATGAACAGAAAGGCGGTATTACTATGACAACTTATACAGTTGTATCAGGTGACACTATGTGGGGAATTGCCAGGAAATATGGGATTGGGATAAATGAATTGTTGACAGCAAATCCTCAAATTTCAAACTCATCACTTATTTTCCCGGGACAAACAATTAATATTCCCAGTTCTAATACATCATCAAACTATACAGTTATGAATGGAGACACTATGTGGCATATAGCTACAAAACATGGAGTCGGATTAAGTGCATTAATGGGAGCAAATCCAAATATTTCAAATCCAGCACTTATTTTTCCAGGTCAAACAATTAATATTCCTAGTACTCCAAGCACTCCAAGCACACCAAGCACTCCAAGTACACCAAGTACACCGAGTACTCCAAGTACACCGAGCACACCGAGTACTCCAAGTGCAACAAATGATATAAGAGCACTAGAAACTGAAGTAATTCGTTTGGTTAATGCTGAGAGAGCAAAAGCAGGTCGAGCAGCACTCACTGAAAATAATCAGATCAGTAATGTAGCTAGAACTAAATCACAAGATTTCATCAACAATAACTATTTTTCACATACTTCACCTACTTATGGTTCTCCATTTGACATGCTCAAATCTTTTGGAATTACATATACTGCAGCGGCTGAAAATATTGCAAGTGGACAAAGGACTGCTGCTGAAGCTATGAACTCTTGGATGAATTCTGCAGGTCATAGAGAAAACATCTTAAACTCTACATATAATCAAATTGGTGTAGGTGTTGCAAGAGATAAGAATGGTAATTTGTATTGGACTCAAATGTTTACAAGGAGTTAATGATATTCAACTATTTGAAGACTCCTTTTTATTTTGAAATTAAGGTTTTATATGATATATTCTATTACCTTAACTGGAGCAACTTTGTCACGATTGGTAATATTATGTAAAAACGTATACAGAATTCAAACTTTTTAATATAGTAACATTTACAGAAAATAAAAAGAACGCAAAAGCATTCTTAATTTCATATTATGGTGTCCCGTACAGAATTCGAACCAACGACCCTCTGATTAAGAGTATTCGCAAATACTTATTACCTTTTATTATACAATGGTATAAAGTGTTATTTTATAGCGGACAATCGAATTATTTGAAACATAGATTATCATAATTTATTATGCTTTATTATAACTTATTCCGCTTTTAGTCCGCCAATAAACTTATATATGTATTATACCATATTTTAGTATAGGGGGTAGTTAAAATAAAAACTAAATTTCTATACTTATAATTTGGTGATAGCACTTAGAATCCGCTCGTGTACATTTTTATTAACCTATATTTCCATTACTTCCTTAGCTTCAAAGCCATTAGATAATAATGCAACTTTTGTATTATCTCGATTAGACTCACAAGTCTGTCTCAAATATTTCTCATAGTCTTTTAAATCTATTAAAGGATTTACGACCTCTATAAGAATAATATATTTATCATAAGTTTGATACTTATCAATTTTATTGAGTTTTATTTTGACAGTATCTGGAATTATATCAACCAAATCAGCTATATTTGAACTTTGTATTGGACTAAAAGCAAATTCATTATACTTCTTCACATCTCCATTTGAAAACTTTTCAAAATTTTTGTATCTATCAGGATTATTCGCAATTCTGTCTGTTTTTGCTTCTTGCCTTGTTATTGCTTGAGAAATTTCAATACCTATTTTTTTGTCATTTATCGTGCATATAAAATCTGGCGATTCAGAATCCAGTACATTTACATCTAACAATTTTTTCAATTCTAAATATCTATATAGTAATCTTCTTTCATAAATTTTTTTAATAAATTGCTCTTTAAACCTATAAATGTTTTTTTTGTATTCATAGTATAAGTATGTTATATAAATTGTTGAATAATTGTCGGCTAATATATTACATATCTTATATTGGTGTTCAATTTTTTGTCCATCAGGTAATATATACTCACTAATACAATTATTAAATGAATATTCATTATTATTCTTTATTTCATTCATCATTGATGAAACAATACTATCTATTTGCTTTCTGTCAGCTTCACCAATTATTTTATGCAAGTCTTTTATATCGACTTTTTCCATAATAAATTTCTCCCTTCCTTACATATCTATTAAAAATCTATACTCTATTACTTATTTTCTTGTAATTTCTTTAGAGGAAGAAGTAGTAACAAAACTAAGTAATCTAAGCTATTCTTTTATATTTAAAAATTCCTTAACCCTTATGTCAATATATTTCTTTATAGAAACCATATCAGTTGGAGTTTTAGAACATTTATTTATTTTAAAATCTTGAATTAATAAATTAATTAAATTATTTTCTTTATATTTTAAACAAAAATCAGCTAATTGTATATTACCATATTCATAATAATTTACACATTTTTGTAAATAATAACCAATAATTGTTTTTAAATATTTATCATATAATTCATCATCATTAGCAAATATATTTTCCAATAAAACATTAAAATAAAATGAAGGTATTTCAATAAATAGATATAAGTCGCTATTTGTGTATTCACAAGTATTTATTATATCGCTTATTTGAGCTGAATAGCCATAAAGAGAAAAAATAATTAAAGATATTGGTGATTGTAATTCAACCATTTTATCAAAATCTAGAGCACCCTTATTATAATATTGTTTTATTCTCTCGTTAATTGGAAATTTTACCAAATCATTACCTAGATATAAAATATCTCTTTTATTATTCTTAATTAGTTCATCTATTTTATCAAATGTATCAAAATCTTTCGATAATTGCTCAATATCCTTTTCACTTTCGATTTCTCTTTCAAACATATAATTCAAAAAAGAATATACCATTTTATCTGCTTGTTTTCTTAAACTTTCGGCATCAAGTCCATAATATAACCTTAAAGGAACTATTACTATATTGTTTTTTAAAATAATATCTTTACTTTCTAAAAACATATCAACAGTTCTTTGTAATGTATCTAACATCTTTTTAGAACTATTTATTGTAGAAGCACGAACAATTTCATCCATCTTAGATATTGGTTCATCAACTATTAAAAGATTGTTATGAGATAAAGGAATAAAATGATGATTTTCATCAAAATGAGGATATGTCATTCCACCAATAATAGCGCTTGTTTCTTTTTTGTTTTTTATTTCATTCATAATAGAATTTTTATGCTTATTCCAAAATAATTTAATCTTATCAAATACATTTAAAATTTCAATCATATCGTTTTCTTGCAATTTAGAATTTAACTCTTCAATTAATTTAAAATAATCATCAGTTATTTGTTTCATTTCTTACCTCATACTTATCAAAAAAATCATTTGATATACCATTAAATTGACCAGAAACAACTCTAAAAATTTTTATAAAAATCATTATATAATCATAATCAGTGCTTTTTGATGATTGTTGGTTGCTTTCATCGGATGAAATATGTAGTTGATGTAAAGCATTATCACATTTTAAAACCGAACTTTCTCTTATTGCTCCCCAATGTGCATGAGAATAAGAAATATCATAATCATATAAAGTATCGTATAATTCTTTTTCACCGATTTCTTCAAATTTTTTTATAATGCTAGTTTTATCAAAATAACCTAAATCGATATCCATTGTTTCTTCATCAAAATTGTCATTTACAATAGCTTCTAAAATTTCAGGAGTTAAATGACTATTTTCATTAATTTTATAATTCTCTTGTGCTTTTTTATAAATCAATTTGAATTTTCCTAAACCGTAATCTTGATATTCTCTCCAGACATTAGAACTATCCTTCTCTAACAAAATCAAATACTTAATATTCATATACACATCCATTATAGTTCTTAAAATTATTCTTGAAGATATCGAGTTATGTAAATTATTATCACATACATCTTTTAATAATTTAACTGCGTATGTTAATAATCCACTTATTACAATAAATTTATCTTCATTTTTCTTTTCAAAATTATCCGCTATTAAATTATGTAATTCTTTTTCTACATCTTCATAAAAATCTTTCATCTTTTTTTCATCTCCTTTTGGATAATCTAACAAATACAATTCACATTCTGACATATTGCCTACTGTATTCCAAAAACTTGTTTGATATTCTAAATTTTCACTTAACATAGAAAATGATATTTCCATCGCTCGTATGCCACTTCTATACATTCCCATTATTGGTTCTGAATGTTCCAATTTGTAATACTCATTAAATATTGCTATTGTATCAGAGCAATTACTCATAATTTTCAATTTATCGATATATGCTTGGTGATAAGAGAAGAAAAATCTCATATCACAACCAATATATGAAAATTTAGAATAACACTCTATAACTAGCTCTTTTAATTCTTTAATCCTAGTTTCACTGGTTTTATTAATCTTATAGAATTTTTGTCTAAATATTTTATCATCTATAACCAAGCATAAGCAATCTAGTATTTTATCCTCGCACAAATTATTTATATAATCAAATAATAAAATTTTATTATTATCATCAAGCAAAAGAATGGTAGTAATGTTTAAATTATCAGTTTCCATATTGTTATTTTTCATAAATTCAATAATTCTATAACATTTTGCTAAACCATCAATGTGCCCATATTTATTTATTATTAAACCAAGCCATAATAAATTAGGCATACGAGATTGCCAAGATTTAAATGAAGCTAATTGCCCTAGATGTTTATTAAATGGTGTAACTAAAGTCTTTTTTATCTGTTGATGTTCCTTTAATGTACTTTTTCTCATGTACACATAACTTCCTCTCTTATACATTATATCATCAAAAACGACAAAAGAAAAAGATAGTGAATAAATGAAGTTGTCAATGAAAAATAGACACTAAAAAAGATTTATTTAAAGCCTAATTGAGTTCTATACTCGATTGGGGTTTTATAATTCAATGCATAACTAGGTCTTAAATAATTATGATCATAAATTATTGCATTAATAAATTCTTCTACAGTATTATAATTATCTTGATTAAAATCTATAATCATTTCTTTTTTAACCATCCGTTTTTAGATTTTACAGACGTTTGATATCAAACGTTCACTCAGTAAAAAAGGTTGTCCATACGATAATGCAGTGGCGGAAGCAACCTATAAAATAATAAAAACTGAATTTGCCTATAATCGTTTATTTAATAGTTTTGAGGAATTGGAATTAGAATTATTTGATTATGTTAATTGGTACAATAATGTTAGAATTCATGGTTCATTAAATTATCTAACACCAATTGAATTCAAACAAAAGTTGTCCTTATAAAAATTGTACAAGAAAGTGTTTACAATCCAGCCTTTTGGCAAGAGTAATTCACTATTGCAAGGTCTAAACCCTTATAAATAAAGGTGTTGAACTGTATCATCTATATCCAAGCCCACTGATTAAGAATTTTAAAAGTTAGTTATTATGTTTTATTATAAAATGATAAATCGTAGTATATACTAGCAAGTGCTCATTATACCAATAACATAAAGTGTTATCTTTTATTACTCTTGATTATATATTTGTCCAAATTACTGTCCGACCGAATGATATTTTTATCACTAGGGGGTGTCGCTTCAAAATATATTATTCAGATTTGATATAGAGTCAGTATAGTAGACTCATTGGCTCACACATAGAAGAACCTAACTTTCTTCGTTAGGTTCTATAATTTTGATATTACCATATTGTTCTAAATCATTTGTTTTTCGATTATATATTAGAGCACCATCATCAAATATTGCATAGATATTTGATTTGGCTTTATTTGAATACTCTGTTAATTCATTAAGATATTCTTGATTATCTTGTGTGTGTACATCTACATAAAAATCATTATCTATTAAACCAAAGCCATCATAAACAGCAAAATATTCATAGTAATTATTTTTACTTGTAATAAAATATCTTTTTAATTGTAATTCGGTTCCAGCACTTTCGCCAATTACAACTCCTTTATAATGTTTAAAATCATATATTAATTCTGTGTCATGTAATACTTTTTTGAAAAACATTTCAGGATTACCACCAGGTAGTAATAAAATATCACTAGCTTTAATAATTTCTTGTAATTCTTTTTTTGTTTGTTTATAAGGATTACATACAATCACATTTTGTTCTTCTATTCCAATTTTCTTTAATTCATTTAAATACTTATTATATCTTCTTCCACCAATTGGAAAATAATCAGTATCAAATTCTTCGGAAGTTATTTCAACAGGAAAAGCCCAAGGGAAAATTGCGACTTTAGAATTAGGGATAACGAATCTTTTTAATGGCTCAATTACTAAATCCATACCTAGTTCTATTTTACTAAAAAACACACTATACATTTTATCATCTCCATATACTTATTTTACTATTATTATAATCTTTTTACTAGTTTTTTTGATTCAGTAATGTTAGTTTGCATATTTATTCCTTTGTGTAAAATATTTTCTAAATATAAATCAGTTGGCATTTTGCTTTCGTCAAATCTCTTTCCACAATCTTGAATCACCTTATACAAATTATTTCTTCGTGTCGTACTTGTATTACTCAAGTAGTCTATCACACTACTAGACCAATCACAATTCTTGTTTCGCCACTTTAAGTTGTATAGGATAAACAATTTTTTGTAAATACCGTCTGTTGTTTTTTCGTATTCTGCTAATGGATTTATGGTTTTTGATTGGTTCATGTAGGGATTAGCAACAAAACATATTTCATTACCAGAAATAATTCTGTTTAAATAATTTAATAAATACATTTGATATGTTTGATGATTACTTGCAAGCATTATAATTTGCTCATTATCAAATAATCTAAAATAATTTGTCCAAATGAAATCAACATCTATATTAAAAGATTTATTATTTATTGTTATTTGGTGACCAGTTTCTCTTTGCTTTGAAACAAGTAATTTACTACCTTTGAAAGTCTTGCTTAAATGATTAGCATCATTTTTCAAGAAGGTTGGTACTATTAGCAAAGAGTCGTCAATGTCTTTAGGTAATTCTAGTGTTAATACTTCCTCTTTAAAAGATTTGCACTCAGTACCACAATCTTTACAATAATACTCATCATTCTTTTCATAATACAATTTACTTACACTAGGGTTAATACCTTGTTTTAATATATCAACTTTACCACAATCACATCTAAAAATTTCTTCATATGATTTTTGTACGAAGCCGTCATATACTAATTTTTCAATTAGTGATAATATTTCTTCTGTATGTTCACTATCAACAAATAAATTATTATATTTTATACCTTGACGACTTAAATCATTTAGAAAAATCGATAATTCTACTGTTTTATCTTTATATGTGTTCAACAAATTAATTGCCATTGTATTATCACAGGATAGAATATCACTTAAAACATTTGATAGTGTGGGAGCGATATACATTCCTATATTAGTTTCTTTTTGTGGTTTTATTGGCATTGTCATTACAATTTTACTCATACATTTTTCTCCTATCTTTTTTCTATCTTTGTTAATACTTTATTTAAAGAATTATGCAACTCATTAGTAATTTCATTTTGAACATCTTTTAAGTTTTCATTGTATAAATCATTGTATTTTTTATAAATCGTCTCATATTCAAATTTATCATAATTTCTAGAACTAAAATTTATTTGACTAATATTAAAAACCTTTTCAATTCTTGATAATTGCCAAATATATTTAAGAATACCATCTTCAATCTTTTTTATTTCTTCTGCTTCAAATAGTTTCACAAATTCTGTATTATAAAATAATTCTAAAAAATCTAAATTATCTATTGCAGTTTTATTCACAAATAAGTATCTTCTTATTATTGCTAATGTTTTATAAATAAAACCTAGATTTTTTACTTTTAAGTTATAATTAATATTACTAACTGTAGTATTTTGATTTATATTAAAGGAATATTCATTAATTTTGCTCTTTAGATGCATTATTAAATTATTGTAATTTTTTTCGTCTGTTCTCAAGACAATGCCTTCATCAATTTTTTTCAACATTCCATATAAATTATATTCTTCGCAGTTCGTAGATATTATTTCATAAGAATAGCACCATTCTTCACATTTATTTGGAGTTATATTATTATTTATGTAATTTGAAAAATCATTATAATCTCTAGATGAATGTTTAATTTTATACATAACTTCATCATAGTTTGGACGACATTTATATTCATAAATTTGCTTGTTTGGGAAAGTGATATTACATTCTTGTGTAGATTCGATTTTACCTTCATCTATATTGTCATGGGTATATATCATCATAGTGTGTATTTTATCCCTACCACTATATCCAATCACTTTTTGCAAAATTATTGAAATCATTTCTTCAATTGGTAAAATCTCATTCTTGAATTGATTAGGATACAAAATATTCAAATCTATATCGCTATTAATTCTGTTTAGAGTTTTAGCGAAACTACCATGAATAAAAACTATATGAGGTATTTTAGAGAGATGTGAGAAAAATGCAATAGTATCACTAATAAGTTTTATAACTATATCCTTGTGGGCTTTTATTAATTTGATATATTCATTCTTATTATAAATTAATAAGTTTTTATCATTTAATAAATAGAGATTTTTAAATTGCACTTCATATTTAATTATAAGTTAAATAGTAAACTGTTCTATATCATTAAGAGTAGGTTCATCATACAAATAATTAAAATTACATTTTTTCAAATCAATCACACCTTTAAAATTACTAATATATTACACTAATTGGTAAAATATGTAAACAATATCACCTAAATTTCCACACACATTATTAAATAATAGCGGACAACAAAAAAAGCTTGTATAAAACAAACTTTAATTTCATTATGGTGTCCCCGCACGGGCTTGAACCGTGGACCCACTGATTACATTATGTTATCGTAAATGCTTTTTATCATTTACTTCTATACATTGTCATTCTGTATAGTTCAGCATACCTTATCAACCTTTTGCTAGGTTGTCGAACACTCGTGGAGGTATTATATTTATTCAACCTCTATGCGTTACACTGCTTATAGACCTTATCGCAATTCTATAAGTTAGCACGGTATTGGCATTTCAGCGTTCACCGTTTTTGTTCGATTTTCATTATCACATTACTATGATACGCTCCCAGTGTGAATTACCAAGAGTCAGTTGCTCTACCGACTGAGCTACGGAGACATTTTTTCAACAAACTGATTATAGCACACTTCCAAATAAAAAAAAATACCTAAAGGTAATTTTTTCTATTTTTTAAGATATTCTGTTATTTCTGTTTCAGAAACATCATATTCAAAATATCCGTTTTCAATGACTTTAATTTTATGTTTGTTTAGCGTAATCATTACGGTTAGAACATTTTTATTATATTTTTGATTCCACTTTTCTACTTCTTCTTTACTTAATATTCTAGTCATATATTCCTCCTTGATTAAATACTAACAAAAGGAAATGAAGAAAACAAATAAGTAACTTTTTCTATTGTTTATTTTCTATTCTCAAAAAAAGAAAAAGTATATCGACTTTTTCTAATTTTACATATTATCATAAAATGATTTTAATATTTACCTATTTCGACAAAGATTTTAATCTTCGAATAATCTTTTTTTCAATTCTAGAAATATAAGATTGACTAATACCAAGTTGTTCTGCAACTTCTTTTTGCGTTTTAGATTCTTTTCCAAATAAACCATATCTTAAAATCATAATTTCTTTATCTCTATTGTTTAAGCGATTAATTTCTAAATACAATTCCTTTTTATCATTCTCATCTTCAATCCCCTTGGTGACAACATCAAAATCAGTACCTAAAATATCTTCTAAATGAAGTTCATTTCCCTCACTATCATAGCTTAAACTATCTTCGAAACTAACTTCACTTTTCCTTTTTTTATTCTTTCTTAAATACATTAGAATCTCATTATCAATGCATCTAGAAGCATAAGTTGCTAATTTAATATTTTTATCCATTCGATAAGTATTCACACCCTTAATTAAACCAATGGTACCAATACTTACTAAATCTTCTAAATCAATTCCAGTATTCTCATATTTTTTTGATAGAAAAACAACGAGTCTTAAATTATGCTCGATAAGCTTACTTCTAGCAAACTCATCACCTTCCATCGATTGTAAGATATACTTTGTCTCTTCTTCTTTTGGTAATGGTTCTGGTAGTTTGTCCGCACTTCCTACAAAAAAAATATTTTCATCTGGTAAAAAGAATGATATAATCCAATCTTTAAATTTCTTCCACATATTATCCCTCCAATAATTGCTTTTGTAATAGCACATCGATACCTTCCATACGAATTGGTTCTTTTGTAAGTCCAAGTACTACATTCTTTCGTTCTCCTATTCCGACAATCTCTATTTTTTCAAGGCGAATGCACTTTAATAAACTAGTTTCTCCAACCGTATGAATGGGTACAAAGAAAAATTCTTCTTCATTCTTCCAATTCCTCTCATTCATTAAAATAATTGGTCTTCCCATATAGGGATCAATTAAGGTATTTCCTGTATCTAGGAATGCTGTTTTTTCAATTATATTATCCTTACTATATAATTTTACTTTATAATAACAAGAATAATTTTGTTTTAAATGTAATCCTTGTTTTACATAAGTATATAAAATAATTGGAGAAAAAATGATTAAAAAAACAACATTGATGCTAAATCCCTTATGAAAAAAGACTAGTCCTTCTTGACCATAGGAAAATTGAACATTCAAAAAATATAAAAAACCTCCCAGTAAAATAGATGCGGTATAAAGATAGAAAAAATTACGAAAGAAATAACGTCGATTTCGATAACCAAAAGTTGCAAGAAGCATAAATACACTAATTCCTATTTTAAAGAGAAATAAAGTGATGGTATCCATTGGTAAAAAAAGTGCGAAAATACTCATTCCACCAATTAATGCTCCAAGAGCAATTCTTTTTAAATGCACCGTCCGTCTTAAAAGAACCGATACTACTAGTAATAAAAGAAAATCAAATCCAAAGTTCACAAAAAAAATCAAGTCAAGGTAAATTTTCATTTTATCACCCAACTCGATTATAAAAAAACGATAGAATGTTTTCTGTCGTTTTAACTTATTTTTTTAATGTTTTTTGAATTGTCTTTAATACTTTGTCATTATCTTTAGATGATATCCAAACAACTACTCCTTCTGTAGTCGATATCACACTATCCTCTAATTGTTTCTTTTGGTCATCTTTCGCTGTTTCAAGCTGTTTTTCTTTTTCCTTTTTTAACGCTTTCTCTATATCCTCTTCTTTTCCTTTTTTAGGAAGAATAATGTAATAGAAATAGCTAGAGTTTAAGTCTGCCGAAATTCGAATATTACTTTGATCAATCATATCATTACTTAATCCCATATTTTCTAATTCTTCTTTACGAGGTTTAATTAACGATTCAAAGAGTGGTTCTTTTACATCTTCAATACTAGTCATTAATTCCGATGTTTTACTTCCACAAACATAAATATAAAAGCCTTGTTCAATCTGTTCTAAATGATTTTGATACTTTGTCTTATCATCAGCATCACTGGTCTGTTGAATCATTGTATCAAAATATTTTTTCATGACTGTCTTCATCGTCTCAACATAGCTATCTTTTGGTTTTAAAATATAATAAAAACCGACCTTCTCTTCTAAAATTCTCATAATGTGAATATCAAGCTGAGTTATATCGAGTCCCATATCTGTTATTTCCTCTTCTGTCATATCACGATATTTATTCTTAGCATCCTCTGTTTCAACTTTTGATATTACTAAATTAGGCGCAAAATTATCCGTCGTCAACTCTGATAAAGGTGTCGTTAGTTTTGAAAGTTCAACTGGTTCTTCTTTCTTTTTCCCACATCCTGTTAGTAATAGAAAAGTGATTAAACAATATACTACTTTCTTCATATTATCACCATTTTTAGTTTTTCCAAGAAAAAAAGCTTTATACATAAAAATAGTATTTTTTTACATAATAAAAAAAGGTGATTTTATGAAACATAAATCCATTTGGAAATTAGCAAAAAGACATAAAAAAAGAGCTTCAAGAATAGCAAAAGAAACAGATGTTTTAATTATCGGTGGTGGAATTGCTGGAATGATGACTGCATATTTGTTAAAAGATTCTGGATTAAAAGTTGCACTGATTGATAAGGGTGAAATTGGAAATGGAGTTACTTCTTGTTCCACTGGGAAGTTAACTTATCTACAAGGTAATTATCGCAATATTGCTACAACACAAAGTAAAGAAGATGCGAAACTATATCTACATAGTCAAAGAGAGGCAATAAGACTTGCGAAACATATCATAAAAAAAGAAAACATTGATTGTAATTTTGAAGAAGTGGATTCTTATTTATTCTCATCGAATAAAAGTGATGAGAAAGAATTAAAAAAAGAAGCAGAATTGTTAGAGTATTTTGGTATCCCATTTTTATGGATGCAGGATGATGATTTTATTCTTCCTGCTACACTTGCTTTTAAGGTAGAAGATACTGCTGTTTTTCATCCAGTTAAATTTGTTAAGGGTATTGCTGCTAAATGTTCTAATGTTGAGATTATAGAATATGTGACAGCGAAAGAAATTACAAAACATGAAGATGTGTTTTTTGTAAAAACAGATCATAATCTATGGAAAACAAAAGAGTTAATTGTTACTACTCACTACCCTTTCTTTTTATTTCCTGGAACCATCCCTTTCAGAACCCATTTAGAACGTTCCTATTTAATAGCTAGTGAGGTAGAAGAGACACTACCTGAATGTGGTATTAGTGTTGGGAAGGAAACACTTTCGTACCGATTTCATAAGGATGATAAAAATTATCTTTTATTTGCTTCAGAATCTCATAAGATGACGAATCACATCGACTACGAAAAGCGTTATGATGAGATGGAAGAAAAGTTTAAAGCTTATTTTCCTTATAAAATGGAGTATGAATGGATGACTCACGATGTTGTCACGGATGATAGCATTCCATATATTGGTATGTTAAAGGATCATTTGTTTATTGCTACCGGATTTAATAAATGGGGTATGACGAATGGGATATTAGCAGGAAAAGTGATTTCGGATTTATTATTAGAAGGATCTAGTCCTTATCAAAAACTATTAAATCCAAAAAGAAGACAAAAATTAAGTACTTTACTTTCGAAAAGAAGTTTATCCTATTTAGAGCTTTCTACACTTTATGTAAGGACAACTTTGATTAAAAATCATTTCTTTTATAGAAATGCCTATGTAATTAATGAAAATGGGACACCATATGGTATTTATATCGATGAGAAAGGAATAGAACATAAGGTCTATAATAAGTGTCCGCATATGCATTGTAATCTCATCTTTAACAGTAATGATAAAACATGGGATTGTCCTTGCCATGGTAGTAGATTTACTGTAGATGGAGATCTATTACAAGGTCCTAGTACAACTTCTATCAAAATAAAAGATAAGTGATTATTTGATAAATCTCTTATCTTTTTCTAGTTCTTCTAAGAACCTAAAATGATTGTCAATAGAAATTGCTGGAATTCCTCCTATGGACTTGTATTCGAAATAATGACACCATTTTGTTGCCTCCGTTAAATTATAGTTCATCATGTTTAATATCTCTTCTGTTGTCATCCCTTGTTTTTCTCTTCTTCTCATTTCTAGTGCCTGCAAATAAGAGATAATATAAATTAATGATTCACGAAAATCTGGAAAAGATAAAAAGGCATAGTCATCTAACGCATCTAAAACCAGTATGGCATTATTTCGAATATCATCAACTCGAAAATTATATGATTTCATATTCTGTTTCATTTTACTCTCATCTAAATACTGAAGTTCTCTGAAAATAGGATTGGCTTCTCTCGTCAATTGATATGGAGATTCGGTTTTAAGACGAATAAAATCCAACACATGTTGTAGCTCATGAATTAAGTCAAACTCTATTTTACTAGCACTCTCATCGAGAATTGTTACAAAATAATCACCAAATAAAGAAACTATATTGCTTCCATGTTTCAAAGAGGAAGGCACTAGTGGATTTGTTTTTAGGATATGAAGATGTTTATTGTTAGAAAAAAAATAATTATTTAAAAATGAACACTGATTTGGATCATATTTTGCAAAAAAATCTATTACATTCTTCTGACATTGTAAATAGTTTTCTTTTTTATAGCTTGGTTCTTGTAAATAAGGATTCCTATCTAAGCATTCACACAATTTATAGATATAATTTAAGGACTTGATACTTAAACTACTTTTAAAAGATTTTTTGTTTCTATCGAACAAAAAATCCACTATATTTTCGTAATCTACGTTATGTACAATCAAAGTATAATAATAAATAAAGTCCGATAAATTAATTTGATTACAGTCCTTTAATTGTTTTAAATAATCTATTAGATATTTTTTGTCCAGAGTTGGTCTCTTACGATTCATAGTTATCACCTAGTTACCTATTATAATTATTAATTACAATTTGTAAAGAAAAATGAGTATTTCTCATTTTAATCATATATTATTTCTTAAACTTTTTAATTAAAAAGTATCCAGCTGTTCCTAAAGTTCCAATTCCAAGAATACCAGCACCAACATCACTTGGATTCTGATTCTGTACATTAGCATTATCCTTTTCAGAGTCCCTAATCTCATTAGAAACACTTTTAGTTTCTTTATATTTGCAACTTTGATCATCAACATTTGCAGTTTCATTGTAATTTGTTGCTGTTTTATCTGTACATCCAAGTACTTTTTGAACACAACTACCATCATCTTTTTCCGCATTACTATTGTAATTCTTTGCATTTTGATCAGTACAACCTTTTATATAATAAGTACAATTATTGTCATTTTTATCTGCACTTGGACTATAATTTTTTGCCTCTGGATCAGTGCAGCCATATATGTAATATGTACAATTTCCATCATTCTTAGTAGCTTGAGAATTATAATTTTTCGCATTCTGGTCAGTACATCCATAAACATACTGAACAACAGGGGTACATGTACAAGTTGGGCTCAATGTCCCATCATTGCAAATTTGTCTACCACTTGAATTACAACCAGCAACTCCTCCGTGATGAGAACAACACCCACTTTTAGCTTCTACAGAATAAGGAATTATCATTAATAATATTAAAAAAGTTAAAATTAATTTTTTCACAAAAATATCCTCCTAAACAAAAAACTCATATTAAACTACCAAAGTCTAATACGAGCCCTTTAATACAATTATTATATCATAATTCGACAATTCTTTCTGTATTTCTCGTCAAATTATTTCATTAAACAAAAAAAGAGTTTCCTCTTTTAATGTTTCTTGTATTTAAATAGTACAGATGGTCTATGTCCGCCACCAGTTTCAATTTTATTTGTTTTTTCTACTTTATCAGCAATAATTCTTCTAAAAGCTGGATCTAATAATTTTTTATTTAAAATTACTTCATATACTTGTTGTAGATCGCCTAAAGTAAAATATTCTGGCATCATATTAAAGACAATGTCTGTATACTCCACTTTATTTTTTAAACGTTCTAATCCTGATAATATTACAAGTGGATGATCAAATGCTAAAGAATCATTTTCTAAAACCTCAAATTGATAACGATCTGTAGTCTTTTCTTTTAGTACCTTTTTAATTTTAAATTTAATTGTTACTGTCCCATTATCTAAAATTACATCAACAATATTATTCTCCTCAAATAAAGTAACATCAAACCAAGATGCTTCCTCTTTTAATTTGCCATCTAATTTATTTTTATCAATTAAAGCCATATAAGAAGCTGAAACAATTCTCATTCTAGGGTCTCTATTTACATCACCAAAGGTATATAATTGTTCTAAGTAAATATTCTTTAAATTAGTTTCTCGCTCTAAGATACGAACTGGACAATCCTCTAAATTTTCATGGATATCTAAAAATCCTCCTGGTAGACACCACTTATCTTTAAATGGATAATCATTTCTTTTTACAAGTAAAATACTCATATTCTTTTTACTTTTTTTGCGATAGTTTTCCTGTTGCTCTGTTGATACAGAAATAACTAAAATATCCGTTGTCATCGACAATTTTTCGAATTGTGACGAATCATAATGTTTTAAAAATTCCTCTTCTGTTTGATACATATTAAAATCTCCTTACTTTTTTCTAAAAATTTAAAAGCGAACATATCTTATATTGTAATTTCTTCTTACTAACAATTTAATTATAACAAACATTAACGAAAAAGTCATAAAAATATGACTTTTTACTAAAATTTGGAATGATATCTAATAAATTTGATTTTCCTTTATATAATTGAGAACATGATTGTCTAACTTTGATTTTAATAAAGAAAAATTGTTTTTTCTTATTTCTTCCCGAATTTCTGTAGATGATAATAACGAATACGATATTTCGGCAAACAATATATTTTTTTCATATAGACGATACTTTCCTAGTAACTTTATAATATTATCATAATTTCTTTTAACCACCAATAATTGATAATTTTTTAGAATGTACTGATAATTTTTCCAACTATCTAATTCCTCTAAGTTATCACTTCCACAAATAAAGAAAATAGAATCATTTGGATATAACGTTTTAAAATAATCTAATAATTGATAGGTATAGGTTGTTCCATGTTTTAATTCATAGTCACTGATTTCAACATAATCTTCCCCTTCAAACATAAGTTTCAACATATTAGTACGTGCTACACAATCAATTAAATCCTGCTTTTTATATTGATCTCCTGCAGGAACAACAATTACTTTGTCAACATATTTTTTATCAAGCAACTCTAAAACAATTTTTTTGTGCATATTATGAGGTGGATTAAAACTTCCTCCAAAAACACCTATTTTCACATTATACACTCCTTACTATTCCAGTCATCATATAAATTTCCATCTTCTCTAAAAATCATATATCGATCAGTGGCATCCATGCAATTTCCATCATAACGAACAGATAAGATTCCATTATATTTTTGAATTTCATTTATTAGAGAGATAGTGGTTTGAGTATTTACTCTGTGATTTGTTATCCAGTTATCTAATTCTTTATTCATACCTTCACTATCATGCAAATACTTAAATGTGAGTTGACTAACATTATTTGGAATTTTATTGATGATATCAATTAAACTTTTATTATTAAAACTATCCGTTAAAATGATAACATAACGATTTATAACATTACTTATTTTAATTTTTTCTAAAAAAGAAAAGTCACTAATGCTATAAGCCACTACATCTAGTTGATCGTAAAGATCCATTTTCTTATAATATCTCGTTTGTAATTCCACATTAATATCACTGCGATAAGTTCGTACAAGATCGATGATATCCTGTACACATTCTGGATTTTGCATCGGTTCATTGGTACCGGTTATCACTATATTTTTTAAATCATTATATTGATTCAATATTTGAATGAGATTATTTTTCCATAAATCATAGTTGTCTTTATAATTATTCGTAAAAGAATTATTATGCTCATGACTCTTAGAGATACAAAAAGGACAATTAAACATACATTTACGAGCTGGTGTTAATATTTGTAGACTTTTCATAAATCACTTCCTTAATTCTTTTTAAAAGTTTCTCTTTACTATGATGTAATGGTTTTAAAGATTCACGACGGTGAAGAGAATGAATAATTTCTGCAACATAATAAGAGCAATCAACTTCTTCATACCATGTTTCATTTTTAAATTCTTTGGGAACATAAGATAAATTTGTTGAGTATAGTTTATCAAAATAACCGTTTACGAAAGCTTTATTAAATTTATTCGTTCCTTCTGTTAGTAAAGCAAAAGTAGCGACTAAATAAACTTTGTTCGCACCTCGCGTCTTTAATTCGGCTGCGACATCGATCATAGAACTACCGGTTGCTATCATATCATCGACAACAATGATATTTTTATCTTTTACATCACTTCCCATGTAGACATGTTCTACAATTGGATTTTTACCATTGATAACTTTACTTAAATCTCTTCTTTTATAAAATACACCAACATCAGAGTTCAGCATTTCTGCATAGTATCTCGCTCTTTCCATAGCACCCATATCTGGACTTACTACCATGATATTTTTTAAACATTCTGAATCCTTTTCTAGCAAAGTATTTAAGATTTCATGAGTTGGATAAAAATTATCGAAAGGAAGATTTGGAATAGCGTTTGATACATTCGGATCATGAGCATCGAAGGTGACGATTTCTTTTACCCCTAATTTTTCTAATTCTTGTAGTGCTATCGCACAGTCTAAAGATTCACTACCTCTTCGTTTATGCTGTCTTGCCTGATATAAAAGAGGCATTACTAAATTAATATTTCCAGCATGACCACTAGTAGCTGAAATTACTCTTTTAATATCCTGAAAATGTTCATCGGGACTCATATAATGCGTTCTACCATGCATTTCATAAGAAATGGAATAATTACCAACATCGGATAAGATATATATGTCTTTATCTCTCACGCTGTCTTCTAATCTCACTTTCCCCTCTCCATTGGAAAACCTGCTGCTTGAAACATTCAAAATATAGTTTTTATCTCCATTTAGTTTTTTTAAATGTTCGTTAATCTTATTTCCTAATTCCTTTGCATTTTCCATTACAATAATTTTTAAATCTTTCTCCATAAAATTTCCTCCTACATATTTTTTAATTTTTTTATCCAAATTCCCGCATCTGCATCACTTGGCATTCTTAAATCTCCTCTTGGACTCAAACTAATCGTTCCTACTTTTGGCCCATCAGGCAGACAACTTCTTTTAAATTGTTGGTTAAAGAATCTTTGTATAAATATAATTAACCATTTTTTGATTTCCTCTTTACTAAACTTATTAGAAAAAGTATGAAGTGCTAATAAGTAAACTTTTTCTGGTGTGGCTCCATATCTTAAAAAATGATATAAAAAGAAATCATGTAATACATATGGTCCCACTGTATTTTCTGTCTCTTGTACAATATTTCCATATTGATCAGGCGGTAATAGTTCTGGACTAATTGGTGTATTTAAAATATCGTAAAGAGTATTATTATTTTTATTATTTTTTGCTATCCACTCTACTAAATGGCGTACTAGTGTTTTTGGAATACTACTATTGACAGCATACATGCTCATATGATCTCCGTTATAAGTACACCATCCTAAAGCTAGTTCTGATAAGTCACCTGTTCCAATTACTAATCCATCTTCTTTGTTCGCTAGATCCATTAAAATTTGTGTTCGCTCTCTTGCTTGACTATTCTCATAAGCAATACTTCGGTCAGATTTATCCAATCCGATATCTTTCATATGAACTAAACAAGCTTCTTTAATACTAATTTCTTTTAAAGTTGCTCCATATTCTTTTACCAACTTACAAGCATTTTGATAAGTTCTATCCGTAGTGCCAAAACCCGGCATCGTAACAGCAACGATGTTATCGTTTGAAATACCTAATCTTTTATATGCCTCTATCACTACTAGAAAGGCTAAAGTAGAATCTAACCCTCCACTAATTCCAATCACGGTTTTTTTTATATTGGTATGCAGTAATCTTTTCGCAAGTCCCGTTGCTTGTATCGTTAAAATTTCTTCACAACGTTCATCTCTTTTTAAATCATCTGTTGGGACAAAGGGATATTCTTCATATTGTCTTTTTAAAGAAAAGATATTATCTTTAACTGAAATGTTAATATAACGATAATCTTCTTTTGTATTTACTCCCATATAACTGATATCGCGAGTACGATAATTGATTATCTTTTTTATATCAATATCGGAATAAATAAGATTACTATCAAAGTTAAAACGTTTGTTTTCTTCTAATATACTTCCATATTCACTAATCATTGCGTGTCCACCAAAAACTAAATCAGTAGTCGATTCATTTGCTCCACTAGAAGCATAGATATAGGCAGATATTGTTTTTGAAGACTGACCATTCACTAAATTTTTCCGATATTGATACTTTCCAATTACTTCATTACTTGCTGATAAGTTAAATATTATCGTTGCTCCATTCAAGCAATGTCTAATACTTGGTGGGTTGGGTGCCCATAAATCTTCACAAATCTCAATGGCAAAGCGAATATCCTGATTCTCACTATCTTGAAAAATAAGGTTGGTTCCTAGTGGAACTTCCTCACCATTTAACACAATTGTGTCTTTTTTACAATTGATACTGGATGCGAACCAACGTCTCTCATAAAATTCTCCATAATTGGGAATATAAGTCTTTGGTATTACACCAAGAATCTTTCCTTTCTGTAGAACAACCGCTGTATTAAACAATTGATTCTCTGTTCGAATTGGCATTCCGATTATACTGATAATATCTAAAGCTTTTGTTGATTTTTGTATCTTTTTTAATCCTTCTAAACTTTCTTCTATTAAAATATCCTGGTGAAACAAATCAGCGCAAGTATACCCGGTTAAGGATAATTCTGGAGTAGTTACAATAGAAATCCCAAGTTCACTTGCTTTTTTTATTTCTTTCACAATTTCGTTGGTATTAAAAGATATATTAGCCACCTTTAATTTTGGAATAATTGCTCCAACTCTTACAAATCCATGTTCTTTATACATAATGTTATCTCCTTACTAATTGTTTTGATTTTTCTAAAGTGATTATGGAATTCGCATCGTTAATATATCCGAGTTCCATTAATTCTAATGCTTCCTCAAAGGTGCATTCAAAATATTTTATATATTCATCTGGATCTAAACTTTGTGAATAGTTCTTTTCACAGCTCAAAGCTAGAAAGCTATAATTTTTCGCTCCTGAACAGCCTTGATCTTGATAATAGGAAGTAAGTAATTTTATATTACTACTGATATACCCTGTTTCTTCTTTTAGCTCTCTTGCTGCTGCGATAATTGGTAATTCATTTTTTTCAATATATCCAGCAGGAAGTTCAATACCAACCGTTCTATCAGTAAAAACTCTTGGTTGCACTACCAGCACTGTATTATGTTCTTTTGTAATCGGTAATATAATTGCTGCATTCCCATCTTTTTTATTCTTTAATAACCGTTCTCTTTTTATCGTGCAATTATTAGTTAATGTAGAAAGATAGGTTGTTGCTGTTAGAAAAGCAGGAATTTGTTCTGTTTTTTCTAATTTAATTGTTTTCAATTCTTTGATATATTGATGTAATTCTTCTAATTTTTCTTTTCTCATCTTACCATTCACTTTCTTTTTACATATTGTCTAGTTTCTTCAATTAATTGATTTTTAAATGTTACATAAGATTCTGTACCATCTACGTAATATTGATGAGGCATAATTGTTCTTTTCACTTCTGGATAAAGTGTTTTCATCTGCTCATTACAATATTGCTGTTTTTCAAATATTTCTGGATCTTCATAAACTAGTGTTCCATTTAAAAAGATAGGTCGTTGTAATTCTACTAAAATAAAATTGGTGATTTCACTTTTTTTCATACTGTTACCTGGATCAACAATCATTAATTTATCCTTCATAATTGTCTCATCTTGTCTTGTCATAATGTCAGCAAGTGCATATCCGGTTGTTCTATCGTAAGCACGATATAATTTCTTGTAATCAGGATTGACAATTTTAATGATGTCGTTACTTAACTTGATTTTAGGAATCCAATTATCATTTTCTTTCAGAGCTACTTCTTTATACACACAGCCCATCCTTCCATCAGGTTTTGAAATATTGTCACCAACACCTAGAACATCAAATTCAGCCCCTTGAATAAGCAGTGATTCAATTGATTCTGGATTTAAACCATTGCTTAAACATATTTGTACATCATTCAATCCTGCTTCATGAAACATTCTTCTTGTTTCCTTTGATAAGTATGCTAAATCACCCGAATCAATTCGCACACCTTTTAATTGATATCCATTCGGAATCAGGTATTCTTTTGCTACTCGAATTGCATTTGGTATTCCACTTTTCAATGTATCGATGGTATCTACTAATAACAGGCAATTATCGGGATAAACTTTCGCATAGGCGAGAAAAGCCTCATATTCTGTATTGTAAGACTCTATCCAACTATGAGCTTGTGTACCCATCGCTTTTATATTTAACATGTCAGCTACAAGGACATTACTAGTTCCCATACATCCGGCCATAATTCCATAAATTGAAGAATCGATCGCAGCTTCAGATCCATCAGCTCTACGAGCTCCAAATTCCATTACCCCCGACATTTTCTGGAGATGCCTCAACGATCCTTCTCGCTCCAGTTGCATGTTCCATAGCTCCGTTAATCATCGATAAAATTGCTGTTTCAACAATTTGTGCTTCAATTAGTGGTGCTTTTACTGTAATTAGTGGTTCATTTGGGAAGACTGGAGTTCCATCTGGAATCGCATAAATGTCACCTGTAAATTTAAAATTTCTTAAATAATCAATAAACTGATTGTTATATCCTTTTCTTTTAAAATAATCTAATTCTCTTTCTCCAAATTTCAAATTTTGAATGTAAGAAATAATCTTATCTAATCCAGCCATAATTGCGTAACCGCCATTATTTGGTACTTTACGGAAGAATACATCAAATACTGCTTCCTCATTTTGTTTTTGATTTAATAAATATCCATTTGCCATTGTAAATTCATATTCATCAGCCATCAAAGTATAGTTTCTTGGTAATCTTTCATATCCGTTATATAATTTCATATTATTTTCCTCTTCTTTCTAAGATTAATTCTTTTTGTTCTAATTCCTCGAAGTCTTGAACAACTATAATTCCTGCTTGTTTCATTAAGTCATAAGCAATTTTGTTATAGTATTCTCGATCATGAACATCTGGAATATGATAGGTTTCTATCGCACTCTTCACTGCGAATACATCAATATCTAGATTTAATTGGTTGAAATAGTTTTTTAATGGAATTAGAAAGTTTAATACACATATATCAGTACAACAACCAACTCCTACTACTTGTCTTAAATTTTTTATTTTTCCTAGATCTTTCATTGCACTTGGTGCGAAAATGTTACTAGTAGAATTTTTTTGATAAACAATAGAGCTTGCTTCATATTCCTTTAACTCATCAATTAAGTCTGCTTCTGAAGTTCCGACTATACAATGTTCTGGAAATGTCTTAAACTCAATGGCATTCTTTTCATGACAATCTTTTACAAATACGACACCTTGATTTTCTTTCTTAAATTTTTCAATCAATTTTATTTGTTCCGCAACAGTATGCATAATATATGGGTCTGCTAGTGCCCCAAATTTGGTAAATCCATTTACCATGTCAATGACATACAACATTCTTTGATACTCTCTCAATTGTTTAATGTTTTCTTTTTTCATAGTTTCCTCTTCTTTCTTATTAATATTTTGTTAATAACAATTATTAAATTTTATACAAGTTTTTCGCTTGTTATTAACATTATATTAATAACATATCAAAATGTCAACTACTTTTTATCGTTTTGCTAAAAACAATTTTTATTTATAGGAATAAAAAAAGAAATAGTTAAAATTCTATTTCTTTCAAGATTAGTCCTTTTTCTGTGAACTGACAGGGTTCGCTTCAATCCCTAGTTAGTAATTATTTCATATTGAGAAAATTCAATTTTACTTTGGAAACTCTATAAATCTTTTCCCTTAGTTTCAACTTTATTATAAATTCTATCATTTTTAACTAACATAAGTATCTCTAAATATTGTTTTAAACCAGCAGTAAATTCTTCGTCAATAAAGCCATCGCCTATTGGTCCAGGTTCAATCGCTAATTCCGTATAATGAATCTCTTTATCTAAATTTTCATCACTATATGTTGTTTGTGCACGTATATAGTCTTCGGATAATCTAAGCAGATTATTTCTAACTTGTTTCAGTTGTTCCGTATTCATTTATTTTCACTCCTTGTATTAATTATAACATACTGAAGGCTATGTTTGCGATGCTGACTAAGGGCTGTTATGATAAAAAGATTTTAAAAATTTTACTTTCTTTATAATTTTCTATTTCTAATCATCCATAACATTGCTCTATTGGACTTTCTCTAAGAAAATCTTCTTATCAAAGGATTATAATACCTTTAAA
>DICM01000008.1 GCA_002416285.1 Caryophanales bacterium UBA5026
TTAAAGGTATTATAATCATTAAGTATTTTCTTTTTTCTTGCTAGAATAGTAAAAAAATATTATAATCAACGTAGAATTATTAAGAGAAGGGAATGTGCTATTCCTTTTTCTTGACGAGCTGTATAAAATAAAGTAAACTAAATGAGAAAGCGTGATAAAAATGAAAAACATAGATTGGGAAGAATATAAGAATATTGTAAAACCTATATTGGAAAGTAGCGAATTTCAAAAAAGAAAAAATTTTGCTCATCATGATAATATTAGTGTTTACGATCATTCTCTAGCAGTATCTAAAAGGGCATATTTATGGGCAAAAAAACGAGGATTAGACTATCAATCAGCGGCAATAGCTGGACTCCTTCATGATTTTTATACAAGGCCCTGGCAAGAAAATAAAGAGAAAAAACCATTTTTGAAACAACACGGGTTTGTTCATGCTAAGGAAGCAATGGATAATTCCTATTATTATTTCCCTGAATATATGAATGAAGTAATCGCTAACAGTATTTTAAGGCATATGTTTCCTTTAAATAAAATTCCACCCAAATATAAAATAGGATGGATAGTTACACTCTCAGATAAAGTAGTTTCATTTGAAGTATTTAAACATCCAAAGTCTCTGCATAAATTAATCGGTTTAGGAAAACGAGGTGATAAAAATGAATGATACGATAGCAGCAATTTCAACAGCTCTTGGAGTAGGAGCTATTTCTATCATTAGAGTTAGTGGAAAAGAAGCAATTCCAATTGTTAATAGAATCTTTAAAGGGAAAGATTTAACTAGAGCATTAACACATACCATAACATATGGTCATATTATTGATGAAAATGAAGTTGTCGATGAGGTTTTAGTAAGTATTATGTTAGCTCCTAAAACGTTTACTACGGAGGATGTTGTTGAGATCAATGCACATGGAGGTATTGTTACAACAAAAAGAATTTTAGAATTATTATTAATCAACGGTGCTAGATTAGCAGATGCTGGTGAATTTACGAAACGTGCATTTTTAAATGGAAGAATAGATTTAACCCAAGCAGAAGGGGTTATGGATTTAATTGAATCAAAAACAGAAACTGCTCGTAAATTAGCTATGAACCAATTAAGTGGTAAAATGTCCAATCGTATCCGTGATTTTAGACAGTCGATTGTTGAGATTTTAGCGAATATTGAAGTAAATATAGATTATCCAGAATATGAGGATATTGAGGAAATGACACAGGAAAAATTATTACCTCCGCTAGAAAAGATGCTTAAAGATATGGAATATTTAATAAAAGAAAGTGAAAACGGAGTATTAATTAAAACAGGTGTTAAAACAGCTATCATAGGAAGTCCCAATGTTGGAAAAAGTAGTCTTTTAAATGCTTTATTGGAACAAGATAAAGCTATTGTTACGGATGTTGCGGGAACAACTAGAGATATTGTTGAAGGTAGTATCCAACTAGACGGACTTATTTTAAATATGATTGACACAGCAGGTATTCGTGATACGAAAGACAAAGTGGAAGAAATCGGTGTTTTGAAGAGCAAATCAATTTTAAAAGAAGCTGATTTTGTTCTCTTTGTATTAAATGGAAACGAAGCAATTACAGATGAAGAACAGAATATTTTAAACGATTTAAAAGGTCGTAATTATCTAATTGTAGTTAATAAAAGTGATTTAGATAGAAATTTAGATTTAAAAGAATTTGATCAGGATAAAGTAGTGCAGATTAACACTGTTACAACCGATGGAATTGAACCATTAAAGAAAAAAATCATCGAATTATTTCATATGAATCAAGTTGAAACAGAAGATCCTAGTTATTTAACCAATGCACGAAGTATTTCATTGTTAAAACAAGCATCGATTGCTCTTAAACAAGCATATCATGCTTTAAAAAACAATACACCAGTTGATCTAGTTGAGATTGATATCAAATCAGCATGGGATTTATTAGGAGAAATTATTGGAGAAACTTATCAAGATGCCTTAATCGATCAATTATTTT
This sequence comes from Caryophanales bacterium UBA5026, assembly GCA_002416285.1. GTDB lineage: Bacteria > Bacillota_I > Bacilli_A > RF39 > UBA660 > DICM01. Next base: position 1,993 of record DICM01000008.1, read on the forward strand.
CTCAATTCTGTTTAGGAAAATAGGAAACTATTTTCTTTTTTGTTGTCAGTCTTTTTGATTCATAGTATAATAGGGAACGTTAGGAAGTGGAATCATGGAATATGAAATAATTGTAGTCGGTGGAGGACATGCTGGATGTGAAGCATCTTTAGCAGCAGCTCGCCTTGGACATAAAACCTTATTAGTAACAGGAAATTTTAAAAATATAGCAGATATGCCATGTAATCCATCAATTGGTGGAAGTGCCAAAGGAATTGTTGTTCGTGAAATAGATGCCTTAGGTGGAGAAATGGGAAAAAATGCTGACCGTTCTTTGATTCAGATGAAGATGCTTAATTACAAGAAGGGGCCAGCTGTACAGGCTCTCCGTGCTCAAGGAGATAAGATTATTTATCCAAAGAACATGATTAACACGCTAAATAGCACTGAAAATTTAACTTTAAAAGAAGCAATTGTGGAAGATTTAATTGTAGAAAATAATAAAGTGGGTGGAGTTATATTAGAGGACGGAACTAAAATTACCTCTAATGCAGTTATTTTAACGACCGGTACTTATCTAAAAGCTGATATATTAGTTGGTGATACAAGAAGAAGAGAAGGTCCACATGGCGAAAAACCGTCTAATCATTTGAGCGAGCACTTAGAACAACTAGGATTCCAAATTATTCGTTTAAAAACAGGTACTCCTCCTAGAATTGCAAAAAATTCCATTGATTTTTCTAAAACAAAGGAAGAAAAGGGAGACGATATTCCGAGGACTTTTAGTTTTGATTTAGATCCTTTTTATAAAGTTGAGGACCAAGTCTCTTGTCATTTGATTTATACGAATGATACAACACATGAAATTATTAGAGAAAATCTTCATAAAGCTAGTATGTATGGGGGACTTAATGATATTAAAGGAGTTGGACCTAGATATTGTCCTTCGATAGAGGATAAAGTAGTTCGTTTTCATGAAAAAGAGAGACATCAATTGTTTTTAGAACCAGAAAGTCGTTATTATGATGATATCTATCTTCAGGGATTTTCAACATCGATGCCGCATGATATCCAGGATCTTATGGTACATAGTCTAGAGGGGCTAGAGAATGCAGAAATATTAAAATATGCTTATGCAATTGAATATGATGCACTTTACCCAACTCAATTAAAACAGACATTAGAGACAAAATTAATTGAGAATCTTTATACAGCAGGACAGATTAATGGAACGAGTGGATATGAGGAGGCTGCATGTCAAGGATTGATTGCCGGAATTAATGCATCATTAAAGTTATCTGGTAAAGAGCCATTTATTTTAAAGAGAAATGATGCTTATATTGGTGTTTTAATCGATGATTTAGTAACAAAAGGAGTGAGAGATCCCTATCGATTACTTACTTCACGAGCAGAATATCGTTTATTACTAAGACATGATAATGCAGATTTAAGACTTCGTGAATATGGGTATCAAATTGGTTTAATTGATGAAAATAAATATAAAAGATTACAAAATAAAAAACAACAAATGAAGGAATTGGAAGAATTTTTAAAAGAACATAAAGTGACACCCGTCAAAGAAGTCAATGAATATTTAGAACAAATTGGTTCCTCAGCTTTAAAAGATGGAATAACACTATTTGATTTATTAAAACGTCCTGAAATTAATATGGAACATTTAAGACATTTTATAGAATTTCATTATGCAGAAGAAGTCGAGGAACAAGTATCAATCCAAATAAAGTATGAGGGATATATTGCCAAGGCGCGAAAAGAAGCAGAGAAGATGTTAAAGTTAGAAGATAAAAAAATACCAGAAGATATTAATTATGATGATATTAAGAATATTGCTTCTGAGGCAAGACAAAAATTAAAAGAAGTAAACCCAACTTCAATTGGTCAAGCCTTAAGAATAAGTGGAGTTAATCCGGCTGATATCTCGATATTAATGGTATATTTAAAAAAGGAGCATAAATGAAACCAGAAGAATTGAAAAACCAATTAGCTGAGGATGGAATTTTGTTAACGGGTGTGCAAGAATCACAATTAAAAAGATACTATGAAATTTTAGTCGAGTGGAATACTTTTATGAATTTGACTGGAATTACTGATTTAGAACAAGTCTATTTAAAACATTTTTATGATAGTGCTATTTTATTGAACCATTTTGATTTAAAGAATATTAAAACACTTTGCGATATAGGCACAGGAGCTGGATTTCCTGGTATGGTATTAAAAATTATCTATCCAAACTTACAAATAACTTTGGTTGATTCTCTGGAAAAACGCATCAAATTCTTAAATTATGTAATAGATACCTTAAACTTAGAAGGAATTGTAACCGTTCATGCTCGAGCCGAAGAATTCGCAGTTCAAAATCGTGAGAAATTTGATGTAGTAACTGCTCGTGCTGTAGCTCATTTAGCAGTTTTATCAGAATTCTGTTTGCCACTTGTAAAGGTTGGTGGATATTTTGTTCCAATGAAGGGTAATTTATTAGAGGAAAAGAAAGAAAGTATCAAAGCTATACAGGAACTCTCAGGAGAAATTGAAAAAGAATATTCTTTCTTACTTCCAAAAGAAGAAAGTAATCGAACTATTTTAAAAATTAAAAAGATAAAACCTACTAATAAAAAATATCCTAGAAAATTTAGTGAAATAAAAAAGAAACCTCTTTAAAGGATGTGATAAATTGAATTATTCACCAAAAAAAATGCAAGAATTATTAAGTAAAAATGGATTTAATTTTAAAAAGATGTTTGGTCAAAATTTTATCATTGATGAAAATATTATCCAGAGTATTATTCGAAAGGCAGATATTGATAAAGATACTTTAGTATTAGAGATAGGTCCAGGTGCTGGATCCCTTACTTATCTTTTAAGTGATGCTGCTAAAGAGGTTGTTTGTTTTGAAATAGATACAAATTTAAAACCTATTTTAGAAGATGTTTTAAAAGATAAAAAAAATGTTTCAATTTATTTTGAAGATTTTTTAAAGGTCAATGTCCAAGAAATTCTTGAAAAACATTCTTATAAAAAACTATATGTTGTTGCGAATCTCCCATATTATATAACGACTCCAATTGTAATGAAAATAATTGAAGATAAAATTCCAGTTGATCGACTTGTTATTATGGTCCAAAAGGAAGTCGGAGATCGATTTAAAGCAACACCGGGTAGTAAAGATTATAGCTCACTTTCTGTGTTTTTAAATTATTACTTTGATATTACAAAATTATTAGATGTAAGTAGAAATGTATTTTTACCAAAACCGAATGTCGATAGTATTGTGATTCAAATGAAAAGAAAAGAAGTATTAGAAAGTTTAACTAATGAGCAGTTCTTTTTTCAGTTAATCCGGTCATCATTTCAACAGAAAAGAAAGACATTGCGCAATAATTTAAGAAGTTATGATCTAGTTCAAATAGAGGAAGTTCTTAAGAAATTTAATTTGGATTTAAATGTTCGAGCAGAACAGATTCCTATCCATGTATTTGTAGAAATTGCCAATAACTATAACGAAAAACGTCCTTAGGACGTTTTATTCATATCATTTTCTAAATAATAGTTTCTTAATTCTTTAAATCTCTGGTAATGAACAATTTCTCTTTGTCTTAGGAAGGAAAGAGGTCCGAGAACATCATTATCATCTGTTAAATCCATTAAATGTTCATATGTTGCTCTAGCACGTTGTTCAGCTGCCATGTCACTTTCTAGATCAGCAATATAATCTCCAGAAGCTTCTATGTAAGAGGTAGTAAATGGAACTCCCATTGCATCAGTTGGGAATAGAGCACCGTCATGCTGAGCAAACATTCCACCCATGCCAGCTTGCTTTAATTCATCAATTGTAGCTCCTTGCATAAGTTGATAGATCATACTTGCGATAATTTCAAGGTGAGCAATCTCTTCTGTACCGATATCAGTTAATAAAGCTTTTCCTTTATCATCTGGCATTGTATAACGTTGGTTTAAATAACGTAAACAAGCAGCTAGTTCAGAATCGGGACCACCATATTGTGCAGTTAAATATCTTGCCATTTTTAGATCTTTTTTTCGAATATTTACAGGATATTCTAATTTTTTCTTATATACCCACATAAGTACCTCCTACTGATTTTCCCATGGCCACGGACGATCGTCCCATTTCCAAGGGAATGCATTGGTGGCCTCACTGTTTACCGTGAGTGGACCATATTTTTGTTCATATTCGGTAGAAATCCTGTCTGTTTGAATTCGATATTGATTAAATAGTTGAATCATATCTTGATCATCTGGAAAAAGATCTAAATAAAGATTAATATCTATCATGGAAAAAGATAAAGCGTCAAGAAAAGTTAACAATTGAGCGCGTTCATTTAGTGGCTCAATTTCTAGTGGTTGTGAAAGTTTGTAGCCATTATATAAACTCGGAAACATATTTCCACGAATAAATCCGGCATATGGATCATAAAGTTGTGATGGATTTTCATCTACAGAAAATAAGGGTTTATTATAGTTATTATTTTGATAATTATAATAATCTAATTTTCTTTCATAATTGTACATATACTTAACTCCTCCTCGGTTTATAGTATGGGATTGTATCCTATTTGTATGGGTATGTATCTCGGTTGATTTACCTAAATTAAAAAGTTAATCTATATTTTCATAGAAAAGAGTAAAAAACTCTTGTCAAAATAGGTTTTTATTGTTAAAATAGGATACGTAACTTAGTTACAAATGGCGTGGTTGGTGAAGTGGTTAACACGGTGGATTGTGGTTCCATTATACATGGGTTCGATTCCCATACCGCGCCCCATAAAGAGAAAAAGTCGAACTATTCGGCATAATATAATAAAATCGATTCAGAAATACTGGTCGATTTTTTGTTAGAAAGGTGGAATAGTTTGAATGTAATAAAAGAAGAGATTGTTTTAAATAACAATATCAAGAAAAGATTGACTAATATCTGTACATTTGCCTCTAAAAAGGGAGTAATCACCGGAGGTAGTGTTCGGTATATACCAAAGACCAATATTGCTTATATTGAGCCAATTTGCTTGCAAATCGACAATAAAACCTATATAATATTCGGTAAAGAGAAAATTAATTATATAGGAGATACTACTCTATATAAAAACTTATCAATAACAGAATTAGAAGAAATTGTTAATAGGGGGAATGCAACAAAAAAAAGTTAATAAATATATAGGTACAGATAATAGGAGGGTAGATTTATAGAAGAAAAAATAGCTGGAGTATATATAAGAGTAAGTACCGAAGATCAAGCAAGAGAAGGATTTAGTTTAGGAGAGCAAAAAGAGCGACTAGAAGCAATGTGTAAATACAAAGGATATCAAATCTATAAAATTTATGAGGATGCCGGAATTAGTGCGAAGAATATCAAAGATAGGCCAGCATTCAATGAATTATTAGAAGATATCAAAAATGGTACAACTAATACCATTGTAGCTTTAAAATTAGACCGAATTACCAGAAGTATCTATGACTGGGAATTCATTATGAAGTTTCTAGAAGAGAACAATGCTTACATTGATTGTGCTAATGATGAAATCAATACGACCAATGCGAATGGGAAAATGATATCAAGGTTACTCATGAGTGTAAGCCAAAATGAAATTGAACGAACAAGTGAAAGAACAAAAATTGGACTAGCAGGAGCAATTAAAGATGGACATTGTCCATGTAAGACACCACTAGGATATAAACGAGTCAATCGAAAATTAGTTCCGGATGATGCGACGAAAGATATTGTAATTGATATGTTTAACAAATATATATCCGGATGGTCGTATCAAAGAATTATGAACTATCTAAATGAAAATAATATTTTAAATAAAAACTGGCGATATTCGATGATTGAACAAACAATCAGTAATCGAATCTATTGTGGAGACTTCACTCTTCATAAAGGAAAACCGGATGAAATAATATATGAAAATGTCATTGAAGGATTAATTAGTAAAGATATGTGGATGGATTGTCAAAAACAAAAAGGTAGAAATTCAAGGAATTACACTAGAACAATTGTCTATTTATTCTTACAGAAAGTACATTGTCCAAAATGTCATTCCATTATGGCTGGTAGAAGTCCTGGTGGAGATAAAAAATATGATTATGTTTACTATAGGTGTCATAAATGTAAACTCTATATTAATGAGAATGATATTATCAAACAAATTAAAAAAATAATCATTGATTTAGTAGAATATGATTTCTTAGTAAGAGATATATTCGCACCAGTATTAACAAATCGACTTACAAGTTCAAGAGAAAATTTAATAACTGAAGTAAATGAATTAAATAAGCAGAAAGAGAGAATCAAGACAGCTTATACAACTGGAGTAACACCATTAGAAGAATTTGCTGAAGATATGAAGTTAATTGATAGCAAGATAGATATCATCAATCAAAAATTAAATAGTGATACCTTCTTAACAGAGAATAAATTAGATTTAGATGATATCAATATTTACCGAGATATTAGTAAAATAAAACAGATAAAATTAAATGAATATTATCTAGATCAGGTGAGATTATGGGTATCATGGTCAAAAGAAAAACAACAAGAGTTGTTTATGAAGTATGTAGAATCTATTGAATTAGGAATTATCAATGATAAAGTTGAAGTAACCAATGTAAATTTTAGAAAATCATTTCTAGAAGAATATAGTACATTATTTCTAGAAAATGTGATTGATGCTGAAACTCATTTAAGTAATAATGGTAAGAGTTCCATCAACATGACTTATCTAAAAACAAGAGAAGAAATTGAAGGTTACATTCATAAATTGAGAAAGTATTATGACATAGATTATCATGAAGTTGAGGTAAAGTATGATGAAGAAAATAATATTTACCTTGATTACAATTTAGAAAAACCAGCCGATGTTATCAAAGTAATGCCAATCAAAGAAACAAAAAAATTTAATAACATATTAAAATGTGGGGTAGTATCCATTACATAACAATGTACAAAGTGATGTACATTGTTTTTTTTATAAAGATAATTATAAAATCAATAATTAACATTCAGCATATAATTTATATGACATTCTAAGATTTGTC
>DICM01000030.1:0-236 GCA_002416285.1 Caryophanales bacterium UBA5026
TAAAAAACGAACAATAGAAGAAAAGAAACAAATAGTAGAAGAATTTAAAGAAGGTGCGACCATATCCTATTTATGTAAGAAATATAATATATCTGGTTGTGGTACAGTAAGCAGATGGAATAGTGAATTTGATAAAGGGATATTAGGAAAGGATGACAGAGGACGAAAGAAAGAAGAAATTGAGGATATAGATATCCTAAAAAAATCCTATGCTCTTCTGATGGAAATCCGTTCTC
>DICM01000030.1:405-845 GCA_002416285.1 Caryophanales bacterium UBA5026
ATTAAATCACAAATTAATTAGAAGATATAAAAAAGCTCTAGGATTATCCGTAATTGTTAGAACAAAGAAACCTTTATCAATTAATAAATCAAAAGAAAAGAGCCTTAAAAATAAGGCTCAGTACTTAGTCAAATGTAACTTTAAATCAGATGAATTCAATCAAAAACAATCAACTGATGTCAGCTATATAAAATGTAGTGATGGAACACTTTATTTATCAGCCGTTAAAGATTACTTCAACAAAGAAATTGTATCATATGCAACATCAAATAACAATGATGTTGCTTTAATAAAAGATAGTTTTAAAGATATGATACCAAAAGAAGACAAAATTATTAATTCAGATCAAGGCGCAGTTTATTTTGCTTATGAATATATTCAATTAGCGAAAGATTTAAACTTTACAAGAAGTATGTCACATAAAGGTCATTGTTGGGAAA
>DICM01000030.1:927-80937 GCA_002416285.1 Caryophanales bacterium UBA5026
ACTTATCACCTATTAAGTATCGCTCAAACTATCAAAATTAAATATTTTTATTTAGTGAGTACTTGACAGGTACTAGTATCAAGCCTCCTCTTTTTTCTCTCTTTTCTTTCATTACTTTTATAATATCATCGAAGTTACTTTCCTGTAGCTTATTAATTGAGCATATTACCTCCATTAAGTCAGCTGATTCTTCAACGATTTCATCACGATTATTTTTTTCGATTGCCTCTAGTAACTCTTGACATTCTTCTTTTAGCTTTTTTACTAATTCATCCCTATATTCATCATCATTTAATATGTGTGAAACAGGTTTTTCACCATTCAATTCTATTATTTCAATGATTTTATCTCGAACTAATTTATTATATTGCATAACATCTCTCCTATACTTCTTTTATTTTATAATTTCATAATTCGTTGTTTCATCTACAAATTCAATTGAAATCTGATTGTTTTCTTTTCTTGCTCCTACAATGTAGTCAAAATTATTCTCTGTTACAGAACTTGTAAGACATCTGCTATTAGAATTTTCACAACGGAAGGTTCCTTTAATCTCATAAATCGGTTGGGTTGTATATTTTAAAAACTTAACAGTTTCTATCTCAAAGAACTCAAAATCGTATTGTTCCTTCATATAATTTGTAAATGGATCTATCATTAGATTTTCAGCAATTTCCATATCGGTAGAATAACCACCGCCTTCATCAAACTCTACCAAGGTATAATATCCATTTTCCTCTTTTATACGAACAAATCCTTTATAAACAAATTTCTTTGTATAATCGATATCTTCTGCCTGACTGACGTACAAACATGGGATTTCTTTGCTCGTCTTACATCTCGCATTAAATGTCAAATAATAAGTTAGAATATTGTCTTTCTTTCCTAAATATTGAATATCTTTTAGTTTTAAATAGCTAAGATCATCTGTATTGTATAAATCGTTATTTTTAAAATACCCCTCAGTCATTTCCAGTAAAGTATGCGATAATTTTTGCGCATCATTCATTTCTACTTTTCTTACTTTTTTCTCATCAAGTTTCGGAATTAGATAAAACCATACTACTAAGCCTACTATAATAAGCATTAAAAGAGCTGCACCTACTACTATAATTTTATTTTTATTGTTCATTCTTTCACTCCTACCTAATAGAATTATAACATACTAACAAAAAAATGAGAATTAATTCTCACCTTTATTTTGATAAAATTCAATTACTTCATTTTCTAGTGTTGATAAATCATTAGGACTTAAAAACGCTATTACTGTATTTTCATATTGTTCTAATTTTATCGCATCTGTTTTCTCTATTGCCTCTCCATGTATTAAATTTTGAACAATGGTATTAGCTGTAATATTTGGAAAATCTTCCTGTTTCTCTCTTGAACCATGAACTGGTAAAATATAGGAATAGTCAGCTTGATTCATTACCTCCGCTAGATCGTCCGCAAATTCTTCGGTTCTAGAGAATGTATGTGGTTGAAAAACAGTGACAATCTTCTTATCTGGGTATTTTTGACGAATTGCTTTAATTGTTGCTTTTACTTCATTCGGATGGTGAGCATAATCATCAATAATAACATTAGAGCCTGCTACTGTTTCAGAAAATCTTCTTTTTGCTCCTTTAAAAGTTTTAAAAATCTTAGATATATCCCTAGCTTCCATACGTTCGTAATAGCAAGCAGCAATAACAGCTAAGGCATCTAAAAGCATATGCTTCCCATAAATCGGTAGATCAAATGCACCATAGTAGTTTCCTTCGACCTCAACTTCAAAACTAGTACCAGTCTCTTTATAGACAACATCAGTTGCACGAACATCGTTATCCTCATCCAACCCATAGAAGAAAATTGGTTTTGTCACTTCTAATGAATGTGTATAAGGATCATCACCACACGCTAAAATCATTTTCTCAGCTTTATTCGCATATTCCTGATAAGCATCGATGACATCATCGATATTTTTAAAGTAATCAACATGATCTAAATCAATATTTGTAATAATAGCAATGTACGGTGTATAGTGTAAGAAATGTCTTCTATACTCACATGCCTCTAAAGCAAAATATTCATTTTTAGGATCAGCAAAACCAGTTCCATCACCGATTAGGTAGTTTGCTCCTACCGTACCGTTTAAAACATGCGCTAACATGGATGTTGTAGTCGTTTTCCCATGACATCCAGCAATCGTAATCGTTTTAAACTTTCTTGTCAGATGTCCAACCATTTCTGCATAGCTATACATCTTAAGTTCTAATTCTTTTGCTTTGGCAACTTCCACATTTTCCTCATGAAAAGTTGCTCCTCTTACAATTTTCATACCAGGTTGAATATTTTTCTCGTCAAATGGTAGTACAGGGATTTCTAATTCATGAAGCCCAATTTCTGTAAAGAAATGCTCCTCTACGTCACTTCCTTGTACTTCATATCCTATACGTTTCATAATTTGTGCTAATGCACTCATACCAGACCCTTTTATTCCAATAAAATGATACATAAATCCATCTCCTTATTGCGTTAAAAATTGAACAATGAATGGTCCTAAAACTAATAATAATATTAGTGGAACCACAAATAGAACGGAAATAATACTTACCCTATTCGGGATCTTATTGATTTGTCCTTTAATCTCTAAAATTTGTTTTCCTCTTAAGAAATCTATTTGATGATACATCGTATCAATAATATTATTTCCAAAAACACTCGTTTGAATCATGTTGAGAATAATATTATTGATTGTTTCAGAAGGAATCCTTTTTTTCATATCTTCTAAAGCTTCCATCAATGATTTACCAAATTTTACTTCAAATAGAGCTCTTTTAAATTCATTTGAAAGTTCTGAATCAACATTAAACACGGTAATGTCGAGTGCATTCTCTAAATTTCTTCCAGATTCTAAGGTAAGAGTTAGAATTTCAAAGAAATAAAGAGCTTCGTGATCTAACTTCTGAATTCGCTTCTTAATTGGTACTTCTATTGTTACATAATAGTATAAGTAATAATAGACAATTGTTGCTAGTGGGGCATAAATATATCCCATCTTAGCTGTATAAAGAATCACTAAGAACACCAGTAAAGATGAGAAAATACGAAAATTTAGAAATGCTTCTGTATTTAATTTTGTGTCTCCTAATAGAGCAATTTTGGAATCGATCGCTTCGATATCCTTTCCTCTATAAATCTTTCTTACAAAGCTACCTTTCATTTTCTCACATCCTTACTTTCATAATTTTTCTTACCAACATAATATAGACAGAATAAAGAATGAAAATAATACCAGAAAGCATTCTTCCTATATCAGTTGTAATTAGTGGTGACAAGTAAGTCGGGCTAATTAGTGAAATAAATAGGATAAATAAAATTGGGATGGCAATTAAAACTATTACAATAATTTTTGAACCACCTGTCAAAGATAATAGCTCCAATTTTAATTTTTTCTTATTAAACATCGATGACTCTATCGATGAGAAGACTTTAATAATATTTCCACCAGTACGATTTAGAATCGATAATGATGCTGTTAAATAGGCGACTTCCTCTAATGCAACTCGTTTAGAAAACCGGTCAAATACAACATCCACTTCTAATCCAAAAGATAATTCCATTGCAATCTTCTCAAATTCTCTACCAATCGGTCCTTTTAATTCCTTTGTTACCAAATCCACAGCTTGTGTAATACTACGGCCTGATTTAAAAGCATTATTCATGATGATAATTGCTTGTAATAAATCATTTTCAAGTTCGTTACGGTACAGTTTATATCTTGAGATAAAAATTAAATCTGGTAAGAAAAAGCCAAAAATAATCGGTAATACTGACTCATATAAAGTAATTACTTGATACTGAATTGTTTTAGAAAAGATCGCTACTACTAATAATACACCAGCAGATAAAAACTTACAAGAAATTAAATCAATTTCATCCTCATAAACAGAGTGATAAATCGGTAAATACTTACGGTATTTCTTTGAGTGTTTCTGTAAAAATACAGACTTCTTCAAATACCCTCTCATTTTTTCTAAAACTGACCGATAAAATTTCCCGAGTTTATCCGTAAACGATTCAGAATTGTTTCGAATCGGATCGACACTATATTTAGCTAAACGTCTTTCTAGGGATAAACTACGGCGATAAATGATAACTCTCCATAAAAGTAACGCTAAAAGAGTAATGATTACAATCTGAATAGCTAATAAACTACTTCCAGGATCTCTTATAACATTTAGTGGAACCGTTTTCGTTGTTATATTACCGGCACCATCACTAACTGTGAAAGTAATTTCAGTTAATCCTATTTTTGAAAGATCTAGCTCGTCGATATTAGATGTAATCGATTTTGTTAAGTTCCCAGTTTGCTCATCATAAGCTTTGACATAATTACTGAAATCTAATTCTTGTCCTTTTTTTGTTTGATACACTGTGAGAGAACTATCTTGTACTGTAATAACTGGCTTTTCAAAATCTAACTTATAAAGACCACTCATTTGGGTACTAGAACTGTTTGCCCCATACTCAGTTACTCTTATTTGGAATGTACCTGTTTCCGTTAGCGGAATTGTAATTGCTTTTGATGTGGTTATTTCATATGTTTCATAACTGTTACCATCTTTAAGTATTTCATACATTAACTTCCTTGTTGTGGAATGAGGAGTAAAAACAATATTCAGTTCTTGATTTCCTGTTTGTTCTTGACTTTCTAAAGAAAATCCAGAATTTCCCTGCATATAGTATCCCTCCTTATGATTCAAAAATATCTTTCATTGTGTCGATTCCACGAGCCACAATTTTATCATATACATTCGGTACAAAATCGTATTTGACGAATTCCCCAATCACTTCTCGATCAGATAAAACTCCTGTTTGATTAAATGCGAAAATCTCATTCAAATGAATAACATCATCATCAAATCCTGTTACTTCACAAATACTTGTTACTTTTCTTTTTCCGTCGCTTAACCGTTGAATATGAACGACAATGTCGATCGCATTTTCGATATATTCGCGAAGAGCTTTAACTGGGATTTCCATTCCGGCCATCAAAATCATCGTTTCAAGACGGTTTAAAGCATCGGCAGGAGAATTGGCATGCATGGTTGTTAAACTACCATTATGCCCTGTATTCATCGCTTGAAGCATATCGAATGCTTCTTTTCCACGAACTTCTCCAACAATAATTCTATCTGGTCTCATACGAAGGGAATTTATTACTAAATCACGAATTGTGATTTCACCCTGTCCTTCATAATTAGTAAGTCTTGTTTCAAGTGAAATAACATGTTCTTGTTCTAATTTCAACTCAGCTGCATCTTCAATCGTAATAATTCGTTCCTCATGACCGATAAAAGAAGATAAAACATTTAGTAAGGTGGTCTTTCCTCCACCAGTTCCTCCACATATAATAAGGTTTAATTTGGCCTGAACACAAGCCTGTAGAAAACGAGCCATATATGGTGTAAGCGTTCCGGTTCTAAGAAAGTCATCGACATTTGCTAGTTCTTCTTTGAATTTACGAATTGTCATAACTGGTCCGTTTAATGAAAGTGGCGGTACTACTGCATTTAATCTGGATCCATCTTCTAGTCTCGCATCTACCATTGGATTAGCTGTATCAATCGTCCGTCCAAGCGGTTGGATCATTCGTTGAATGGTTCTTACAATATGCTCTTCATTAATGAAAGAGATACTTGTATCGCGAATAATATTACCATCTAATTCAATATAGATTTCATTTGTTCCGTTAACCATAATTTCCGTAATTTCTTTATCATTTAATAACTCTGTTAATGGACCATAGCCACTAATTTCATTATCGATTAGATTGTATAAATAGTTGCGTTCAACGTTGGTTAGGTCATATCCTTCAATCGTCGCATCGATTTCTTTCTTAACAAATTCATCCATGCTTTTCACATTTGTAACGTTGTGATCGATTAGATTTTGAATGATCTTATTTCTAAGCTCATCTAATAAATGTTTATTTTTAAAGGCATCATAGTCATCTATCTCTTGAAAACTGGCAGATTCTAACTTTACTTCAAATTCATCGACGAAATTTCTTGCCATTAGTTTCGGCCCCTTTCTTTTAATAGTGCATTAGCAATTTTCTTTAAATTATCAAAACCCTTTTTATGTAATCTCATAACACCTTTTTCAAGAGTTAATATTTTGCCATCCATAACGTATTTATCAATATTTTTGATATAAAAACTGCTTGGAATTGTATAGTCGATATTATCATTAATAATGTTTTTCATATCGTACTTTGTAAAATAATTTCCTCTTTTATCTACTGAATCATTTAAAATGATTTTATAATTGTTACGACCCATATCACGATAGATAGAAACCATTGTTCTCATATTCTTTAAATCCATTGGATCATTTGTAATCAAGTATAAAATTTCATCACTAACATCCATAGTAACTAAGTTAATATCGTTTAAGACAGGACTTGAATCAATCAAAATGATATCATATTTCAACTTTGCTTTCGATAGTACGATTTGAAGATATTTACTATTAATCTTTCCTGCTGTTCTTGGATCTTTCGGAGATGCGATGACATCGATATTTTCCATAAACGGAGTAACATAATCGTTTAAATTATCAAAACGATTGTTATTTAAATCGTCAACAAGCGTAAAAAGATCAGCTGTTGGTTCAATGTTTAAAGAAGCAGCAACAGAACCAGTATATAGATCAAAATCCATAATTAATACTCGCTTTTCCATTTCTTTAAAAATTCCAGCTAAGTTTAAAACAGTAGTTGTTTTACCTGTTCCTCCTTTTACAGAAGTTACAAAAAATATCTTTGCTTGTTGTAGTGCCATACTATCATCCTTTCACAATTCTTATTTTATCTTCTACTTTGTATGCTCGATAAGAAAGTTTGTACTTCTCTTGTTTTGTTCCTAAGAGATGGGTAAATATCGTTTTTGTTTCAAGTGTTACACTAGCGTCAATTCGCTCACCTAACATCAAGTCGATATTAATTGCCTTTTTTAAATTTTTATTCATCAATGCACGGATTTCCGTTTCATCAAGGTTTTCCTCTAAAGCAGTTTTTAAGATTCGTTTCATCTCAGATTCTGCTTCTAATTTAGTTAAAGTTACACTCCCATAATCGATTACTATTCCAAGTAACATTAGAATGATTGGGAGCATGAGGGCGAATACAACTAATACCTGTCCTCTATTTTTCATAGACCGTCGTTTCCACTTCTATTTTGTTTTTCAATACTTGATCTAGTCCAGGAGTTGTAATTTTGAGCGATTTAGAAAGTGTAATTGTTGTTAGTTGATCTTTCTTTTCAATTCCAATATTAAGCCTTTTTTTCTGAACATACGCTGTATATTCGTCAAATTTCTTGTCTTGGTACAAATCCGCTACGACATCGAGCTCATTCATCAATTGGTACCTTTGATAAAACACATTTCCAATATCAAATAACCCTAAGAAAATAAGTAATAAAATCGGTAAAATCAAGATAAATTCGACTAGAGCTTGTCCTTTTTGATCTTTCATAAACCACCTCTATCTTGTATCATTATACCGTAAATTTTGCTCTGAAACAACAAAAAATGATACAAAGTATCATTTATCGATCTACACAGGCTCCCTCACCAGGTTTAGAACCTTCTACATATACTTTATCTACAAGATCACAAGATGATTTCACCATCGAATCGTGTAAATAACCTCCGAGTAACTTAACCACTCCTACAACAACCACACTAATTACTGCAATAATTAATAAGTATTCGACAAGTGCTTGTCCTTTTCTATTTAATTTCATAAGAATAACCTCCTGCTACTATAACTATACACATCTTATAACGTTTTTCAAAATTTGTCAATTAAAATTATTTATGTTATATTATTTTCTGGTGATAGTATGAACGTTTTAATAGGAAATTCTACAGTTCCAATAGTTGTTTGTTCCAAATTTTGGAAAAGATTTAAAGGAATGATGTTTCGTAAAAAAACTGATCAAGGTTATTATTTTCCTAATTGTAATGGAATTCATACCTTTTTTATGATTCAGCCAATTGATGTTGTCTTGACTGATCAAAATGACATCATTCTATATCATTATAAAAACATAAAACCATGGAAGATAATTTTACCAAAAAGAAATGTAAAAAATACATATGAATTTCCTATTGGAATTCTACTTGGCATTGAAATCGGTAATAAGATAACAAAAGTCAAAAAAATTGATAGTCAATAGCTATCAATTTTTTTAATTCTTATTTATTATTGATTTGATTCATAACTTCAGTAGCAAAGTCTTCTTCTTTTTTTTCAATACCCTCTCCTACTTCAAAACGAATCATATTAATGATTGAACCACCATTATTTTTTACATAAGTTGAAACACTGATGTCACCATCTTTAACAAATGGTTGCTCTTCAAGACAAATTTCTTTATAGTATTTTTGAATACGTCCTTCAACCATTTTTTCAGCGATTTCTGCTGGTTTTCCTTCATTGATTGCTTGTTCTTTTAGAACTTCTCTCTCACGGTCTAATTCATCAGCAGGAACATTTTCCTTACGAATGTATTTTGGACGCATTGCTGCTGCATGCATAGCAACATCTTTTGCAACTTCTTCTGAAGTTCCTTCAACAATTGTTAAAACTGCAATTCTACCACCCATATGGATATATGAACCAAATGATTCACTATCGGTTTTTTCAACTTTTGCAAAACGACGAAAACTTAATTTTTCACCAATCTTAGCTGTTTTTGCAATAAGGTAGTCGTTAATTGTAGCTCCTTCATATGGAAGAGCTAAAATAGATTCTTCATCTTCTACATCATTATTCATAATTGTTGCTAAAAGTACATTAACTAATTCTTTAAATTCTTCATTTTTAGCAACAAAATCTGTTTCTGAGTTTACTTCTACTACTACAGCTTTATTTCCATCAACTAAAATAGCAGCAGTTCCTTCAGCAGCAATACGATCTGCTTTTTTTGCAGCTTTAGAAATTCCTTTTTCTCTTAACCAATCGATAGAAGCATTAATATCACCATTATTTGCTTCAAGTGCTTTTTTACAGTCAAGCATTCCTGCTCCTGTTTTTTCTCTTAGCTCTTTTACTAAACTTGCACTAATCATAATTATTCCTCCTCATTATATAAAAAGATGATATAAAATCATCTTTCTCTTTTATCTTAAAGCTTCAATAAGCTCAGCTTTTTTCATTGTAGAATATCCTTTAACTTCTTTGCTTTTAGCCATTTCACGAAGTTCAGAAACTGTTAATTTATCGAAATCAACATTAGCTTTTTCTTGTTTTTCTTCTTTAACTTCGGCTGTTTTTGGACGTTCTTCATTTTGTGGCTTGAAAGATTTTTTATTATCATTTACATATCGTTCATTACGATTTTGATATTCTCCTGAACGGTTATTGTTGTATGGACGATTATTGTTTCGGTTGTTTTTGAAATCTTTTTTTGGACGATCTTCTTTTCTCTTAACAGATTCTACAGCACGTTCCATAATAGAGGCGGCACTGTCTTGATTACGATCTTCTTCTTTTACATAGTCAACTAATTTTCCACCGTTAGCTTCTACAACTGCATTAGCCATTACACCAGTAATTAGTTTAACAGCACGAATTGCATCGTCATTTCCTGGAATTACATAGTCAACCATATCTGGATCACAGTTCGTATCAACAATTCCAAATACTGGAATATTTAATTTTCTTGCTTCACGAATTGCAATTTCTTCTTTTGTTGGGTCAACAATATACAAAGCTTCTGGTAATTTGTACATTTCACGAATACCACATAACAATTTATTTAGTTTGTCATATTCCTTTTTAAGTCCAATTACTTCTTTCTTTGGAAGTAGATCAAAAGTCCCATCTTTTTCCATTTTTTCGATTTCTTCTAGACGTTTCACACGACGACGAATTGTTTTGAAATTCGTTAATGTTCCACCTAACCAACGTTCTGCAACATAGTAAGAATTAGAACGTTCTGCTTCTTCCTTAATTGCTTCGCTAGCTTGTTTTCTAGTACCAACAAATAATACTTTTCCTCCATTTGCAGCAATAGCTCTTAAAGCTTCATAAGCTTCTTCGATTTTCTTTGCTGTTTTTTGTAAATCGATAATATAGATATCATCTCTTGATGTAAAAATATATTCTTTCATTTTTGGGTTCCAACGTTTCGTCTGATGACCAAAGTGAACTCCCGCTTCGAGTAAATAACTCATAGACACAACTGCCATATTTTTTCCTCCTTTTGTTTGTTCCTCCATTACTTCAACTTTCTGAATCACCTTTCGGCACTAGACTCAAAAATCCATAATGTGTGTATTTGAAAAAGCCAACGTTATTGTATCATAAATTGCTTTTAAAAAACAAGCTAAAATAGTTAAAAGTTAAGTTTTTCATCGATTATTTTCGCAATATTTCTTGTTTACTTTGCTCAAGTCGATCAAAATAGCAAGTTTTACAAACAGACTCATAGGTAATATTATCTTCTCCATCGATTGCAACTTGATTCCCTTCAAAGACATCTTGACCATTATTCATACGGATTACAAATGTTGCTTTCGATCCACATTTACAGATTGTCTTCATTTCCTCGATAGTATCGGCAATTTGTAAAAGTCTAGTCGATCCTGCCCAACCTTTATTAAAGGCATCGGTTCGAAGTCCATAAGCAATTACCGGAATTGCTAATTGAATAGTAACCTGTAATAATTGATCTGCTTGAATCGGTTCTAAAAATTGTGCTTCATCAACTAAAATACAATTCGCACAAGAATAATGATCTTTTACGATTGCAAGTAAGTTATCGGTTGATTTGATTAACCAGTCTACCTTGCGTGTTTCCCCCATTCGATTGATGATAGTGTCTCCGCCTTTTGTATCAAGTGTTGCTTTCATAATAACAGGTGTCATTTCCTGTTCTTCATAATTATGTGCGGTCATTAATAGATGGGTTGTTTTTCCACAGTTCATAGCTCCATAGCGGAAATATAATTTTTTACTCATTCGTTACTCCTTTTTTACATACATTGATAAAATCTTTAAAAATTGCTTTTTGCTCTTCTTGGTATGTGAGCATCTTTTCAGGATGCCACTGAACACCTAACACATAATCTTTGCTTGGGTATTCGATTGCTTCAATATATCCATCCGTCGATACCGCTGAAATCGTAAATCCCAGCGCATCGGGAACATGATAATTATGAAAACTATTCACATTAATCTGATCTTTTTTAAATAGATTATATAATCTGGTCTGCTTTTTTAATAAAATTGGATGAGTATGGTTTCCTTCTTCTAGATAATGGTTTTCACTACCTACATTTTTAAGTGTATGTTGCACTTGATTAGATATTTTTCTTTTTTCATGAGCAGCAAGCACTTGCATCCCCATACAAATTCCTAAAACAGGATAGTTGTGTTCAATCAAATAATCGACAACAAAACAGTCGTATTCATACATTTTAAATCCACCGGGAAGTAAAAATCCATCACATAACTTTATTTGATCAATGAGCATTTCCTTCTCTTCTTCTGTTAAACTTGGAACATTCTTTGGAAGGACATTCTCATAGATTACATTTTGTGGAGGTAAAATTAAAATTGCATTCCCTCCCACTTCATTAATAGCTTTCCGATAGACATCAAATACATTAATAATTGGGGTCTTTCGGTCATTAATATCGGGTCTTCCAATAATACCGATGATTGGTCTTTTCATGTTATCACCATTCTTATTTTAGCACATATTTCTTTCTTAAGAACTCTTTTTGATCTTCTAACTCGTTTATCTTGACAATAACTTGAAGTTTTCGAATAACATCCATAAGATTGACTTTAAGGTCATTTAACTTATTACTATAACGATTTGGAATTCCATGTTTAGAACTATATGGATTCGTTAAAATATTCGCAGTATATCCATTTTCTAAATCCATGAGTACCCAGCTCCCAGTCGATCCGGAAGCTGCAAAGGCATTCTCACTAGAAATATAAGGTATCTCGGAGTTTCGATAAAGTCCTCCACCAGTTTGACGATAAAGCATAGCTCTTGGATAATTATCGTCTGTAAGCAATGTTGTCAGTATTTTTAAGTCTTGTTTAGTAACCAAATTTTCACGTATTAGAAATTGAAAAAACTGTACTAAATCTTTGCTAGTGGACCAAATACCCGCATGACCGCTATATTCACATACCCTAGCCTTTTCATCTCGAACTTGCCGTGGATAGTGGTAATCATTTCCTGTTAGCAATGCATTTTCATCTACTTCGTAACCAGTATTATATAATCCCATTATGATGTTGAAATAAAGGCGAAAATGCTCTTTAAAATCAGGAGATAGCCTACTATATATCATATGTGGTATATCACTATAAGTATGAACACCAATTTGCTCTGTTGTCGCAAGTCGCAAGGCTTTTTCGGCTTCTAATAAAGTAATATTAGAATCATCAATACGAGGATGAGTCTCTAACTGGTAATAGAAATTTAATAATTCCGTAATTGTACAAGCATAATGAAAATCAGAATTAATTTGATGAATCGGTTGATCTAATGCGATAAAACCAAATTTATAATCCATTATGGCATGAATATCAGTAAACATTTTAGAAACACTAGCAATATCAAAGCGGACAGTTTGATCGATCGGAAAATCTTGTTCCCCACCATTTCCAAGATAAAAGTATAGTTCTGGCCCCTTTTCTAGTCCAACAGCTAAACTCATTCCGGAAATTTTATAAAAATTCATCCACTTTAAAAAATAGGCACTTTGATATTTTAAGATTTCCTCTATTTGATTTTGTTTTGTTTGACCCTTTCTCTTTAAAAAGTATTGCTTCAATTTCTCTCTTTCATAGGTTAATGTTTGTAATTTCAAATGAGGATTATTAACACAATAAAGAGATATTACTTGATCTATTGCTCGTTCTACTACACGCTCATAGTTCATAATATCCCTCCTTATACACCTATTTATATATCATGCTATTTCTCTAATTCGGTTTCATATAATGCACGATATATTGCATTTTCTTTTAGCAATTGTTGATGACTACCTAAGCCTGCAATCTTTCCTTCATCAATTAGAATAATTCGATCACTATCAATTACAGTACTTAGTCTATGAGCAATCATTAAGATGGTATATTCTCCCTTCATATTGCGAATTGCTTCTTGAATACTTCTTTGGGTTTCATTATCGAGTGCACTTGTTGCTTCATCAAATAAAATAATTTCTGTTCTACGAATAAATGCTCTTGCGATTGCTAAACGTTGTCGTTGTCCCCCTGATAGAGTGTAGCCGCCTTCTCCTACCATTGTATCGTATCCATTTTCCAGTGTCATAATAAAATCGTGAATACATGCCATTTTACAAGCTGTTTCTATTTCTTCATCTGTCGCATCCGATTTTACAATTTTTAGATTCTCCCGAATAGTGAAATTAAAAATATAGGGATTTTGCGTAATGATTGAAATATTGTTTCGTAAACTTGCTTCAGTTAACTGATTGATATTTACTCCATCAATGGTAATTTCTCCTGATAATGGATGATAAAGTCTTGTCAGAAGTCCAAAGATTGTTGTTTTTCCAGCACCACTTTTTCCAACAAAAGCAACCGTTTCATTTGCTTTTACATCAAAGCTGATCCTATCCAAAATTTTATTTTCTTCCTTATAAGAGAAAGTCACATTTTTAAATGAAAAATCTCCATTAATATGTAGAAGTGTTTTTTCTCCAAATGTTTCTTTTGTATATTTTTCATTTTCAATAATTTCAAATACTCGGTTTGCCGATAAATTGAAATTACGGAGATACTCTAGAAACTGCGTAAAATAGCTAAGTAAATTATAAACTCTTCCTTGATACATATATAAAACTACAAAGTTGGCTGTTATTAGCATGTTCTCTTTTATTAGAAGAAGTCCTAAGAATACAAAACCAATTGTTAAGGAGTCCTGAAGACTACCAGTCCAAAAATTGTAAGTTCTTTTTATCGTTGACATTTTATATTGTTCATCATTTGCTTCCTTCATACGAAGATGCATCGTTGATAGAAAATTTTTAGAGGCATTTAAAACTTTGATATCACGCATACCTCTAACTAACTCCGTAATGAGTCCAGTATTCTTTTCTCTAATCTTACGAAATTTTTTATCGATCTCAAAATACTTTTTCATACGAATATGATTCAATATAAATAAGACAATTAAACCAAATAGGAAGTATAGAAAGATAATTTTATTAATTGCAAATATGGCAACTAGAATTCCTATATTAGCAACAATATCGTTGATAGAATAGTTTAATTCTGTAAAGATATGAGCAATATCACCACTATCTCTGTTTAAGCGATCGATAAAGATCCCAGAAGAATTGTTATCAATCTCTTTTGTTTCTAATCTTAATATCTCTGAAGCAAGCGTCATTTGTAAGTCCAATAAAGTTTCACGAAAAAATATTTGACTTGTTTTATTAGCAAAATAATGAAATAGATTTCGGCTAATTTCCATGATGAAAACAAGGATGGCAATCGTCAATAATTCATTCCATTTCTCTCCGGTAATTCGGAGTAACACTTGCGCGGATATCATCGGTGTTAGAGCACCAATAATGCAAAGAACTAAGGAAGTAAACATATAGCCAAATAGATATTTCTTCTGCTTCTTTGCAAACCTCCATGATCTTTTTAAATTATGGACAGTATCGTTCCATTTTAATTTATTATCTTTTTTCATATATACCACCTAACTGCCCCATGATTGTAACATAATTAAGTCTCTTTCACAATAAAAAAATAAGAATTCATTTTTCGTTGCAATTAAAAAAATCAATTCGATTAAATTGTTTTTTACTTATCATTAGATAAATTATTTTATTATTGGCACAATTGGATAAAAGTAAGAAAAAACCATAATTTTATTATGGTTCATCCTATTATACTTCCTGCATAACAATTAAAATCATCGGTTTACATTCAGTTTCTTTATAGAAATATTTTCCTAATTTATCACGAATACCTGTTTTAATTTTATTGAAATCGATAAAGTTAGGTTTTACAAATTCTTGTACAACTTCTAAGGATAATTTTTGTGCCTCTTTTATTAAATCAATATTGTCTTTTACAAAAACAAATCCTCTAGTTAGAATTTCTGGACCAGCTAGAACCTTTTTCGTAGAACGGTCAAGTGTAACACTAACGATAACAATTCCGTTTTCACTTAATAGTTCACGATCTTTTAAAACTAATTCTCCGATATCTCCAGCAGCTTTACCGTCTACTAAAATATCATCGACTTTAATTTTTTCACCATTATCTACTAATTTTCCATTTTCGAAAGTAATAACTTCTCCATTTAGTTTTAGAAGAATATTCTCTTCATTCATACCTATTTCTTTTGCTGATTCAGCATTCGCTACTTGGTGACGATATTCACCAATTACAGGTACATAATATTTCGGTTGCATCAAATTAATCATCATCATAGAATCTTCTTTTGAAGCATGGTTCCCCAAGTATTTACTGCTAGAAACAATAATCAATTTTGCTCCTATTTTAGCTATGTCATCAAATACTTTAGTAGAACTTTTTTCCATTCCTTCATAAATTGGAGATGCGAATACAACCGTATCAGATTCTGTAATTTTAATAAACTTGTCATAACCTTTTATAATTCTCATGATATTTGAAAATGGTTTTTCACGTTCATCAGATATTAGGACAATAATCCCTTCATCATTCACATGTTTGATGTTTTGAATACGTTTTTTGTCGAAAGCAACGTATCCCATATCAATTGCGCGATCAATCATATTTTCTAAACGTTTTCCCATAATAACAATTTTACGATCCGTTTTCATAATTTCATTGAAAAGCTCTTGAATTCGATATAGTTGGGCTTGCACAATATTAAATATAATACGTCCCTCATTCATATCAAGTGTCTCTTGAATTACTTTTGAGATACGGTTCTTAGGTGATGTATATCCTAATTTATCTGCATATACAGATTCACTAAGTAGGCATAATACACCCTGTTTCCCTACGTATGCGAGTTTCCCGATATCTGTTTTATAAGATCCATTCATAGCTTGATCAAATACATAGTTTCCAGTATAGAAAATAATACCATCTTTCGTATTAATCGCATAACCAACTGTTCCAGGAACAGAATGGGTCAGCGCAATTGGGAAAATAGAAACCGCACCAAAATCAATTTTATGATGTGGTTCTATTACATATAATTTTTCCGTCTTAATATTTTCATCAAATAATTCTTTCTTTAATAATTCGATGGTGAATGCGGTTCCATAGATTGCTAGATCTGGTAGATCATGTAGCATATCTGGAATAGCTCCCATTTGACCATCGTGTCCGTGGGTAATAAATACACCCTTAATTTTTTCTTTGTTTTCTTTTAAATAATCATAATTTGGGATAATATAATCTACCCCAAGCATCTTATCGTCGGCATATTTTAAACCGGCATCAAAGATAAATATGTCTTGGTCAACTTCGATAACATATAAGTTTTTTCCGACTTCATTTAGTCCACCAAGAGCACATATTTTAATTTTACTCATAAAAACTCCTTTCTTTAGGCATTAAAAAAGACGAACTCATTATATCAGAAATAATGACTTTCGTCTAGTAGATTTATTATATATCTTAAAATAGAATTGGTAAAACATAAATGATAAATAAAACAGTAAGAGAAATTCCACCGACAAATAAATATCCTTGTTTATTCTCATCTACTCTTGTAACAATTTTTAATCCTTGGAAGAGTGTCACAAACATAAATAGAAATCCTAGTAGAAATACTACGAGCATCAATTTAAGGGATAAGTTAAATAAAACGAATCCTACTAATAATGTTACAATTGATATAATAGAGGTAACTGCTAGCAATGCTACCATTTTTTTATAATCTATCTTACTATTTGATAACCGTTCAGTCATTAATTGAAATACAAGGGCTACAAAGAAACTTGCTATCAGAATTTTAAATACAGTCATAAAGAAAACTCGATAAAACATTGCAGCTGAACCTAGTTGATATTCATATGTAAAAAATCGAATAGCAAAACTTTCTCTAAATAGAAAAACTGCTAAAATACCGATTAGAATAGACTGAACAATTAAAATAATAACTGATAAAGCAATATCTTCTTTTTTCACAAAAGATTTTATAGTATCTACAGGTTTTGTAAAGATACCTTTTATGGTTTCCCATAATTCTTTCATATATAAGTCTACTTTACTTGCTTCCCCATCAATTTTCACTTCTCTTTTACAATTACATTCCTGACCATCAACTAGTGGTTTTCCACAATTTGTACAATATTTCGCCATAATTTCCTCCTATAAATATCTTGAAAAATAAGTCATTAAATTTTTGAAACTAACAAAATGAAAATCTTCATTCTGATAATCATAAGTCAAATTAACATAGTCGTAATCACTATCCGTATGTTCTTTTTGTTCTCCATTCTCATTCGTATACATTACTGTATAATCGTAATTTACTTTCAAACTTAAATATAAATATCCTTCATCTGTAATTTCTAAATCGGTTAAATCAAGATTTTTGAATGTAATCGATTTTAAATTACTACTGCTAACATCACTCAAAAGCTGATTGTAACTTCTTTCAAGAGCATTCGTATCTCCATTTTCATATTGATACTGCTCCTTTATATCTGCAAAGTTCTTCTTTTCTAAAATAGATTGATAAAGTTGTTCTAAAGATTGTTTGGAAATTTGTAAAAGTTTTTCTCTCGTTTCTTTTGACAAACTTTTTTCATCGAAAGTTACTGTTGCACGTCTTCTACTTTTACTTACCATAATCGTGTCCTCAATATCAAATCCAAATGGTAAGGTTGCTTTTACTTTGTAATTGGTTTGAAACATTGCTGGTAGTTCATATACATCGAGACTGTCTGTTGATTTCTCTTTATTTAAATAAGATGTTAAATCGATTCCTTCAATTGTTAGCTTTGATCCTTTTAGGGCACTTAAAGTAAATTGATCAATCGTCTCGAATGAACTCGTATCAACACTCCAGTTTTTAAAAAACAGCCATTTATTCTTTTTATGTTTAAGTAAAGTTACTATAGTTGTTTCCGTTTGTTTACTCGATTTATCAGTATAACTGATTTCAACATTGGTACGAAAACCATCTTCTGAAGAAGTTAGCTTTGTTACTTTATAATTAACAACGTTGATATTCTCATCTTCCAATTGTTGCCTTAATAGACTACTAACAACCTTTTTCGATGTAAAAGGACTAGTCTCTTTTAATTCTAAAGTCTGATATAACTTATCACCTTTCGCATAGGCAATTGCTTCAAAATAATTGGAAGCGATATATTTGGGACTCGTATAATAACTACCCACTAAATAAGATAAAATTCCAAAAAATAAGACTATAATGATTACTCCAATTGTGATTTTTTTCTTCTTTGTTAAAGTATTTTTATAAAATAATGGTTTCTTTAAAGAATGACCACAATTCTCACAAAATCGTGATGTTTTCTCATTCTCCGTTCCACATTCTTTACAAATCATATCATCAACTCCTATCTATAAGGTAACACTCCATAAAAACAAAAGTCAACTAAATTTATTTATTTCACTTATTTTTCAAAAATGTATAAAGAAATGGATACTTGTTTTCTTGATATGTATAATAACAAGAAACTTGCTTCTTGAGGTACTCGATCACTGAAGACTCATTTTTTTTGAATTTTTCTTTTGAAACAATATAGTAGGTGTTTAAGTTTAAATATAGATAAAGGGCATTAGGACTCTCTATAATGCAATTAACTTTTTTATAGGGAATTTGTTCTTTTCCATCTTCATTTTCAATTTCTATAACATCCTCTAAAAAAGAATAAGTGTTTTTTATTTTTAGAATTTGTGGATCATTTCTTAATAATTGTTTTAATTGCATCTTCGGTAATAAATTACTCTTCATTTCAATAATTACTAAAACGGATACAAAAACAGCTATAGAACGAAATAGAATATCATGAAAAAAGAAAATCGCTAAATATAAAAATAATGCACTTAATAGATAAAAGAAAACATTCCATTTATGTAGTTCAAAGCGATAATGAATCTGCACAAATTCTGTAAGGTTCTCTTTCTGATAATTTGTATGATTCTCTATTTTCATATTTACCTCCTTAAAAACCACTTCTTTTAAATAGTTTTTCTAAATCATAATTTGAGTAAAATATAATTGTTGGTCTTCCATGAGGACAATTAAACGGATTATCACATTTACGTAGATCGGCTATCAATTGTTCCATTTCTAACATCGTAATATTTTCATTTGCTTTAATTGCATGTTTACAGGCCATCATGGTTGCTACCTTTTCATTAAATTTTTCGATACTAAAGTTTTTCTCACAGAGTAAGATTGTTTCTAATATTTTTTTGGTTGATTCCAATTCTTCTCCCTTTGGAATCCATGTCGGATGGGTCTTAACGATCACGGAATTGACACCAAATTCCGAAATATCAAAACCAAGTCCTCGAATAAATTCAAAATATTCCTTCAATATGACAAATTCATTGTTAGAAAACTCAATTGTCATTGGGAATAAAAGAGCGATTGAACCTCCTGTAGGATGTCCCATTTGATATTTGAATAATTCATAGTTTACTCGTTCTTTAGCCGCATGTTGATCAATTAAATACATTCCAAGTTCATTTTGGCAAATAATATAAGTTCCATGAACTAAACCGACCGGATAGAGTTCTGGAAGACGATCTTTTGCTTTTTCTTCCTGAACAGTTTCTCTTTTTATAAATAATGGTGATTCTACTTCCTTTTGAATAGTATCCTCTATTCTTATATATGGTTCCTCTTCTGCAACACGATTTAATTCCATGTTCTCTTGATAGAACTTATTTTTCGTCTCATCTTGAATTTCTTCTTCTATATCTTGCTCTGGCTCTTCGATTTCAGGTATTAAAGTTAATCGTTTAAGTTCCTGTTTAATCATATGCGAAACTAAAATTAGTAGTTCTTCTAGTTTTGAAAACTTAATATCCATTTTAGTTGGATGAATATTGACGTCTATTAGACTTGGATCTACATCAATATTAAGTACGACAACTGGATAACGATTATCTGGTTTATAAGAGTGATAACTGTCATTGATTGTTCTAGTTAAATCGATATTTTTTACAACTCGTCCATTGACTAAAGTAATCATATGATTTCGACTGGAACGGTGTGTTTCTGGTAAGGATATATACCCTGTAACAGTATAATCATTATCTTCTGCAGATACTGGGACCATTTTTTTAACTAGGTCAATTCCATAGATTGCTTTAATTGTTTTTAGAACATTTCCACTTCCATCAGTATTTAATAATGTCGCTCCATTATTTGTTAAAATAAACTTGATATCTGGATGGGAAAGGGCTATTTTGTTCACGTAATCCGTTACACTAGCAAGTTCTGTATAAAGACTTTTCATATGTTTCAATCTAGCTGGTGTATTGTAAAACAAATTAGAGACAGTCATAATTGTCCCAACTCTAGCATCACTTGGTTCTATAGTTTCAATCTTACCACCATTAATATGAACGACAGTTCCGACATTCCCATCTGAGGTTTTAAGTTCCACTTCAGAAACAGAGGCAATACTAGATAAAGCTTCTCCACGGAATCCAAGAGTCGCAATATGAAAAAGATCATCCTCTGTTTTTAATTTGCTAGTAGCATGACGTCCAAAAGCTAAAACAGCATCTTCTTTATCCATTCCAACACCATTGTCAGTAACTCGCATCATTTTTGTTCCAGCTTCGATCAAATCAATTTTTATTTCAGTCGCACCCGCATCGATACTATTTTCGACAAGTTCTTTAATTACACTAGCGCATCTTTCTACTACTTCTCCAGCAGCTATTTTATTCGCTAAGATTTCATCCATTATTTTGATTCTTGACATCTTACCACTTCCTTGTATCATTATATCAATTTTTAGAACTCATTACAATCAAGTCAAAAAAAAGATCAAAATATTTGATCTAAAATTCTGGTATTTTATATGTTGTATCGACAGAAACCGTAAATAATTTTTCTTTACAATCTCCAAAACATACTTTTAATTCCTTTTCGTTTTCATTATTAGTTTGAAGAGTTATAATTTCTGAACTTTCAGACCAACCTTCATAAAAATCACTAGAAATAAAGGTTATTAAGTTCATTAATTCAATTTTTTCTTCATCTGTAAGAGTATAGATTTTGTTGGATTCATTATTCATTTTTGCAATATATCCTGTTAAAGTTCCTAATAATTTAGTTGTATCTTGAGATTTTAATATGACATCATCCTCTATGTCATAAGAAGATGGATACCAACTATCATCATTTAAAAGAAACTTTTGTTCCATTTTTTTATCTTTATAATTAAAATAATAAATCATGACATCTAAATGTTTCTTTAATGCTTCTCCTCTTTCATAAATGACATACGCTTTATGAAGTTCTTCACTATCCTGCGAGGCGAAAAGTTCTGTTCTCATCGTTTTACTTCCGTTTTTTCCAGAGACTATCATCTGATATTTTGTACTATTGCTCCATTTCAATGATGTACCAGTACTTTTACTTGAACCTGTTTTTAATTTTGGCAGAGTCCAAACAGTAAACACAACCCCTACTACAACTACAAATATCACAAATGTAATAATATATAATGTCTTGCTATCTGATTTCATATATCCTCCTTATTTATTCTTTTTTATTCTAGTTTAGTATATCACAAAATCATGTAGCTTTCTATAGGTTATCGTAATTTGTTGACAGATTCCGTTTTTTCTATCTCTAACACGGATTGTAATTCCCGTAAATCGGAAATTGTCTGAAAAGGAATAATATCTGCCATATCAAGATAGGTTGGCCGATAAGTTATTGTCTTTATACCATAAAATTGAAATAACGCTAAATACTGTGGATCATTAGTAAATGCGAAACATTTTTGTTTTTGCTGATAATTAAATTGTTCTAATGGAAGTTCTGATTCTAGTACATTAGAAGGTAATTCGATTGGAAACTGATTTGTTTTAAAATAATGAATGTTGTAATCATTTTGAAAAGATTTAAAACTTTCTTCAATCTTTTCAAAACAAAAATTAGGATCCTGTTCAAAGTATCGATCAAATATATCAATATCTACAAATAAATTCTTGTTTCCATATTTTTGTTTTTTCTTCAATAAGGTCAAATTAGAAAAATCAGGTATTTGATGGGTTGGTAGTAAAAAAGAAGTAGATTTTTTCTTATCCTTTGAAAAAGAAAAGTGTACTGGATACTTCTGCATTTGATATTTTACTAACTGCTCCCTCTCATCAGCTGTTTCTTTATGCCAATTTTCTATTAGACAAGTATCAATATTAACCTTTTTCATCGCTTGAATATGTAACATATCAGAAGATATAAACAAGATATTTTCAAAATGATTTGAATACTGTTTTATCATTATCTCCTGAAGTTCAAGAATTGCTAGTGAAGTATAAGGCTTTGTTTTTGAATACATTTCTTTTTCAACTAGACATTTTTTACTTGAAGTCATAAGATTATAGAAAGTTAAAAAATGACCATATTGATCTAAATGAAGCATCTGTAATCTTTGAAAAAAATCTCCATGCGAAAGCGTTCCAACAAAATAAATTTGATAATCTTTTTTTATTTTTTCTAAAGTAGAATAAAAATTTTGATAAAACTGCTCATCTATCCCCCATTCTTTTATTTGTTTTTCGATACTATCAAAATCAATCCATAGAGCAGTATATTTGTTATACAACGATTCCATCCATACTCCAAGTTTTTACTTCTGTAATTTTTACATTTACAATTTTACCAATCAAAGCTTCTGGTCCTTCAACATTGACTAATTTCATAGTATCGGTATATCCCATTAGTTTTGTTGCATCTTTTTCACTAAATCCTTCAATTAAAACAGGAACCGTTTTGTCTTGATAACTATCATTTGCTTCTTTTGCAAATTGATTGACAATCTTATTTAATCTTTGTAAACGATCGTTCTTTTCTTCCAGTGTAACGTTATCCTCCATTTTTGCGGCTGGAGTACCTACTCTTGGAGAGAAGATAAAAGTAAACGCTGAATCATAATGACATTTTTTTACAACGTCTAAAGTTTCCTCAAAGTCCTCTTCTGTTTCATTTGGGAAACCAACAATAATATCAGTGGTAATAGAAACATTCGGAATCGCTTCTTTAAGTTTACGATGTAATTCTAAATATTGTTCTTTC
Source organism: Caryophanales bacterium UBA5026 (assembly GCA_002416285.1). GTDB lineage: Bacteria > Bacillota_I > Bacilli_A > RF39 > UBA660 > DICM01. Next base: position 24,237 of record DICM01000030.1, read on the forward strand.
GTATAACGTCTTCCCATTAATTTGAGGATGCGATTAGAACCAGATTGTAGTGGCAGATGAATGTAAGGCATAATATTAGGATTATTTTTAATAACTTCAATCATTTGATCAGTAAAATCCCAAGGATGGCTTGTTACAAAACGTACTCTACTAATTCCAGTTTTTGCAACATCTTCTAATAAATTCTCCATACGGTATCCACTTTTTAAATCTTTTCCATATGCATTTACATTTTGTCCAAGAAGAGTAACTTCCTGATAACCATCTTTTACTAATTGCTCTACTTCCTTTAAAATAAATTCTGGATTTCTACTTCTTTGTTTTCCTCTCGTATATGGAACAATACAGTAAGTACAGAATTTATCACATCCATACATAATATTAATCCATGCTTTATATTTGCTATCTCGTTTAACTGGGATATTTTCAATGATGTCTCCTTCGCCACTATAGACTTCGATTTCAATTTCCTTTTTGATTAAAGCTTCATTTAAAATTTGTGGAAGACGATGAATATTATGTGTACCAAATACAACATCTAAAAATCTAAATTTTTTCAAAATTTCATTTACAACAGCTTCTTCTTGTGCCATACATCCACAAATGCCCGTTACAATGTGTGGTTTTGATTCTTTCAAATGCTTCATTCTTCCAATCATACCAAATACCTTATTATGGGCATTTTCTCTAATTGCACAAGTATTTAATAAGATGAAATCCGCATCTTCCATTGTTTCTGTCTCTGTATAAGACATGTCTTCGAGGATGGCTTTGATGTTTTCTCCGTCATGCTGATTCATTTGACATCCATATGTTTTTACAAAATATTTTTTATCTTTTCCAAGTTCTTTTAGATTCTCTGAAACGATATAATCATTCGTTTTTACTAATACTTCTTTATTTGAACGTTTCTTAGCTTCTAATAAATTTGGTGTTTGCATATTATCACTTCTTTTCTTTCATTTGTTTATCTATAAAATAATAGCATAAAAGACTCATAAAGACAAGAATTTTATCGAACGTCAAAAAAAGGAATCGATAAAAAAAGTAACCAAATGATTACTTTCGTTTCATATTTTTATTTTTTACAAAATTCTTTGCCTTGTCCTTTAGAGATCCTGTATAGTTAATATCTAATCTCTGTTTATACATATTCAGTGCTGCAATTTTAAAAGCAATTGATTGTAAAGGATTCACTTTACCATAGTTCATACCCATTCCCCCTGATTAAAAGTTATTTGTTCTTTTTATTTTTTAACAAGCTAACTTTTGGTTTCTTTTCTGCTTTGGTAGTTTCTTCTTTCGGAACTAATACCGGTCTTTTTTTAGATCCTTTTTTACTTCTTTTATAAAGAGTGTACCCTGCTGCACCACTGGCTACTACTGCTCCTGTTACTGCTGCTGCAATTATTGCTTTGTTCTTTGTTTTCTTTTCCATATATTTCCTTTCTATAAATACTTTCTAAAATTTTTAAATTCAGAACTATCATCTAAATCAGTATTCTCTAATTTTTCAAATAACTGTTTTTGTTCTTTTGAAAGTTTCTTTGGTATTACTACATTAATTATAACATACATATCGCCTTTTCTCCCACTATTTGGATTTTCGGCTCCTTTTCCTTTTAAACGATGTTTCTCACCAGTACTAGATCCTGCTGGAATTACTAATTTCACAGTTCCCTCAAGAGTTGGAATTTCTTTTTTACATCCTAGAACTGCTTCTGAAATTGTAAGTGGAAGTGTTAGATAAATATCATTTCCATCACGTTCAAAAAGATCATGTTCTTCTACTACAAATTCAACGTATAAATCTCCATTAGGACCACCATTTAACCCAGCTTCACCTTTACCAGGAAGACGCAATCTATTTCCAGATGCGACTCCTGCAGGTACTTTTACATTTAATTCTTTTTGCTCTTTTATTCTACCTGAGCCTTTGCATTTACTACAAGTTTTATCGTATGTTTTTCCTTTTCCCTTACATCTGGAACAAGTTGTTCTAGTCATGAAAGAGCCAAATAATGTTCTTTGTTCTGATGTTGTTTGACCACTTCCATGGCAATCTGGACAAGTCGTTTCTCCAAATCCGCCTTTTCCATCACATTCAGGACAAGTAGTCATCAAATCTACTTTGATTGTTTTAGTACAACCATGAATTGCTTCTTCGAAAGATAAATTCATTCTTACTAAGGAATCACTTCCCTTAGAACGACTGCTTCCGCCACCGAACGAACTTCCTCCAAAACCGAATCCACCAAAACTTCCTCCAAATAAATCTCCGAAGATATCGGAAAAATCAAACCCTGAAAAGTCAAATCCAGCTCCACCATTATTTCCTTCAAAAGCAGAATGACCATACCGGTCATATTGCGCTCTTTTATCAGCATCTGATAAAACTGCGTAAGCTTCTTGGGCTTCTTTAAATTTTTCAGCGGCATCTGCCTCTTTGTTAACATCCGGGTGGTACTGCTTTGCTAGTTTACGGAAAGCACTTTTTATTTCCGTATCACTTGCTGTTTTAGAAACACCTAGTATTTCATAATAATCTCGTTTGCTCATACTTCTCACCTCACTACATTTTTTCTGTTAATTTTTTTAATTCCTCAAAAGCTGATTGGAATTCTAGAATAGAACTCTCAATTACTTCTGGTTTCGTTAAGTCAACCCCCGCTATTTTCAAAGAGTCAAGCGGTGATAATTTACTTCCCACTTTTAAGAATTCCAAATAATCATGAACAGCATTTTCTTCTTTATTTAAAATTCTTCTCACGATATGCGTAGCTGCTGAAATACCAGTCGCATACTTATACACATAGAAGTAATAGAAGAAATGTGGAATCCTTTCCCATTCATATCTAATTTCATCATCGATAACAACACTAGGTCCAAAATAATCTTGAACAAGTTCATAATACGTGTCACATAGATAATCACTAGTCAACACAGTACCATTTTCCGATGCCTGATAGAACTTTTCTTCAAATTCAGCAAACATTGTTTGACGATAAAGTGTCGCTTTATATAAATCTAATTTTTGATTCAATAAATACATTTTTTCTAGGTCATTCTCACTATGCTCATAAAGATAATGCGATAGCAATAATTCGTTTACCGTAGAAGCGACTTCTGCTACAAATATCTTATAGTCACCAGTGATATAAGGATTATTTTTTCTTGCATAATAACTATGCATAGAATGACCCATCTCGTGAATGAGAGTAGATACATCATCGTATTCTCCATTATAATTTAGTAATATATAAGGATATGTATCGTAGGCGCCTCCAGAGTAAGCACCACCTCTTTTTCCTTTATTTGGGAATATATCAATCCAATGATCTTTAAATGCGCGTTTTACACACGATACATATTCCTCTCCAAAGATAGATAAAACATTTAAAATTATCTCTTTTGCTTCTTGAAAAGAGTAATTTTTCTTATATTCTGGAACTAGTTCTACTCCAGTATCGTATAAATGAAATTCATCTAATTTCAAGTATTGTTTCTTGAATGAGAAATAATCATATAATACACTTAAATTATCTCTTACTGTTTTTATTAAATTATGATAGACATCCGTTGTAATTTCTTCATCAAACAAAGATGCTTCTAAATTACTTGGATAATTTCGGATCATTCTTAAGGTATTTGATTCTTCTACCATTCCTGCGAGTGAATTGGCAAAAACATTTTTAAATTGTTTTAATGTATGATACATCTTCATAAAGGCATCTTTGCGGACATCACGGTTTTGATCGAGAATAAATTTTCTAAAATTACTATCGGTCAATTCTATCTCTGTTCCGTCTTTATGAACAAATCCATATTTTAAATCGGAATCAAGGAGAATAGAAGATGCTTCTGATGCATAACCAGTCATTCTACCCACTTTTGCCATCAATAATTCTTCATTCTCTTTTAAATAATGCTTCTGATAACGAAATAATTCCTTAAAATAACTATCAAAATATTCTAATTTTGGTTCAACTTTATAAAAAGATTGAATAAAATTATAATCTTTTTTTAGAATTGTCGGATTTAAATAAGATGTTGTCTCACTTAACGTAGATTCTAATTTTGACACTCGTTCCACATAAGCTTGATAATGATTATTGGATGTATCTTCATCACTTCGTTGATGAGAATACGTTTGCAATTTATCTAACTTTCTATTTAAATCTTCTAATTTTTCTAAGCGTTCTTTTAGTTCGCCTGGTTTATTAACAAAAGTATCATTTTGTTTCGGATAATCTTTTATTTCTTCTTCAAGTAACTGGAAAGCTTTTTCAAATTCTTCATCATTTTTAAAGATTGGAGTTAAATCCCACATATCCTCTACATTTATCTGACTTCTTAGTTTTTGTTCTTCCATATTAGTTCCTCTCATTATAAAGTATTCTAAACTGCTTAATTAAACTTTGAAAATAATCTAAGGCATCCATAATTGTTTCTTTTTTTGTCATATCGACACCAGCTATCTTTAGTTCTTCAATTGCTGGAAGCGTTCCTCCTAGTGTTAAGAATTTTAAATAGTTTTCCTTTGCGTTATCTTTATTTTCTAATATTGCGGTTGCAATTTTAGAGGCAGCTGATAATCCTGTTGCATATTGATATACATAAAAATTCATATAGAAGTGAGGAATTTTCGACCACTCACTTTTAATTTCTTCATCAATTATAACATCTGATCCAAAATATAATTTTACTAAATCATAGTAGATTGATTCTAATGTATCAGCAGTTAATGAATCTCCATTTTCAACTTTTTCATAGAATAATTTTTCTGCTTCAGCAAACATCGCTTGACGATAAATGGTTGCTTTAAATAGTTCCATTTGTTGATTTAAGATCATCAACTTTTCATTTTTATCAGCACTATGTTTCAACATGTAATCATTAAATAATAATTCATTTGTTGTCGAAGCAACTTCAGCAACGAATATTTTATAAGCGTAGTCCTGATAAGAATTATTTTGAATTGATAAATAGGAATGAATCGAATGCCCTATTTCATGAGCAAGGGTACTGACATCATGATAGGTTCCTTCAAAATTTGTTAGAATATATGGTTTGGAATCATAACATCCCCAAGAATAAGCTCCTGGTCTTTTTCCCGTATTTGGATATTTATCAATCCAGCCTTCCTCAAAAGCCTTTTTTACGAGTTCTTGATACTCTGAGCCAAGTGCTCCTAGAGCATCGATTACTAGTTCCTTGGCTTCATCAAACGTATATTTTTTTTCTTCTTTTAATTTTATTAGGTCTATATATACATCATAGAGATGTAATTCAGATAGTCCTAATACTTCTTTTTTCAATTTATAATAATCATATAGTATCGGTAAGGTTTCGTGAATTCCTTCTAACAATTGATCATAAATTTTTATATCGATTTCATTCTTAAAAAGAGCCATATCACGAGCACTATCGAAGTGATAGAGTTCTGCCAATTTCACATGTTTTTCTACTTCAGAGTTATAAAGGGACGCTAATGTATTTCTCATTTCATAATATCGGTTATGTAGTTGTTTAAATACCGTCTTTCTAAGTTCTCGATCTCTCGATTTTATTAGTTTCGCATAATTGGTATTAGTAAGTTCAATTTCTTTTCCTTTTTCATCCGTGACCTTGCCGAATGTTAAATCACTATTTCGTAAAGCATAAGAGCTATCCTTTCCCGTGTTTAAAATATTGGAAAGTTTTGAAATAATCTTCTCTTCTTTTTCTGATAGAGTATGATCTTTTATACGATAAACTAAAGATAGAGATCTCTTATATTTTTTTAGTTGCGGCAGTTCTTCCATATAGTTTTCAATTGTTTCCCAACTTCCTCTTAAAAGTTCTGGTCTAAGATAGGAATACTCCACGGATAATTTGGTTTGAAGGTCTATCATCTTATTTTTTAACTGAACCGATTCACCATTCGTGGAATCAGTATCAAAATTAAGCATAGCATAAATCACTACTTTATCAAGTAGTCTCGATAGTTGATTATCCGTCTCTAAAGTTTCAAGTAGGTTACTGGAGCTTTCTAATACTTTTCCTTTATATTTTGATAAATCTTGTATATGGTCAACTAAATATTGATAGTCTTTCATTAACTCATCCGTACTAGCATACATTTCTTCAATTGCCCATTTATCTTCTGACCTTACCTCAGCTCTTTTTACCATATATTCCTCCTCTGGATAGAGCGAAAGTTCTAGTCTCCTAGAACTTCCTATTATTTTTCCTCAAATTCTCCTTCGATTACATCATCATCTTGAGAAGTTTCTTCTTTTTTTCCTTCTTGTGATTTGGCTGCATCTTCGTATACTTTAGTTGCAAAGGCCATAGCTGTTTCGGTTAGTTTTTCTTTTTTTGTTTTGATGTCATCGATGTTTCCTTTTTCCAGAGCTTCTTTCAATTCTTTGATTTCTGCTTCAGCTTTTTCACGATCTTCTTTACTGATTTTATCTCCTAAATCTTTAATTGATTTTTCTGTTGAGAAAATCATTTGTTCAGCTTCATTTTTTACTTCAGCTTCTTCTTTACGTTTCTGATCAGCATCTTTATTTGCTTCCGCTTCTTTTACCATTTTATCAATTTCATCATCACTTAAATTTGTAGATGAAGTAATGGTAATTTTTTGTTCTTTACTTGTTCCTAAGTCTTTTGCTTTTACACTAACGATACCATTCGCATCGATATCAAATGTTACTTCAATTTGTGGTATTCCTCTTGGGGCTGCTGGAATATCAGTTAATTGGAAGCGTCCTAATGTTTTGTTATCGGCTGCCATTGGACGTTCTCCTTGCAATACATGAATATCAACAGCAGGTTGATTGTCAGCAGCAGTTGAGAATACTTGTGATTTGCTAGTTGGAATTGTTGTATTTCTTGGAATTAATACGGTCATTACATTCCCTAAGGTTTCAATTCCTAGTGAAAGTGGTGTAACATCTAATAATACTACATCATTTACTTCTCCTTGAAGTACTCCACCTTGAATCGCTGCTCCCATAGCAACAACTTCATCAGGGTTAACTCCTTTACTTGGAGCTTTTCCAAGTTCTTTTTCAACCAATTCTTGAACTTTTGGAATACGTGTTGAACCACCAACTAATAATACTTTATGGATATCATTCTTTGTAAGTCCTGCATCTTTAAGTGCTTTACGTACTGGTTCAAGAGTAGATTCAACTAAATCATCTGTAAGTTCTTCAAATTTAGCTTTTGTTAATGTTACATTTAAATGTAGAGGACCAGCCTCTCCTTGTGAAATAAATGGTAATGAAACTTCCGTTGATGCCATTCCACTAAGGTCTTTTTTCGCTTTTTCAGCAGCATCACGAACACGTTGCATAGCCATTTTATCAGATTTAAGGTCAATACCATTTTCTTTCTTAAACTCTTCAACTAAATAATCCATAACTCTTTCATCAAAGTCATCTCCACCTAAATGGTTATTCCCACTTGTAGATTTAACTTCAAATACTCCGTCTCCGATTTCAAGAATGGAAACATCGAATGTACCTCCACCTAAATCGTATACTAAAATTGTTTCATTCTTATCTTGTTTGTCAAGTCCGTATGCTAAAGCGGCAGCTGTTGGCTCGTTAATAATACGCTCTACTTCTAATCCAGCAATCTTTCCAGCATTTTTTGTTGCTTGACGTTGTGCATCGTTGAAATAAGCAGGGACTGTAATAACTGCTTTTGTAACAGTCTCTCCAAGATATGCTTCGGCAGTTTTTTTCAAATCTCCTAAGATCATTGCACTGATCTCCTCTGGAGAATAGTCCTTACCTGCTGCACTTACTTTTTCAGCTGTTCCCATTTTACGTTTAATAGAAACAATTGTATTTGGATTGGTAATCATTTGGTTTTTAGCTTTTTGTCCAACAATGATTTCTTCTCCTTTAAACGCTACTACAGATGGAGTTGTACGGTTTCCTTCTGCATTTGTAATTACTTTTGCCTCTCCACCTTCATAAACACTGACACAACTATTCGTTGTACCTAAGTCAATTCCTATAATTTTACTCATAATTAATCTTCCTCTCTATTCGCTTACCTTGACCATAGCAGGTCTAATAATTCTATCTTTTAATAAATATCCCTTTTGTAAAACTTCTAGAACCATACCAGGTTCTACCCCTTCTACTACCTCTGTTAATACAGCTTGATGGTAGGTTGGGTCAAAAGGTTTATTGTTGCCATCAATTGCCTTTACTTCAAAACTTTCCAAAATAGATGTTAAATTACAATAAATCATCTTGAATCCTTCTAAAAATTTAGATACTTCATCTTGAAGATTATCATCATCCATTTTAATTGCTCTTTCGAAGTTATCTACAATTGGCAGTAATTGTTTTACAATTTCTTCGTTACTATATTTTAGAAGTTTTGAAACTTCATCTTCTTTTCTTTTTCGGTAATTGATAAGTTCTGCTTTTTCTCGTAGTACTTTTTCCTCTAGTTCGGAAATTTGTTTTTGAAACTCATCATTGTTTTTTTCTGCTTTATGTTTTTTGTGTTTTTCACTATGATGATCACTAGATTCTTCTGGGTTCCCACTACAGTTGCATTCTCCATCATGATTTTCATCATGACAAGAACATTCTTCTTCACAGTTGTACTGTTCTTTATTTAATGTTTCTTCTTTCGTAGTGTTTTCTTCGTTATTCATATCTTTGTTCATGAACAACCTCCTATTCTATTATGGTATTAAATCTTTCTTTTAATCATTCATATGATCAGTAATGTAATTTAAAAGTGCAGTAACACGATCATATTCCATTCGCTTTGGACCAATTAAAGCAATCGTTCCTTCTTCACCACCTAAAGAGTACTTTGTCTTAATGATTGTAACATCTTTATCAAATCCAGTTTCAGAACCAATATAGATATTAATTCCACTGTCTTCTTCTTTGATGTTATCAATCAATTCTTGGTCTTCAAACTTTTCTAAAATATCACGGATTTTTTCAGCATCATCATGAAATTCTGGTTGTTTTAAAATGTTGTTTGTTCCTTGAAATTTTACATTTGTAGAACTTGTAAATGTATTGAATGCATCATAGAACGCATGATATAAAACCTCATGTTGTTTTACATACATATTGATGACTGGTTTGACTTCTAATTCTAGTTTGCCACTTACTTCATCAATTGGAGTTCCAACAATAATTTTATTGATAATATCAACAGTTTGTTTTACTTCATCTAAAGATACTGGCTCTTCAATCGTCATTGTTCGATGCTCTACATGACCTTGATCGGTAATGACAAGAGCAATCATCTTCATATCGTTTAGTGGAACTACTTCAATTCGACTAACACGATTAAATGAGGATGATGTTCCAAGTACAACTGCAGTATAATTAGTAAGTTCTGAAATAATCTTCATACTAGTGGTTACCACATCACTCAGTGCGAGTGTTTGATTACTAAGTATTACTTGCAGTTTGGAAAGATCTTCTTCCGACAAATCTTTCGGTTTCATAATATGATCGACATAATAGCGATATCCTTTTTCACTAGGAATTCGCCCAGAAGAAGTATGTGTCTTTTCTAGTAGACCAGAATCTTCTAATGCTGACATTTCGCTACGGATAGTCGCGCTAGAACAGTTCATATCTTCACATAAAGATTTTGAACTAACTGGTTTTACAGTTCTTACATATTCTTCAATGATTCGTTTTAATAATTCAGTTTGTCTTGAACTAATCATATTATCACCTAAGCACTCTTTCTATTTGATTGCCATTATCATTATATTACATCATATTAGCATTGTCAACTGATGAGTGCTAAAAAAGTGCAATTTTCATAATTTTCCATAATTTATTAAAAAAATAAAGACGTGAAATGAATCACGTCTGTTTATGTTTTATATTTTTAAAAACTACAAATTTTCATTTACCAATAATACTGGTCGGAATCCAAATGCAACACCTGCTTCACCTGCTAAGTCATTATAGAAAAAATGAAATATTCCTGCCTTAGTAGCATCAGTATGATATCCGCCTCGCCTCAACCATGGCTTAGTAGTATTAAAAGGCATGGTTGTATCATTGTACCATCCTAGTTGCCCCTCTGCTGCAGAGCTGGTTTCATACATTGCATCTCCTTTGGTAGAAGCAGAATATCCCGAATATATATCAATATATTTCGGATCAATTAACGATACATCTGTTATTCCACTGGAACCAGATAATTTACTTAAGTTAGCCATTACATATTCATCAGCCCCGCCCGACATATCATAGATTCCATAGATAGTTCCTGTTGTCGAGGCCTTTACTCCGTTTAATGTTTGATATTGATTTAGACAGCCTGTGGTAACATTTGACGATACCGAATTACCTGCACACCCAGTGACATAACTATTAGCTGGATTTATCCATACTTCTTCCGTCTCTTTTCCATATTTTGATTGCGATAAATATGCGATTGCACCCCATTCAATATTTTTCATCATATGAGTATCTATCCCAGTTCCGGTTGCTCCCCAACCATATTTTGAATTCTTTTCCATATTACGTGATGCTTCAAACATACTGTTTATATTTAAACTTCTCAATGACGAAACATTCGGTTTTATATCGATTGCATTTATGGTACCGCTTGCTTCAAATTTTGCTACCCAGATACCATTTAATTCATCTGTTCCAAATGTAAATGCCGGATGATTTGTCCACTTATTATTGGAAGCATTTGCACCTGAATCTGTATCTATATTTCCTATTACAGGTGAATTCCAATTATCATCTGTATTTTTCGTAAATTGTATTTCGATTGTTCCTGCATTGGATGTATGCCATCCACTACTTATCTTATAAATATATCTTGGAATCCATACAAAGTAAGATCCATCAGCAGTTTTCACATTGGCCCATTTCTTAGCATTATAATCATACCAGTCTGGATCATTTACAGTAGTTTCAATTTCGTTATTACTGCTATCCCATTTAATTGGTATCATTCCTTCAGTTAGTTTTGGAGAATTCACTCCTTTATCAGCATTAAATTCATTTTCTTCGGGAGAAGGAGTGGTGACTTCACAATTAATTTCTGTTTTCTCAGGATTCACTTTGGCTTTTCCATTTTGATAGTCTACAATATACTGGTCGAACTCAAATGATCCACTTTCTACATTTCCGGCTTTGATGACTACACATACTCTGGTTGGAATTTTTCCTTTATACTTAACTTCCGTAAGTGTAGTCAAATCATAAGTTCCATCTGGTTTCGTTTCATAGTTTCCGTTTTCAATCATCTTTTGAAGACTTGATTTTGCAATCGCATCAATGAATCCATAAGTGCTACTTTCTGCAGCTCCCTTTTTTGCACTATCAATCACTCCTAAGATCATCGGAGTTGCAATGAGAGCGATGATTGTGAGTATGACAATTACCGCTAATAATTCAATTAAGGTAAATCCATTTTTTCTCATCCCTAATTCACTCCTATTCTCTCTTATTTTAGCATATATTATTTCTCTATTCAATCATTACTAAATTTATCATACTCACAAAGTATAATAAAAAATGTAGTTTTCACTACATTAGTATTTGTTTAATATTCTATTTTTAATTGTCTGATAATCGAAACCTACTTCTCTTAAAACTTCTTCTTTGGTACCAGAAGCACCGAATTGTTCAATAGTACAAAGATAATCTTCATTGTAAACGAAGGATTCCCATCCTAGTTTTGATCCAGCCTCAATCACGAACGTCTTATATCCTTTTGGAAGTACTGATTCACGATATTCTTTGGTTTGGATTTGAAATAATTCTCTACAAGGCATGCTGACAACACGCAGGTGAATTCCTTTTTCTCTCTCCAGATCTTCAGCAATATGAATAGCAAAACTGACTTCCGTTCCCGTTGCAATTAAAATTCCATGTAAAGGGCCTATCTCTTTTTGTACCATATAGCCACCAAATGCAACTCCTTTAGGACTTGTGTATGGCAGTAATTCCACTTCAATTTTGGATAGAACTAATACATTGGGATATTTTGTTGATTCCAACATGAGATGCCAACAACCTATAAGTTCATGGGCATCGGCCGGACGAAATACATTCATCCCCGGAATTGCTCTTAAACTTGCTAATTGTTCAACTGGTTGATGTGTTGGTCCATCTTGACCTATGGATACAGAATCATGAGTAAAAATATAGTTAACTGGTAACTTCATTAGAGCACTCATTCGAATTGCTGGTTTCATATAATCAGCGAATGCGAACATCGTCGAACCAAAGACACGGAAATTACTCAAAGCCATTCCGTTTAAAATTGCCCCCATAGCATGTTCTCGTACTCCAAAGTTAATATTTCTCCCAGAAAAATCAGTAGAAGTAATTTGTCCATAAGTGTCTAAATAAACGTTAGTTGATTTGGCCATATCTGAACTTCCACCTAAGAAATTAGGAAGCATGTATGCGATTTCTTTCATAATAGTCCGATTAGTCGTTTTGGTTGATTCTTTTAAGTCTTGGGGAAAGTAAAATTCATGTCTCATTAAATTAATTGGTGTTTCTTTACCAAAAATAAACTGATAATCACTAGACTTTTTGTTTGTTTTTCCATTCATGAAATCTTGATAGTTTTTTGCCCAATCATTGTATTTAGAGCGAGTACGTTCCTGAATCTGCTTAGACATTCTTTCCTTAGCTTCAACGTTATATTGAAATATATCTTTTGAAAAGCCCAAACTATATCTTATTTGTTCTAAATCGTCTTTTTCTAAAGGCTCACCGTGAACTTTTGCCGTTCCCGCATAGTTAGAACCTTCACCAATAATCGTTTTAATCTCAATTAGCGTTGGTTTATTATTTTTTTTAGCCTTCGTTATAGCTTTATCAATCGTATTTATATCCTTACCATCTTTTACAAATTCTGTTGCCCATCCCATAGCTTCAAACTTTGCTCTGACATTTTCTTTCATTATAGATTGTAAAGGTCCGTCTAAGGTAACATCATTTGAATCATATAATACAATTAAATGATCTAATTCTAGTGATCCAGCTAATGAAGCCGCTTCACTCGTAATTCCCTCCATAATATCTCCATCACTGCATAGAACATAAATATAATGATCGATAAGTGAACGTGATTCGAAAAGAATATTATTTTGAGGAAACGTGAGTTCTTTTCTTAATTTTTTCTCACTGATAGCCATTCCAACAGCAGTAGCAAATCCTTGCCCAAGTGGCCCTGTAGTTACATCTACTCCGGGTGTAATCCCATATTCAGGATGTCCTGGGGTTTTTGATCCAATTCTTCTAAATTTTTTTAAATCATCAATTGTTAGAGAATAGCCAGACAAAAAAAGTGTAGCATACAGTAGTGCCGATCCATGACCCGCAGATAATATAAAACGATCTCTATTTGGCCAATATGGATCGGATACATTAACATTCATATGGCGTGCATAAAGTGCATAAAGGATTGGTGCTGCTCCCAAAGTAATTCCCGGATGCCCACTTCCCGCTTTGTTAATCATATCAAGTCCGAGTATTTTAATGGATGCGATAACTTCTTGTTCCATCATACCCCTCCTATTCTTATACTATTATACCAAGAAATTATTAGATTCATAAATTATTTTTATAAAATCACAAAATAAAACAGACTTATACGAAATCTGTTTTATTTAATATAGTTTTACTATATCCTAATTTTGACTTACCTTTGTATCTAGTACAGAGGAATCTTGATAGGCAATTAAATTGGAATTTTGACCTTCTTCCATATAGTGGAATGTTCCTGCATTTAAATATGTAATGCCTAGAATAAAAATAATAAAACCAATCATACCTTTACTTTTCATAATTTCTTTCATATATATCCTCCTTAAGTGATTTTATTATATTACAAACATTTGTTCGTGTCAATATTTTTTCGAACAAATGTTTGACTTTACACTTTTTATATGTTAAACTTTAAGTAACAAAAAGGAGGTTATCATTTTGGAACAACTAACAAAACGACAAAATGAGATTTTAACTTATATCAAGGAATACGTTGTAGGACATGGATTTCCGCCAACCGTTCGAGAGATTGGATCGGCACTTGGAGTTTCATCCCCTGCTACGATTCATGCTCATCTTGAGAACCTAGAACAAAAAGGATTTATCAAAAAAGATGGAACAAAGAATAGAGCAATTGAATTGCTTGTTAAAAATGAATTTGCTAATCAGGACGAACTAGTTGTTGAAGTTCCACTTCTTGGTACAATTACAGCAGGAAATCCGATTGAAGCAATAGAAAACCCTGATGAATTCTTTGCTTTACCAGCATATTTAATTCCACGTAATAAAGATGTGTTTACATTACATGTTCATGGTACTAGTATGATTAATGTTGGTATATTAGATGGAGATATCGTAATTGTTGAAAAGCAAAATACAGCACGAAATGGTGAGATTGTAGTAGCAATGACAGATGAGAATGAAGTTACTTTAAAAACTTTTTATAAAGAAAATAATTACTTTAGATTACAACCTGAAAATGATACAATGGATCCTATCATTCTAGAAAATGTTACTATTTTAGGTAAAGCTGTAGGACTTTATCGAAAAATTTAAAAGGAAACTATTTAGTTTCCTTTTCTTTATTCTCATAATAATAATCAATAATTTTATCTTTTATATTCTCTTTGGAGTTTTTTAATTCCTCCATTAGATTTTTCCAAACATGGTCAGCATTATCTTTTAATTCTTCTTTCCAATTAGGATGAGCAAGTTCAAATTGTTCCCATTTTCCCATTGTAAATTCTTTCGCTTGGTTTGCTTTTTCTAAAGTATAGTTTTTTACTTCAGAAAATGTATATCCCCCAATCGTTTCTTCATCTAGAAAGAATCCTAACAAATGAAGTCCTTGTTTTTTTAAAGCATCATTTATATTGGTATCCTTTTTCTCCATATGATCCCTCCTATTTTAGTATATGTAAAAGGAATCATTATAGATACGAAAAAATATCTGATTATTTCAGATATTCTTTGAGTTTTTGCTTTGCTTTCGATGCACCATCTTTTACTTTTTCTTCAGCATTTTGATAAGCCTCACCTTGTTTGATGTCTTCGTAATTTTCTTTACCTTTTTGTTTGGTAGTATCCCATAATTTTCCAAGACTATCTTTAATGTCATTAATGTTTTCTGACACCTGATCTGCATCTTCACCATAAAATTGTCGAGAAGCTTCTTTCACACTATCACCGAAATCATTGATGTTATCTTTCGTCCAATCCCACCAAACACTATAGCTAGTACTATAACGTTTCTTTTGTTGTTCACTTAAATCAGAATAATTAATGCCATTCCAATTATCTTTTTTCACACGGAACTTTCCGATTTTGATTGATAATGAAACTAACTTATCTTCATATTTTTTTCTATTACCATCTTTAATAATTTGTTTTAAAAGTTCCGTATTTTTTTCAACATATATAACTAGTTCTTCTGCTGAATTGAATTTTTCTGGTTCAGAAGGAAAATTATATTCCTCATCTAAAGTTTCTTGCATCTCTTCAGATAATTGTTCTGTTGTTTCAGGAAGTGGTTCTATAACTGGAATTTCAATTGTTTCAGGCATTGTTGTCTCTACTACTAAAGTTTCTTCTGGTTTTCTTTCTGTTTCATAAGTAATAGTAGACTCTACAACAGTTGGTTTTTTTGTAGGTGCTACTGTCTCGATAGAAGTTGTTTCTTTTTTTGTTTCACCTTTGTCGCTACACCCTGTCAATGTTACAGTACCTAAAAATGACATTGCAAATAAAGTCGTTTTGGCAAATTTTATAAAGTCTTTTTTGTTATATAATTCAAATCTTTTCATATTCTAACTCCCTTTCTTGCTTTGAATAGATACATCCACAGTAATCTTGACGATAAAGTCCATATTCTTTGGATAGTTCGATTGATCTTTTGTATCCGTTCTTCTTTTTTAAATCAGCGTATAAATAGTTAACACCTATTTCTCTTGCTAGATATTCTCCAATTTGGTTTAATTTTTCTGAATTTTTATGAGGACTAATCGATAACGATGTAGTGAAATAATCATATCCTAATTCTTTTGCTTTGAGCGCAGTTGCTTTCATTCGTAGATGGTAGCATTTAAAACATCTTGCTCCGCCCTCTTTTTCCATTTCTAATCCTTTACTCATTTCAAAGAATAATTCTGGTTCATATGGTCCTTCGATAAAAGAAATCGTGTGTT
This sequence comes from Caryophanales bacterium UBA5026, assembly GCA_002416285.1. Taxonomy (GTDB): domain Bacteria; phylum Bacillota_I; class Bacilli_A; order RF39; family UBA660; genus DICM01. The sequence continues at coordinate 40,444 of DICM01000030.1, forward strand.
TTGGTTGAAACTTCGAGATAAATCGTTGCTGTTCTTCTCTTCTTCTTTGAAACTCTTCTTCCTCTGTAATATTAGGATTATAGTAAAATACTGTGATTTCAAAAAAATTACTGAGGCGTTCTAGTGTTGCACTACTACAAGGCGCACAGCAAGTATGAAGTAATAATTTAGGTACTCCATTTAATTGTTCAATCTGGTTTTCCATTAATAAATTATAATTCATAAATCGCCTCCATTAACAGTATATTATATCACTTTTTTTGATTTTGTATAGTTCTTTTAAAATATGGCAAACTAAAATTGAGTGTGATATTATGACCATATTACTTTATATAATTATATTTTTTTGTAAGGTATTAGAAAATGCTTTAGCAACTCTCCGTGTTATTGTGATATCAAATGGAAAAAGAATACTAGGTGCTTTTTTGGCAGGTGCTACCGCCATTCTTTGGGTGTTCACAGCTGGTGCGGTATTAAAAGATGTTCATGAGGATCTTTTTAAAGTCTTCTTCTTTTGTTTTGGTACTTTTGTTGGCTCCTATGTCGGTTGTTATATTGAAAACAAATTAGCACTTGGAAACAATACGATTACCTGTATTATTAAGAATGAAAAAGCATTTTTAATCGATGAAATCCGAAATCTTGGTTATGCAGTTACTGTAATACATGCTGAAGGAATGGAAGAAAACAGACTGATACTGTTAATTATGCTCCCAAGGAGGAGAAGACGTGAGGTAACTGATTTCATTAAGGAACGTGCTGAAGATGCTGTTATTATTGCAGAGAAGGTTATTCCGATCAATGGAGGTCACCAAGGTCCTTAGCTAGTTTCTCGGGAACATCTGTAATTAAATACTGTACATTACCTTTTGGTATACTTTTATTGACCGTCCAAAGAAAAATTTCCTGCTCTGTTTTTGGTATTGTTAACCGTTGTTCCAATACCAAAAAATCAAATACTTTATAATCTTTATTTTGATTTAAAAGTGGACCGATAATAATCCCACATTTTATTTCAGGATGCAGCTCCTTCATAGTTTTAATTAGTTCGTAATGAAAACTACATAGATAAATATTCAAATAAGAATATTTTTTTATTACTTTATAAACTTGCTTTAAATAAGTATCATAGACATCTGTTTCGTGCTTTAATTCTAAAAGGAGAATCTTATCCGAATGAATATTGTTCAGTACATCCTCTAAAACAGCTATTTTAGTAGGATTTTTCTTTGTACCAAATTGATATTTCTGGAGTTCTTTTAAAGGCGTGAGCGCAACAAAACCGTGTCCATTACTAGTATGATCAATTGTCAAATTATGATTCAACACTAATTTTTGATCATAGGTCATACGAACATCGGTTTCGATTCCAGCAATATACTCTTTTTCTAATGCAGATAAGATCGCTTCTTTCGTATTTTCACCATAACGATCTTCTGTATTTCCTCTATGTGCGATTAACTTCATATTATCACCACTATAGAGTATGCTTTTTCACTTTATTATAATTCTTTTTGTTTGTTAGAGATTGAACTTTCAATTACTCTTTGATTAATTTCTCCAATCACTAATTGGTTTTTTATATTTTCTAAATGTTGTTTTCTTTGACTTTTCTGTGAACATAGAAAGTTTATCGGTGAATATAATTCATCAACCGTATAATTCTTCTCTTTAATCGTCTTAATTGTATTATAGAAGACAACCATAAAGTCAGTTATCACTTCTGCAATCTCTTGATTTGAATTGTCTTTTATTTTTTCCAAATCCTGAAGACTCAATATTCCACCCCTATTTACACTAGGATGAAATGTTGTTTTGATATGTGAAACAATACCACTTAAAGTTACTAAAATATTAGGATTTGTAAAAAAACAAGCTTTTAAACGGTCACTTGTCATAAGTGATCCTAATATTAGGTCTAAGTCATTATTTGATATTTCTACTATATTTTCGGTAAAAACATTTTCTTTTTTCATGGGTAACCATGCATATAATTTTTTATTTTCTTGATACTTCATAAATACTCCCAACTACCCCTTATTCAATTCTTCTATTACATAATTTACAACTTCCTCACTAATTTCTTCTTTAGATCGGATTCCATATTGATCACAACATTCAACCACCTTGAATTGATACATTTTAGCTATTTCCTCAAATGCATTAAATGATGCCTCTAAATAAGCTTCGTTTCTCTCGTTTTCATCCTCGTTACCTCGATTGCATTTTAATATATAGGCTTGTTGCGGTAGCATCCTCAAATAGACAGCAATTTCTGGTTTTGGTAATTCTAATAATCCATATTCGAGTTGATCAAGCCATTCATACATTTTCTTACGACTTTCAAAATCATTAAATTTACAGCCTTGATGTGCCATATTCGAGTAAACGTATCGGTCTAATATAACATGGATTCCATTATCAAGTAAAAATTCAATTTTATGAATATTATATTTTCTATCAGCTGCATAATAAAGAGCAGCTACTTTTGGATTTACATTTGGTGCCGTCTCTGGAAATAGACCATTTCCACTTCGACCCAAATAACAATCACCAACAATCTTTCCTGATGGAGAATCATAGTTTGGAAAACTAAATTTTTCTACGTTGATACCTTTTTCACGTAATGCCTGAATCAATAGCTTTGATTGAGTCTCTTTTCCAGAAGAATCACTTCCTTCGATAACGATTAATTTTCCTCTCATATTCCCACCTCACTAACATTATAACACGAACATCTGTTTCAATCAACAATTTCGTTTGCTTCAAATTTAACATCTAGAAATTTACGACTAGCAATATAGTCGCACATATGAACAAACTTTTGATATTTATTAATAGGTTTTGGTAACACTTCATTCCCTTTATAATCTTTTGTCCAAGGTCCCATATGAGAAGCAATAACATTTGTAACAAAATCAATTTCGTGATCTGTCAGTGTTAGTTCTTCCTGGTTTTCTCTTATAAAGTCACAAGCAAGTAACGGATGATTCACTACAGTATATTCACTTTTTTCTTTTCCTGATTTTAGTCCATCATGTAATGTTAAAGCGAATAACATCAAATCCTTTTCCTCTTGTTTAAAAATCCCAGTAATACTCTCATCATTATACATTTCATAAGCAATTCGGACCGCAGCTTTCGTATGTCTTAGAAGTCCGCCTTCGCCTAATGAAAAAGATGGATGATATTTTCCCGTTGAACTTGCTGGTACTTCAAAAAAATAATCTGGTAGTTTTGATACTAATATTTTTAAATTTTCAATATATCTTGCATTTTCTATATATTTATACTCTGTTTCAAATGCAGAGATTTTGTAATCCATTGTATTCATAATTCCTCCTACTATAAGAGATCAACTAAGATCTCATTGGATATATACAATTTATGTTCTGGAATAAACATACGATCATCGTGATATTCGATATTTTGTTTTCTCATCTCACGTTTTACAGAATCCAAACTTAGAAGATCAATTCCATATTTGTTTTGATATTCTGAAATTGACAAACCTTCTTTTAATCGAAGTTTCAGCAGCAATTCATACTCTTGATTTAGTTCTTTTGAAATACTTTCCTCTTCTAAGTGACGAGTTCCATTTAAATAAGCTGTTAAACTACGAGTATTGGTATAACGAAGATTTTCTATATAACCACTAGCTCCTACTCCTATTCCATAATACCCTTTATTTCTCCAATATGTCAAGTTGTGCTTCGATTGATATCCAATCTTCGCAAAGTTACTAATCTCATAGTGCTCAAAATTATTTTCTTTTAACTTATGACAAATAAGATTATACATCTCTGCATCTAAATCTTCTGAGATCGGCTGAATATTCTCAATATAAAGTTTTGTATTCGGTTCAATCATTAAAGAATAGGTGGAGATATGAGTAATTGGCAATGTTAGAAAAAAATTGATATCTTTTTCTAATTCTTCCATTGTTTCATTTGGAAATGCATACATAAGATCAACATTAATGTTTTTAATTCCCATCCGAGAAATCAGATTGATTTTATATTCTATTTCGTCCTGATTATGATGGCGATTTAATTTTGCTAAATGATGATCATGCGTAGTTTGAATTCCTATACTTACTCGATTAATACCATGCTTTAAAAATAAACTGATCTGTTCTTTTGTAATTAGTTCAACATTACATTCAATCGTATATTCTATATTCTCTTGCTTAGGTAATGTATCAATCCAATTAAGTAATATTTCCAATTCCTTATTGGATAAAGAGTTAGGAGTCCCACCACCAATATAGATTGTTGATAGTGGTCTACTTAATCCATATTCGTCTAATTCTTTTCTTAATGCTTCGATGTAAGGTTTTGTCCATTTCTCTTGATAAAAGACCTTACAAAAATCACAATAAGAACAAATTGTTTTACAAAATGGGATATGAATATAGAGTGCTTCCATGTACTTCACCTATTTCTATTATACAAAAAAGATTCCCAAAAGGGAAACTTTTATGTTCTAAAGATGAAAATAATCTTTTTCTTGATGCGATTGCTTATCTCAAACCAAATTTTGATATCACTAAAATTATTTTTACTTTTTAAGTGTTTTTTGATTTAAATACTTAGCTTGTTTCCTTCGGATATTTACATTATCGACACTATCGTTCATCAGATAGGCAATCATAGTACTATTGTATCCCCTAGCTTCTAATTGATTAACAGTTTCAATTAATTCTAGTTGATCTTCTGACAAACCTTTTCTTCTTTTTTTTTGGTCGTTTATACTTTGAACAATTAAGAATTTTGCAGGATCGATTTCCTGTAGTTTATCCGTTAAGAAATAGTGAATAGTTCCAATTGGAACATTAAATCGATTCGCGATTTCGTTATGACCAGCACTATACATAATCTTATAATCAGCAATTTTACAAATAAAATTTGCTTTAGATAAGTGATTTTTTTTAAGATTAATATTTAGATTTTTCATAATTGAATTTATTTCTTCTGATAAACTATTAGAAATCTCTTCAGATGCACAACTTTGTATTTGTACAATCTGATCTACCCATTTTAAGTAGTCATATTCTTCTATTGTTCCATATATTTTATTTTTAGGCAAATACTTTCTTAAAAATGGATCTCTTAAGATAAGTTCCTCATCCTTAGGATTTTCTAAATTATTTATATAGTTTTCATGTTGAATTATTTCATTCCATATTTTTGTTCCAAAAATCTCACAAATGTAATTTTCATTTTCCAACAGACCTTTTATATTAGGAATTGTCGGCTCACCATTTGTCCATTGTAAATAGTTTAGATAATTTTGTAATTCTTCTTTTGAATAAAGACCTGTTAAATAAAGCTCTATTAAAAACTAATAAGTTCTTTTTTCTTGTTGATTGACTTGTCCCAACCGAATCATTTCATGTTGTTTTGTTCTAGAATTTGATTGCAATGTATGCTGTTCTAGTATTAATCTTTGAGACTCTTCTCGATATGTCTGCATATATTTGATCTTTTTTTGTTGTAACTTTTCATGAGATTGAGCTAATTTATCCTGAATATTTACTAGTGCTTTTTTAGAAGAATCTCTAATTCCCTCTACCCAAGTTTGTAGTAATATTTCATCTTTTTCAGTTAACATTGTTCTATTCTCAACTTTGGCTTCATCTGGTATAGACAGTTTCTTATTAACTAGCTTGATTCTTTGACGCAGATGATTAATCTGCTCATTAAATGTATGAAATAGCTCTTTATAAATTTCTTCCACACTTAAGCCTTTTTCTAATAATTCTGCTACGTTCTGATACAATTCATCTTTAGCTGGCAGTGCAAATTTATTCTTAAGTTGAGCAAAACTTTTTTCAAAGATTTCTTTTTCTTTCTCTGTTCCATTTAATTCTGCTAGTTGAATTTTCTTTGCTTTTTCTTCCAGTCTTAAACTTCGAACTGTCTCTAATAAAGGCGTCAAAGTTGTAGAGGGCTTTTCTTTCACTGTTTGTTTTATATCAATACCTTCTAATAAGCAAGAAACAATATTTTGTTTGTATTCAAAAATTGCCAAACTATTATTTACTTTCCATAGCTTTTCAAGAATTGTATTATATCTTCCAAAAGTATTATAACTACCAAATGCAGATTCTATTTTATTTATTTCACGACACGAAAGTCCATATGTTCCACTTTATAATATATCTTGAATATAGTGTAAACGCTCTTTTATATTTTTCTGCTGTAATGATACTGATTGACTACATAAACTATCAAATAATTCAGAATCATTTAAAAACGCTAATAACAACTGTTCTTTTCGTTTTCTTTCTACTCCTAGTATAAAAAATCCCTCTTTTTTCTATCTTATTATATAGGAAAATGTATTTTTGTCAAGAAATTTATAAAGAAAAAATTCCTATCTTGGAATTCTATTTACTTTTCGTTCTTTTATTTTTTCCTTCTATACCTTCACTATTGTAAACCATTGTGCCATCAGTGATTTGTGTAAATGGAATGAAATTTGCAACTGTCACATCTTGATTATTTAAATTTAAAAATGAATTTCTTTCTAGAATCTTTTTAATGTTTTCTAGAAAGATATCATCATCAACAATTTTTCGTAATCTTAGATTTAAATCATTATATATTGTATAGACTGTTATTGTCCCATATTGATTTTCTGTATCTTCATTTAAAATTTCTACTATCATGGGAACAGTATAGCCTTCTAGTAAAAGGTTTATAACCTTTTTTATTCTATTAAATACAATCTCATTATCAACTGTCTTCGCACGATTTTCTTGAATTATTTTACTTACTTCTTGATATAGTTCTGGATCTATTTTTGGGAGTCTCTGTTGCAAATAACTATGAACCGTAGCATTGCTAATTGGAAAATAATGTTCGCTTATAAACGAAGCAAGTTGTCGTGTTGAAAAGCCAGTTTCTTTTGCACATGTAGCCACAAGTATAACTCTTTTTTTTATTTCTTCTGCTTTTACATCTTCATATGTCATGATAAATCTTACATCCCCTTTTTCCTATATTATTATAAAGAAAAATATCTTTTTGTCAAGAAAAAAACTAGTATTTCTAGTTTTCTTCATCCATACTTAGAACTGCTAAGAAGGCTTCTTGTGGTATTTCAACATTACCTACTATCTTCATTCTTTTTTTACCTTCTTTTTGTTTCTCTAATAATTTTCGTTTTCGAGAGACATCCCCGCCATAACATTTCGCTAAAACATTTTTACGTAACGCTTTTATGTCTGAACGAGCAATAACCTTAGCTCCAATACTAGCTTGAATAGGAACTTCAAATTGTTGTCTTGGGATTAATTTTCTTAAATTTTCAACGATTGCTTTTCCTCTTTTATATGCGAAATCGCGATGTACAATGATACTTAATGCATCTACTGGATCGCCATTTAATAAAATATCCATTTTTACTAAATCACTTTTCTTATAACCGATAATCTCATAATCAAAGGAAGCGTATCCCTTAGTATAAGATTTTAATTTGTCAAAAAAATCGTATACTATTTCCGATAAAGGAATTTCATAGTGAATATTCACTCTGGTTTGATCTAAATATTCCATCGAAATATAAGTTCCTCGCTTATCCTGACAAAGTTCCATAATTGCTCCAATATAATTACTTGGTACGAAAATATTGGTTCGAATATATGGTTCACTAACTGATGCGATACTGCCTCGATCTGGCATTAATGAGGGGCTATCAATCGTAATATGTGAATGATCAGTCAATTCAACATCGTAGATTACGGAAGGAGATGTAGCTATTAATTCAATGTTAAATTCTCTTTCAATTCGCTCTTCAATAATTTCCATATGCAGTAGTCCCAAAAATCCAGTTCGAAAACCAAATCCTAACGCCTGAGATGTTTCAGGAGTAAACTCTAAAGAGGCATCATTTAACTTTAATTTTTCTAATGCTTCTCTTAAATCTGGAAATTTATTTGATTCAATTGGATAAAGGCCACAGAACACCATTGGTTTCATCGGTTTATATCCGTGAATTGGCTCTATTTTAGAGCCGGCTGTTGTAATCGTATCTCCTACTTGTACATCCTCAATACTTTTAATACTAGCACATAGAAAACCAACTTCTCCAGTTTCTAATAGTCTCTTCTTTTTTTCTGTTGGAGCGTGAACACCAAGTTCTACTACTTCATATTCCGCACCTGTTGCCAGCATCTTTACTTTATCTCCAACTTTTACAGAACCATCCATAACACGAATTAAAGCAACAATTCCACGATATGCATCGTAATAACTATCAAATATCAATGCTTTTAATGGTTTTGTTTCTTCGCCTTGTGGGGCCGGGATTTTTTCGATTACAGTATTTAATAAATCTTCAATTCCAATTCCATTTTTCGCGCTTGTTAAAACAATTTCATCTTCCATAAATCCTAATGTATCCATTAGTTCTTGTTTTACTTTTTCTGGGTTAGCATTCGGTAGATCAATTTTATTAATAACCGGGATAATCGTTAGATTATTATCAAGCGCTAGATAGAGATTTGCTAAAGTCTGGGCTTCTATTCCTTGAGCCGCATCAACAACTAAAATAGCTCCCTCACAAGCTGCTAAACTTCTACTTACTTCATAAGAGAAGTCAACATGACCTGGAGTATCAATTAAATGTAACAGATAATCTTCATTTTTATAGTGATAATTTAATTGAACAGCATTTAATTTAATTGTAATTCCACGTTCTCTTTCAATATCCATATTATCTAACAGTTGATTTTGTTTTTCACGATCCGTAATGGCTCCTGTTTTTTCAAGAATACGGTCTGCTAAAGTACTTTTTCCATGATCAATATGAGCAATAATCGAAAAGTTGCGTATGTTTTTTTGTTTCATGTTCTCACCTAACTCATTATATCATGCCATATCTATCAACTGCAATAAAATAATAAAGGAACACAAAAGAAAAACCGGGATTAGCGGCTTTCATAAAAAATACTTTTTAACCTTTTCAATTTCTCTAGGACTAAAATTTTCTTGATAAAGTAGTGATGTGGATTCCCAATTTACTTTTCCAAAATGATAATATATGAAGCTTTTTAAGATTAAGTGTCTCTTTACTATATCTGATTTTTTGTCATCGAGTATTTCATATATAAATTCTGCTTTAATCTGACTTTGAAAGGATTCTTGAATTATCTTTTCGATACAAAGAGATAAAAGATAATTCTTAGGGATCATTGGAACAATATTCAATCCGAATAATTCGTTTTTTACTTCATCTATACCACTATATTGATAACAGTCCGAAACATTTACCCTATTTCTTCTAGCGAAAAAATAGCACATTTGTTGGTGATTCCTAACTGTCTTTATATCTATTAAATTAGAATATTCTATTAATAGATTTTGAATTTTTTCAATGATCTTTTCCAAATCCTCTTTTAAATATTGAACCTGATCAAAACTCTGGATAGTTTTCTGATTTTGAGTTGTTAAAGTCGGAAGATAATTTCTTTTATCAGCATACTTCATAAACTCCTCCATAATATTTCTTGAAACTTTGTTTGTAAAATTTAAAACTATTCGGACATGATACTATTTAGAAATTCAAACGTTGCTTCTAAACCACTTTGCACCACTCCACCTAAATCTTTCGATAACTGCAATCCAAATGAAGATATTTTTGTTTTATAATCCGGAGTTTTCGATTCCATATAATCTTTAATGTCAATATTCTTTCCATCAGCTACATCTTTTTCAAATTGCTTAATTTTTTCATTTGTTAATACTACTTTTTGATGTTGTTCATATTCATAATAGCCAGTAGCTTGTGAAACATAAAGTGCTAGAAAGGAAATAAATAAAGCAAGAAACACCCTCCAACATATCTTTGTGGCTAGTTTTTTCTTATCTTCAATTTTCATTTATTCACCCCATATATTCTTTTAAAACTCCAGCTAAAGCAGTCACTGTATTCATTACTTCATCGATGGTATTTTCTGTTCCACCACATTCAATTAGGAGCATTTTATCCTTTAAGTCTTGATTGTATACGCCGTTCACTCCAACTCCAGATTTAGTGATAACTCCCCTTGTTAAGGTTGGATACTTTTCTTTTATTTTAGAATTAATTAAATTCGCAAATTCCAAAGTTGGTTCATATCCTTTATATGCTGCACCGACAACAAACAATACTTTTGCATAGTTTTTGCCATCAATTGTAACTGTTGAAGCACTTTTTCCAATGGCGTCACGATGAATATCGATAAAAACGTCTAGTGATGGATTTTTTGCGATCGCATCTTCTAAGAAATAATGTGTAACATCATAGCTTTTGGAGTAATCCCATCCATGTGCATTCAAGAAATCAGTTACATTTTGTTCTTCGACAATCGTTGGGATTCCCAAATCATTTAGTTTTTCTTTCATAATATAAGATGCCATTAATACATTTGGTGTTATATTATAGGCTTCATAGTTATTTCCGCTGTAATTTTCTAGTTGATGAGTATTGTAAATATATACTTTTGGTTGATCGACCGATACTGGATGAGGATCTTCAAAATAATTTGTATTTTGATTTGGTTTTGGATTATCCGCATCATTATTAGCTACAGTTACTGACTTTTCTTTAAACCCAAATACTTTTTCTAACATGGAAACAGGAGCTTTTAAGTTTATCTCACTTAATGCCTGATAAAAATGGCTAAACAAATTTTTACTTCCTTTTTCATATAATAGATGATGATTAGAATCATTTAATAATGCGGTTAAAAACTCTTCATTAGAAGACGCTAGACGAACATCAAGTAAATAGCTAAAGCATAGTTGTGCAACAAAATAGATTAATCCGGCTACAATCAATAATCGAAATAGCCATTTAAACGGTTTTCTTTTTTTCGCTACGAACTTTTTTGCCATAGTATCACCCACTTTACTATATGCCCAATTATACTTTCCTATGTCTTAGTTTCCTGTCGAAAAAAAAGAAGAGCATTTGAAATTAGCCTTCATTTTTGGACATTTTTTTATTTATTTTAATACTTTTTGATTTGCGTTCTTTATCTCATAATCAAATACGACAGCAGACTACCTTGCAATATTCATTTTGAAATTTGTTAAATCACTACAGCCACTAAAATAACATTTTTACATTGTTTATATTATTTTAATTTAAATAATTATCAAAAAACTGAAACAGCGTTCAGTTTTTAAAATACTCTTTTTCTTAAGAAGGCAGGAATATCACTATCATCGTCGTCATTATTAGAACGTCTTGGTGTTTCCTCTTCTTTTACTTCTTCTCTTTTATATGATTGATATAAAGGTTCTGATGGTGCACTTTCAAATCCTGTTGCAATAACAGTTACAATGATTTCATCAGTTAAATTTTCATTAATAACAGCTCCGAAAATAGTATTGATATCTGTATTTGCAGAAGTACGAATTACTTCAGCTGCTTCTTCAACTTCAAATAAAGTTAAGTTTGGACCTCCAGTGACATTAATAATCGCATCTGTAGCTCCTGCAATACTTGTTTCAAGAAGTGGGCTTGAAACCGCTTGACGAGCAGCCTCGCTCGCACGATTTTCACCAATCCCCATACCAATTCCAATAAGGGCATTTCCTCTTTTTTCCATAACTGCCTTAACGTCTGCAAAGTCTAGATTAATTAAGCCAGATACAGCAATCAAATCAGAGATTGATTGAACACCACGACGAAGTACATTATCAACTTCTTTGAATGATTCTAATAATGGTGTGGTTTTATCAATAATTTCCCTTAAACGATCATTTGGAATTACAATCAATGTATCGACATGTTTTTTTAGTTCCTCTAATCCAGCGATTGCTTGTTCCATTCTTTTTTTTCCTTCAAATGAGAATGGTTTTGTGACAATACCAACTGTTAGTGCACCCATTTCTTGTGCAATATCAGCAATTACTGGTGCAGCACCTGTACCAGTTCCACCACCCATACCACAAGTGATGAAAACCATATCAGCACCTTCTAAGGCAGCCTCAATTTCATTGCGGCTTTCTAGTGCAGCTTCTTTTCCAATTTTAGGATCTGCTCCTGCTCCTAGTCCATTTGTTAAATCGATTCCTATTTGAATTTTAACTGGTGCTTTTGAATTATTTAATACTTGCAAATCCGTATTAGCAACAATAAAATCGACACCTTTAATCCCAGATTCAATCATTCGGTTAACAGCGTTACATCCTCCGCCACCAGCTCCAATAACTTTAATTTTTGCTAATTGATCCATTTGTAATCCAAACATATATATCCTCCTTAATCGTTGAAAAAGTAACCAAATACTCTACCTAACATAGAATCTGATGAAACGTTTATAGCTCCTTTTCCAGGAGATGATAATTGTTCCATATCAGTTTTTCGGATCATTGTATAATCTTGTCCTTTTAACTTTGTTTTTTGAATGAAATAAATAATATTACCTAAAGCAGTTGAGTATTTATTATTGCGAATACCCACTAAACGTACATAACCTACTTTAGCTTTTTTTTCGAGAATTTCCTCGGCAACCATTGAAAAATTATCCATGGTACTAATTCCACCTGTAACTAGTATATAATCAACTGTTCTTTTTGTCAAAGAATTTATTTCTTTTTTTGCAGATAATAATATTTCTTCAATTCTAGACATTACTGTTTCTGACAATTCAAATTGATTTACTTTGACAGGCATCCCTAATTTATCTTCTATTTCACAAACGTCATTAACACTTGCATAATTCTTATGTGCAAGGGCAAAATGTTCTTTTAAACGAATCGCATCTTTTTCATCGACTTTATATCTATACATGATATCGTGATCAACGTAGCGGCTTCCTTTTCCGAGTACAGAATTTTTTACCATAATTCCCTTATTATAAAGGGATACTGTCGTTGTATCATAACCGATGTTAATCAATGCTCCAACTTGACTTTCCATTTCCTTTTCTTTTAGTGCCGAGATATCAGCAATACTTCCTATTGTAATATCTACTACTTCAAGTCCTGCATTTTCAAGTAAGCTTACCACCGAATAAATATTTTTCTTCGGGGTTGTAACAGTAATGGCACGAATACCTAAAACATTTCCAAATAATCCTTTTGGATCTTTGATACCTACTTGTTCATCAACTGTGAAGTCGATTGGTAAAATACTTACAATTTCATGTGTGTCACTTTGTTTTTCTTCTACGATGAGTTTTAGCAAGTCTGAAATTTCTTTTCCTGTGATTGCTTCTTCTACATCGATTTGGATAGCTCCACTACTCATGGAAAATTCGGCAAAACAACTTGGAATAGTTGCAAGCACTTTTTGTATTTTAATGCCAAGCATCTGCTCCACTTCGTTTACCGCTTTTTCTAAAGATGCACTCGCCTCATAGACGTCTGTGATCAACCCTTTTTTTATTCCTTTGGACTGGGCAGATGATGCGGCAAGTAGATTTAACTTGTTGTTAAAAAGCTCGCATACGACTACCTTGATGGAATCTGTACCAAGATCAATACTCGTATAGACATGCTTCATAATCTCATCTCCTACAATCTATAACTCATTATACTATAAAATATAAGTTTAGGAAAGAGAAAAGCAAAAAAAGTTAGAATTTATAGAGTTTAAGGTGGAGTTGTGCAAAAAAAGAACTTTTACGTTCTTATTGTATTATTTCAAAGTATTCTCCTGAGTCTAAATATAAAATACCTTTTTGATTTCCATTGGTCTTTATAATATTTTTCATAATATCCAAATAATTATTAATACTATCAAACTTATCTAATGTTAAGTAAACATAATTACCATCTGCCATAGTAAGTAGAAATCTCTCATCATCGACATTGTTTGGATCATACATAAGAATGCTGATCCGTTTTAAAATCATTGGTTCGATTTCTGATATTTTTTCAATTAATTTTTGATAAGTCTTATCAGGAACATAATTAATTAAAACAGTGGAAGCAAAAATACCATCCTCTTCTCTTTTATCCTGAAATAAAGTCCGATTCGTACTTTTATAATAGAATAGAGGATTGTTTTCTGTTACTTCAATGTAAATTTGACTGAGATTTTTCTTTTTGGTTTTTACCTTTTGAATATAAATGTTATCTTTTAACTTTTTTTCAACTTTCACACTCGATAATCCTAAAATGGAAGGATAATTTTGAATTTCAGCTAAATCAATAATCTCTTGATCGCTCAAATAAGTATTTCCAGAAATAAAAATATTGCGAATTGGTAATTGATAGAGATAATTACCAATCAAATAAACGATACAAAGAAGAATTAAAAATATAAAAATACGATCGTACCGAAGTTTTATTTTTTTCTTTGGTTTCTTTTTCTTCGGTTGTGGTTTTTTTATCTGTTTTGGTGGTTGCTTTTTACTAGGGGACTTTCTATTCAAAGTCGTACTTTGTACAGGAGGTCTACTAGTAATTGGCTTTTTCACCGCCTTTTTCTTCTTCATACAATCCCTCTTTTATTCTATAATCTCTTGTTCTAATATTAGCTCAATATCAAATTTTTCTTTTACTTTTTCTTTAATTAGATTAATCAAGGTTACGATATCACTACCATGAACACCTTTTTCAGTAATGATAAAATTCGCATGCTTCTCACTAACTTGGGCTTTCCCATAGTGATATCCTTTAAATCCAGCATCTTCAATTAGTTTTCCAGCAAAGTTTCCCTCTGGATTACGGAATACACTTCCGGCACTAGGATATTCGAGAGGTTGAGCGAGCATTCTTCTTTTTTTACGGTCCTCTACTAATTCCATAATTTCAGCACTATTGCCTGTTCCCAGTTCCATTTCTGCAGATAAACAGATATAACTAGGATTTGTTTTTAAAAAGGATGTACGATAGTGAAATTCTAATTCTTTATTTTCCATTGTTTTTATTTCATAGGATGGAGTTAAAACGCGAATTCTCTTTACGATATACCCCATATCACTTTTATAAGCTCCGGCATTATTATAAATGGCTCCACCGATGGTTCCATAGATACCTGTTGCGAATTCTATACCAGTATATCCTAAACGACAAAGTTTAAGTGCAAGCCTCTGTGTAGAATAACCTGCACCTACTGTAATGTGAGCATTGTCGATGTTCAACTCATCAAAATCCAATTTGATAAGTACTCCCTCATAAATATCATTTTTAAATATGATGTTAGATCCTCCACCGAGGATTCGATAGGGAACATTCTCTTCTTTTAATAATTGAAGTAACTCTATAAGAGCATCTTCCGTCTTCACTGTACAAAGATATTTGCCCATAGCAGCAATCTTATAAGTAGTATAGCGTTCTAAGTTGACATCTGTCTCAACTTTAAGATCACTAATATCTTTTATTTTATCTAACATATTTACTCCCCTACTAATTTTTTAATCTCCTCATAGATCTTACCGGTACTATTTGGTACACTCATAGATTTAAGTGAAGCTTTCATTTGTTCTTGTAACTCTTTATTTGCCAAAACACGATCAACTTCACGGATTAAAACATCCCCTTTTAAATCTTTTTCTTCCATTAATAGTGCGGCATTTTTACGTACTAAATCCATCGCATTTTTAAATTGATGATTATTAGGTACATATGGACTAGGAATTAAAATAGATGGAATTTGCAGTGCTATAATTTCACTTAAGGTGGAAGCTCCAGCTCTAGTTACCATCAAATCTGTTTTCTTCATTAATTGTGTCATTTTATCGATATAAGGAACTACTTTTACATTACTTGGAAATTTCTGTTCTTTGACAGTTTCGTAATAATCCTTTCCTGTTACAAATAAAACCTCATATGGTTTCCCTTGAACAGCACTCATTGTTTTCATTAAAAAATCATTCATCTTACTTGATCCAAGTGATCCCATAACAAATAGCACTAATTGTTTATCTTCTCTTAAACCATAAGGCATTTTTGATGCAGTTGGTGCTTTTATTGCGGATTCACTACAAGGATTCCCCGTATATATTGTCTTATAGTCTGGAAATTCCTTCATTGAAGTTTGAAACGACACAAGGATTCGATCTACAAACTTGCTTAAAAATAAATTTGCTTTTCCTGGAATACTATTTTGTTCATGGATCACTGTTTTATATCCAAGTTTATGAGCAGCATAAAGGACTGGTCCAGTAACATATCCACCAGCTCCAATTACAATATCTGGATTAAAATCACGAATTAATTTTTTAGAACGTTTAATTGCTTTAAAAAAAGTCATTAAGGTTTTTCCATTCTTCCAAAATTGTTTTCTTTGAATACCATAGATTTCAATTGTTTCAAATGGAATTCCATGACTAGGGATAATTTCTTTTTCCATTCGATTATGGGTTCCAATATAAAGAAATTCACTTGTGGGTTCCTCTTCTTTAATTTTATTCAAAATTGCTAAAGCAGGATAAATATGACCTCCAGATCCACCGGCACTTATTACAACTCGCAAATGAATCACTTCCTTCCTACTATATTATATCATAATCTATGCGGAGTGCACAAAAAATAGAATTTTCATAGGTAACTCGACTGTTCTAGTTCTACAAGTTCATTTTATGTAAAATTATTTTTCTTTTAAATAGACGATTAACCTATTCAATGATATTCTATTTCAAATTTCAAAAAATGTAAACACTTTTTTCTAAAAATAAAATACTAGAAAAAATTAAACTTTTCTAGTATAATGTTTTTAGGTGGTAGTAATGAATACAGAATTACAGGATCTTTTTTCAGAAGAATTGTCAAAAAAAGAAGCGAAAGATAGAAAAAAATTAGAAAAATTTCGCAGATATGAAGA
The DNA here is from genome assembly GCA_002416285.1 of Caryophanales bacterium UBA5026. Taxonomy (GTDB): domain Bacteria; phylum Bacillota_I; class Bacilli_A; order RF39; family UBA660; genus DICM01. The sequence continues at coordinate 57,214 of DICM01000030.1, forward strand.
AAAAAGAAAAATAAAAAATGAACGTAAACTAGAAAAAAAAGAAAATCGTGAATTTCAAAAACGGATTGATGAACTAAAATTTGAACCAAAAGAGGAAATTACAACTCGAAGTGAAAGACGAGAACTTGAAGAAACAAAAGAATTAATGAAAGAGCTCGAGACTTTAAAAAGACAACCAGAATTAGAACGTCTAGAAAAGCAAGAAAAAGGTAGTTTCTTAGGAGAAGTATTTCTTGGACTTGGAGTGGTTGGATTAATTCTATTAAGTGCTGATTATGTTTTATTCTGTTATCTTAAGAATCAAGACGAATTAATTTCTGCAGGAATTCTAGTTGGAACAACGATTTCTTTCGCTCTTGCACTAACAGTACAACATAAAGGTGCACGTAAATTTTTTAGTTTTCTTGCTTGTGTTGCTTTTATTGCTTTTATGGCTTATCAAATTATTAATGTATAATAAAAGAATCCTATTCGGATTCTTTTTCTATATCTTCTTTTTCTCGTGATGGTTTCACTTTCGGTTTTTTATGTTTTAACAATTTTGTTGTTAAGACGATAGTTGACCCTAAAAATAGAATAGTTGTTGTTGCAAGTACAATGATGATCTTTAATGATGGATCATCTTGTTTTTTTTCTTCTCGGTAAATTTGAAGTGTATTCTCTTCTTCATCATAGTTATAAAAATTACTTTTTCCAGTTTCTACATTCATTCCATAAAGTAATGTTTTTTCCGTCTTATCATTAAAGTAGACTGTAACCTCATTTTCTCCAATTTTCATCGTTTTTTTGATAAAACCAATCGGAATAGCATTTGGTTCTTCTCCTAACAAAATTACTCGATTAAAAGTTATTTCGGTATATTTTAGATAGGTACTACTTCCATCATAACGATAAAGAGAAACTGCTCCAGTCTCATCCTTTAAGCCAACTAAGGTAAGTCCAGTAATAGAATTGGTAAAGGCAGGAACATCTTCATTGTTAATTTTAATTGTTGTCTCAGTATAGTTGTTTGGAGCTTGTAAATCACTCTTTTTTCGGACCACTGTCAGTTTCTGGTCATCTACAGTAACTTCAATTGGATTATACTCTTTTACCGTTGCATTAATTACATAAGTTCGAACATTTCCATTTTGAGCTGTTACTTTAATTTCAATACGATTAGCACCTTCACTAAGTCCTATCTCCCCTGTTCCAGTTACACTGGCTGTTGAATCTTCCACACTAGCTCCAATCGTAATGTTTGGAGTCTCTGGTTCAAGTTCTAAACTGTATTCAAGCGTATCTCGATTAAATGCTGGCGTTAATTCATGTCCGTCAACTGTTAGAGAAGAAAGATAATTATTTTTGCTATAGCTTGCTTCAATATCCGCTTGTGTTAGTATATTAATACTAGCCGATCCTTTTGATACCCCAATTGGTGATTCTGTATTCCAATCATATATACTAGCAGAGCTAATAGAAACTGAGCCCGTTCCTTTTGCAAGTGCTTTAAACTTAAATGTATAGCTTACGTTTTTTTTGCTTCCATCTCCTGCACCAATCATTGTTTGACCTTCAGCAGTACTACTTAAGAATTGTAGCTTTGAACTATCATATACTAAAGTTGCTTGCCAAGAACCAAGAGCATCTGTCGATGAAACCGTAACAGTTGCTGTTACTGTAGAGCCGACAACTGCACTACTACTTGATAATTTGACACTGACACTTCCACTCGCTGCTTTAAGAGGTTGCATTCCTGCAAAAAATAACCCTATCAAGAAAAGAAACACAAAAATTTGCTTAAACCACTTTTTATTCATAATTAACCTCCATTACTGTTGTATTTGATCTACTCCTAAAATTGTTTTTTGAATACGAATTAAATCAGCTGGATCAACCGTTCCATTACGATTCGCATCTGCAGCTTTCATATAAACTTCTGCATAAGTTGTTCCTAAGAGAATTTTTTGAACACGTAATAAATCAGCTAAGCCAATCGTTCCATCACCTGTTGCATCTCCAGCAATAATAAATTGATAAGTCTTTGTTTCACCATTGCTTGTAAGAACTAATTTTTGCCCTGTTGCGATTGTTTTATTTGTTATTTCATTATTATTGACATCTTGAAATTTAACACTGACAAATCCGTTGATGTTTCTTACTTTTTCTGCAATATTATCAGTGGAAGTTCCAAGCCCGATCCCACTCATATAAGAATCGTTGATACGATATCCTAAACTATTTACAACATCATCAACACTAATTGGAACATCATTTAGTTTTTCAAAATTAATTTTGTAATTTCTAATTGAACCATTTTGTGCTTTTACCTCGACAGTCACTGTTTGTTTTACCGATGTTAAATTAATCTTTCCAAATCCACTCACTGTGGCTTTACTATTTACTGCACTTCCACCGATTACCACATCGCCAGTAGAAGCTGATACTTTCATTGTATATTCGTTTTGATCCATATTGAATTGATCAATTAGTTTTCCATTTACCGTTAGTGAACTTAAATAATTATTTGGATTACCAGTATTTGGTAATGTCGTTACTTCAGGCATGTTCGCATATATAGGAACTGAGAATGTTAAATTCGCACTAATTCCCTCATACGTTTTTGCTAAAGACTCTGCTTCTGATTTTGGAGCTTGCACATTGGTCATATATTGATGGCTATAAAGATCTCCTACCATATCCCATTTTTGTAAATATAATGTATTTTGCCCAACATTAATATATCCACTACCAATAAAATTAGCTCCGCCTATAATTGATTTGTAGCGAGTATCCCAACCTTTGTTTTTCGCATAAATTAATCCATTCTCAATAGCACCTCTTCCATCAGAAGAATAGGCCCCAATATTAAAGAAATTATAATAACCTTCATATCCAGAGACAGTTCCTGTAACACTTCCACTACAACTAGAACTTCCATTTACTTCTTGCCTTGAACGAGCAGCTAGTAAGTAAGGACTCACTCCAGAAGCTTGTGCTGCTTCATAAAAATCTTGTGCATATGTTCTAGTAACACCGTTTTCATTATAGTTTCCACTCAAACAGCTTCCATTAAGAATACTTTGAACGCCATCTAACGTGTATGAACTACTGTTTCCAAGAGTTACAAACATAAATACTAATGGGTCGTTCAAGAAGTTTCTAGGATCGAGATAATAGGCAACAGTTTCTGCATTTGCTGCATACCAACCCTTACCGTCAAAATTATCTTTGAATGTATCAGTGTAATGATCATAAGAAGCCTCTGCTGTCGATAGCCACCCTGGCGTAAAACTATTGATTAAACTCTTCCCAACAATTGATTCATTTTGAACGGCTTTGTAAAAATCTAAATATTGATCGCCTTCTTTTACAAAATAAGGTTCAAAATCCCAGTTTGAATGAGCTTCTTTTAAAGCATTTAATGATGGCCAGTAACTTTCTGGAAATTTCAATTCTTTCCATAGATCATTATATTTGGTTGATGCTTCAAAGCTAATTGCATCTCCACATACATATCCTCGATAAGCCATATATTCAACATAGTAATAGGAAGTCTGACATTTCGCATTCGTAGAGACTACTGGTACTACAGAATCAACAATTGTAACACGATCTCCGGCAGTTAAATAGCCTGCTGGAACATAAGTCCATGTCCCTCCTTCATTCGGTTGCGTTCTAAATGTAGAGGTTCCTTTCATAATATATGACTGTCCTGCTCTCACTAGATCAAAAGCAGAGAAAAAAATTAAGCAAAAAAAATACAAAAATCCGCATAATTTAACAATCTGTTTTATTTTTTTCATATTATCACCTAACTTCTACGTTACTCTAACGATATTATAGCAAATTTCGACATTTTTGTATAGGTTTTTACAGCCTGTTGACAAAAAAAAGGAAAACCGTAGCACTACGATTTTCCAATGTATTATTTCTAATACAATATAATATATGCAGGTGTTTATAAATGCATACATTTTTAATAAAAATCTATCATATTCTATGTTAGAATATTTGCGTAATTGTCCTAGACATGCTACAATATTATTATTCAAGGAGGATCCCTATGAAAGAAAAAAAATCATATAAAGAAGTAATTCCAAATATTCTTACTGCGTCGCGAATCATATTTACACCTATTATTATTGCATTAGGATTTTTTAAATATATGAATTTAGTGATTTTATTAGTAATAATTGCCGCACTAACTGATCTATTCGATGGTTATCTAGCTAGAAAATGGAACGTTGTTTCTTTAAAAGGTGCGAAATTAGATGCCGTTGCCGATAAAGTATTTGTGATTGGATTAATTGCTGCGTTATGTAGAAATTACCCTGTATTATTAATTCCATTTATATTAGAAATTATTATTGGTCTTTCAAATTTATTTTATCATTATAAAAAAAATATTACAAAATCTTTATTGATTGGAAAAATTAAAACATGCTTTTTATTTACAACTGTTATATTAGCATTTATTGTTAGTTATCATAATAGTGCATCATCAGCATTTCATGGTTTTTTGATGGTTACTATCAACTTGCAAGTTCTAAGTATATTTGCTTACCTTGCCTTCTACTTTGATTATGAAGAACCTGAAGAATCATCTCTAACAATTTTAAATACTACAATTGATGAAGAGGTTGAGCCGACAATTTTACTTGATGATTTACAAGATTTTATAGAAGAATTAGACATAGAGCACTTAGAATAGGTGCTTTTTTTATGAATATAGAGCAAATTATCTATCCAACAAATTCACTTCCTCATATGATATAACTGAAGGAGGGATTAAATGAATTCATGTAATGAAAACAATTTATGCAACGGAAACAATTCAAGTATTTATCAAAGTGCACTAAAAACAATTAAAAATGCACAAGGATTTGCAAATCAGGGATGCTGCGGTTGCTTGGGACCTACTGGACCTACCGGGCCTTCTGGACCTGCTGGTGGACCTACCGGACCTACTGGACCTCAAGGACCACAAGGTGTTCAAGGACCTCAAGGTGTTCAAGGGCCTCAAGGTATTCAAGGACCTATAGGTGCTACCGGACCTCAAGGACCTCAAGGTGTTCAAGGCCCAACTGGACCGACTGGACCTACCGGTGCTGCTAGTACTGTACCTGGACCTACCGGACCGACCGGACCGACTGGACCTCAAGGGCCTCAGGGTGTTCAAGGTATTCAAGGTGTTCAAGGACCTATAGGATCAACTGGACCTCAAGGTGTTCAAGGTATTCAGGGTATTCAAGGACCTATAGGACCGACTGGACCTGCGGGTACTGCTGGTACTGTGGGAGCTACTGGACCTACCGGTCCAACGGGACCTACTGGACCAACGGGTGCTGCTAGTACTGTTCCTGGACCTACTGGATCTACCGGACCAACAGGACCGACTGGACCAACGGGTGCTGCTAGTACTGTTCCTGGACCTACTGGATCTACCGGACCAACTGGACCTGACGGACTTATCGGTGCTACTGGACCTACTGGACCTACCGGACCTGACGGACTAATCGGTGCTACTGGACCTACTGGACCTACCGGACCTGACGGACTAATCGGTGCTACTGGACCAACAGGACCTACCGGACCTGACGGACTAATCGGTGCTACTGGACCTACTGGACCTACTGGACCTGATGGACTTATCGGTGCTACTGGACCAACAGGCCCAACGGGACCAACTGGACCTGCGAGTGACGGAGCTATTATTCCATTTGCTTCTGGTTTACCAGTTGCGCCTACATCAATTGCACTTGGCCTAGCTGGACTTCCTGCAGTTGTTGCATTTGGAAACAGTACTGTCTTACCAAATGTTCTCGGAGCAACAATCGATTTAACTGGTGCTGCAGGTTTACTAGCAAACATGTCATTCTCTGTACCACGAGATGGTGTTATAACTGATATTAGTGCTTACTTTAGTGTTGTCTTAGGATTAACTCTACTTGGAACAGATATTACTGTAACAGCACAACTATACCAATCAACAACGCCTGATAACACTTTCACACCAATTGCTGGAGCTATAGTTAACTTAGCACCAACTCTAAGTGGAATTATTAGTATTGGTGATATTGCTTCTGGTACTACTACTGGTTTAGCAATCCCAGTTACTGCAGGAACTAGATTATTAATGGTATTTACAATTACTTCTACTGGTGTTAGTTTACTAAATACACTTACAGGTTATGCAAGTGCCGGAGTTAACATCGCATAAGTATTAACGAAAAGTAAACCTATAAGGTTTACTTCAGACTGTTGACAAATAGGTTCAAAATGACTTATTTGTCTTTTTTTATGAAAAGTCAGATAAAATAAAGGTAACTTCTATTAGGCTACCTACACTAGGCATAATGATGTAAGGCAAATTTTTTCAGATTCATGCACGCATAAAGCAGAGTCAACTCTCGATGGACTCTTTGTTTTGTTCTAAAGTATGTACTTCTTAATCCGTACTTCATTTTTCCATCTGCAAAGACTCTTTCTATATGGCATGGTCTTTGCTTATATACTTCTTTTACTTCATCATGATGTCTATAATCAATTACCATTTCTTTATATCCTTCCCATACATGTCTTAAGATTTGTTTATATTTGCTCTTTGTACATTTGTTTTTATATTGACATTTTGAACAATCATGTTCATATGCTTTATAAATAATATAACCATTTTTATCGATTCGACCTGTAGGTATTAAATCTTTCTCATTTGGACATATGTAAATATTATTATATTCATCATAAGTGAATTCGTATTTTTTTATGTAATCTTTTCTATATCCTTTCCTTGTATAAGGAAAAGCTGGTATCATTTCTAAATCTATTAAAGTTTTACAAATATGAGGTGTGATGTAAGCTGCATCTCCTACAAAATAATTTATATTAGATATATCAAAGTGATTAGTTAAATTTTCAAATGATTGATAAAAAGATACTGAGTCATGGACATTGCTTCCGTTTGTATCTACTGTTAATACATAATTATTATTTTCACAAATAACACTGGTATTATATCCAAACATCTTTTCTTTATCACTTTTATATAACATTCCTGCATCTTTATCTACATCACTTACGATAATTGCTTTTTCGCCAATTACTTCTTCAGTATTTACTTCTTCATTACATCTTACAATTTTTTCTACTTCTTCTAAATATTCTTCATCTGTTAAATCTTCTTCTTGTAACCCCTTTAAGGCTATTTCTAAATCTAATTCCTTTTGATACTTTTTAGCTTCAACACTAACTAATTCTTTATGATTTTTCTTTTTATTGGCATAAGCTTTTGTATGGGTTGAATCAATATAAACAGCAGTCATATCTAAACAATTCCAATTTATTAATAAATCTATTACTTTATCAAATACTGTTTGAAGTAAATCATGTTCTAGCTTACAAAACTTTTTTTTATAATTCTGTGAATATGTAGAATGATTTGGTACCTCTTCACATAAATTATACCCAATAAACCATCTATATAAATTATTATATTTTAAATTTTCATATGTTTTTCTCAAACTATCTTCATGAAAAAGGAACTTTAATATATGAATTTTTATCAAAACTACAGGGTCGATACTTCTTCTGCCAACCCTAGAATATAGTTTTTCTACCTCTTCATATATAAAGTTCCAATCAAAATGTTGTTCTATGACTCTTAAAAAATGATCACTTGGAATCATATCTTCTAAATTTACTATTTCACTTGCATATTGTCTATTTTCTCTTTTAGTCATTGCCATATATATCACTTACTTTCTTATATTATCCATATTAATTATACCATTTTTTCACAAAAAAAGTAAGGAATATAAGCTTTAATTTTGGATAATATAAGCTTCCTTACATATACATCATACTACATTTTATCTAAAATAAAAAGACCATTAACAAATTTTATTTGTCAACAGTCTGAAGTAAACCTATAAGGTTTACTTTTTTATTATCATAAAAATATTTAATTCATATAATAGTATAGAAATTGGAGGTAAGAAGTGAAAAAGAAAGTTTGTGTGTATGCAATTGCTAAAAACGAAAGCCAATTTGTAGATCGTTGGGTAGAGAGTATGAAAGAAGCTGATCTAATTATCGTTGGTGATACTGGTTCAACGGATGATACTGTAAAAAAACTTAAAAAACTAGGAGTAAAAGTTTATAACATAGAAGTGAACCCATGGAGATTCGATAAGGCTAGAAATATGGTATTAGATAAGATTCCAAAAGATGTCGATATTTGTTTATCTGTCGATTTAGATGAAATAGCTACTAAAGGATGGCGAAAACAAATTGAAGAGTATTGGAAAGATGATACAACTAGATTAAAATATAATTACAACTGGAGTTTTGATGAATATGGGAACCCAGCTGTTAATTTTTTAATTGAAAAAGCACATAGTAGAACAGGATATAAATGGACGCATCCGGTTCATGAGATATTGGAATATATTGGTGATAAAACTGAGAAAATTGATTTAGCCGAAGGATTTGACATCAATCATTACCCTGATAAGACAAAATCTAGAGGAAATTATCTTCCCCTTCTAGAATTATCAGTAGAAGAGGATCCTGAAGATGATAGAAATATGCATTATCTCGGACGAGAATATATGTACTATGGAAAATGGAATGAATGTATTGACACATTAATTCGACACCTGAACTTAAAAAGAGCAACATGGAGGGATGAGCGATCAGCATCAATGCGTTTTATCGCAAGGTCTTATATTCATTTAAACCGTCTTGAAGAAGCAAAAATGTGGTATCAAAAAGCAATTAATGAAACACCATATTTAAGAGAACCATATGTTGAGTTAGCTCAACTTTATTATCGACTGGAAGATTGGGCAAATGTTACATTATATTGTAAGATGGCTTTAGAAATAAAAACGCATCCAAAGACTTACATCAATGAACCATTTTGTTGGAATGAAACAATATATGATTTATTATCACTTAGCACATTCTATCAAGGCAATCAGGAAGAAGCATTAGAATGGTCAAAACAAGCAGTCGAAAGAGCACCTGAGAACGAACGTTTACAAAATAATTACGAAATCATAAAAAGTTCTATGGAATCATAGAACTTTTTTGTGAAAAACATAATCGTTTTTCTTTACATCATATCTTCTAGCTTATTATTTGCTTTTTTTACAGTAGAATCCACTACTTTTTCTACCTTTTTCATCACTGGTTTGTTATATTTTTGATACGCCAAAACGGCTCCAGCACCCATAGCAATTAATGCTACATTTTTACCAATTTTCATCAAAATCACCCTCTTGCTAAAAAATATGAGTATGTATCTGCTACATACATTCTTAATTTTCCCTAAAAGAATATTTTTATACGTTATTTTTTAATTTTTTAGATAATTTTGTTTTTCGAATATAATCAAAATCATTATGCACAGCTGTTAAAAAAGCTTCTGGTTCACCAATTAAAATTAATTTCTTTTTTGCTCTGGTAATTCCAGTATAGAAAAGCTTACGATAGAGCATCCTATTATAAGAATGAGTTATTGGCATTGCAACTATATCAAATTCACTTCCTTGTGCTTTATGAATACTGACAATATATCCATGTTTTATTTTAGGAAGATCTTTGGGAATAAATTTCACTTCATTTCCATCAAAATCAATATAAAGTTCATTCTTCTTTGATTTACTGATATCAGCTTTCACAATTCTAGTGATAATCCCAATGTCTCCATTAAAAATATTTTCTTCTGGCATGTTAACTAATTCTAGTACTTTATCCTGTTCACGATAAATAACATCTCCTACTTTTAACTCTTTCTTATCTGGTGCAGGAGGATTAAAGACGAATTGCAATTGCTTATTTAATTCGTCAATACCATTTTGCCCAGCATACATTGGAGCCATGATTTGAATTCTTTTATAGTCATAACCCTTTTCATTGATTTGCTGGCAGATATTACATAAATTTTCATTAATGAAATTACTATGACATTTTAAGAAAGTATAATCATTTGTAGTAGTTAAATAAGTATCTGATAAAGAATTTTCCTTTACTTCTTGAGCAAGCGTAGCAATATAGGAATCTTCACTTTGTCTATATAACAAATCTAACGGAACTGTTTCAATTATTTCACTGTCAATAAAATCTTTTAAAACTTGACCTGGTCCAACACTTGGTAATTGATGTGAATCTCCAATTAAAATTAGCTGAACATTTTTTGTTAATCCTTTTAATAAATGATCCATTAAAGACAAATCAATCATACTTACTTCATCTACTATAATTAGTTCTTTATTAGACTTTTCAAATTCATTTACAGCAAACTCATTATTCTCTTTATTCCATTTTAAAAAACGATGAATGGTACTTGCAGGACATAAAGTAGATTCACTAATTCGTTTACTAGCCCTACCCGTTGGTGCTAATAGGGCAATCTTTTCAATTAATGTATCAAAATCATAGTTATGAAGTTTCTGGTAGAGTTCGACAATTGCTTTTAAAATCGTAGTCTTACCAGTACCTGGACCTCCAGTAATAATTAAAATATGATTTTCTAATGCTTTTTTTATAGCAAGTTTTTGTTTTTCATTATATTTAATTTCGTTAAGTTCCTCTAATTTTTCAATTTCTTGATCTAGTTTTTTATAAACTTCTTTTGGCATATTTGCTAAATATTGAACTGTTGATACAATATTATTTTCCGCATCATATAGTTCTCTTAAATAATAGTCTTCCTCTTCTTTGACAATTTTATTCATATATCGTAATTCGTCTAAATACAAAATTAGTTGTTCATCCGTTACACCGACATTAGAGATATGTTTTTTTAAATCTTGATAAGTAAAGTAAGTATTACCGGTTTGAAAAACCAATTGTTTACAAACATCAAATAAATAAGCTTTTATTCTTCGTTCATCATCAAAATCAATTTGAAAAGCTTCTCTTAAGTGATCTACTTTCGAAAAATTAATTTCATCAATATCATCTATTAATTGATAAGGATTACATTCTATCGTTTGAATTGTAAATTCTTTATATTTTTGATAAACAGAAAGGGCATCTTGCATCGAAAAGCCAAGATCCGTTAAATAAACGATGGTCGTATGACTCTCTTCATACTTTTCTAAAGTTTTTACAATTTGATTTGCTTTTTTTTGTGTCAATTTAGGAACTAAATTCAAACAATCTGGTTCTTCTAAAATACGATCTAAAACTTGTTCTCCAAGCGTATCAACAATTAAAGTTGCTTGTTTTTCGCCAATTCCCGGAAAAAGATCACTACTTAAAAAAAGAATTACTCCATCCTTGTCTTCTGGTTTCATTCGTTCATAACGTTCTACTGAGAACTGTATCCCATATTTTGGATGTTCGACTACTTCACCATAAAACAAATAAGTATCTTCTTCTTTTAGTTCTGCAAAGTATCCTGTAAATGTTATGGTTCGACCGATAAAATCTTTTACTTCATCGTTATTGGTTTCTTTTATCTTTAGGATGCCAATTACAAATCCTTTATCTGATTCAAAAATACTTCTTCGATAATTTCCTTTGATGTATGTCTCCATAGTATCACTTCTTTTCCATACCAGTATATCAAACAATTGTTCGCGAGTCAATTAAAAATAAAAACTCGCTATTAACGAGTCTTCGGTTCGTTCCCAAAAATTTCTGGATATGCTGCTTTTAATTCCTCTTCATTTGTGGCATTTATATCTTCACAGTAATCATGAAATACAGATTCTCGCTGATCAATTGGGACACCATAAAGTATCGAATTGCCAGCATCGGCTTCATAACCATCAAGCTCGATTTCTCCTTTTAAATATTTTATACTATTTTCAGCTTCCTTATTTCCTTGATTTGTTAGTTTCACACTAAATGTTTTTACATTATAAGCTATCTTTGAATCACTATTTCCAAGTTTTACTGCTCCCGCGCACACCACAGCTAATGCTCCTGTAAACATTATAAATTTTGCAAAATTTCTATTAGCCTGGCGATCATCTCTAACTTTTGACATTCTACTATACTTTTCCATAAAATTCATCTCCAAGTGCATTATAACATGCAACCATATTTTCGTCAAATAAAAAACTTAACTTCATGTTAAGTTTACATCAATGACTTGGCATAGTTTCCCTTGTTTCTACTTTTTTACCTATCAAATAAGGATACTCTAGCGATGCTAGTTTAACTACTGCATCTTGATTTAATTCTTCTTTACTTCCTGGCCATTTCACAGTTAAATAGTTTCCGGTATGTCCAGTTAAGTAACCATCTTTTTCAGTTTCTGAAAGAACAACCATTTCACTCCCGATGAACTTTTCAAAATATGCTTGTTCTAATTCTTTTGAAAGAGCGATTAAACTATGAACTCTTTCTTTTTTGATTGGTTCTGGTATTTGATTTTCCATTGTATCCGCAGCTGTTCCCGTTCTTCTGGAGTATGGGAACACGTGGAGTTTTGAAAAACCAACTCTCTTAATTGTATCAATTGTCTCTAAAAATTCTTCTTCTGTTTCACCTGGAAATCCAACAATTACATCGGTTGTAAGTGAGATGTTAGGACGTATCGAACGAATTTCATTTACTTTGGCTATAAATTCAGAAGTATTATATTTCCGATTCATTCGTTTTAAAACTGTATTAGATCCGCTTTGTAATGGGATATGGAGATGATCTACCAATATTGAATATTCTTTTATTAATTTTAGTACATGAGTATTTAACTCAGTAATTTCAATTGATGAAATACGAATACGTTCTAGCCCCTTAATTTGAACAAGTTCATATAATAAATCGGCAAAACCATAGTCATCTAAATCCAGTCCATATCCACCTGTATGAATTCCCGTTAAGACAATTTCTTTATGACCATTCTTCACAAGGGTATATACTTCCTCTAGTACGTCTTTAGCAAGTTTACTACGTACATTTCCCCTCGTATATGGAATAATACAATAAGAGCAAAAGTTGTTACAACCATCTTGGATTTTTACGAATGCTCTGGTTTTTGAAAAATTATTTAATTTCATAGTCTCAAATTTAACGTGATCAATAGCAGAAATACTTGCTTGTTTCTCATTTGTTTTTACATATTCACTGATAAACTCTGTAATTTTTGATTTTCCAACATTTCCAATTAAAATATCTGCTACCCCATCGTCGACACTCGACCCGCTATTTTGAATGGAACACCCTACTGCCACTACAATCCCACCAGGATTTTGCTTTCTCACATGGTGAATTAGTTTTCTTGATTTTTGATCTGCAGTATTTGTTACACTACAAGTATTGATAATTGAAATATCAGCAGGCTCAGTAAGTGGTACCTCGATATATCCATGATTTTTTAAATCATCACTCATTACATCAGATTCATAGGAATTTACTTTACATCCTAATGTATAAATATGAAATGTCATTTTTTCACTTCCTTTCAAAAACTAGACCAAAAGGTCTAGTCTAAATTTTTTCGAAATTCTTTTAAGGCTTCTAAAAATTCGTCACTTTCTTTTAATTCATTACTAACTGGTGCGATTGTTTTCGCTAGATTATCAATTTCTATATTGCTTCTAAAGTCCGATAAATAATCATGAATACTTTTCTCTTTTTCTTTTAGTTCTTCTAAAGTATCTTCTAGTTCGTGATTATCCTTTGTAAAATCAAAACGGACCTGCTCCTTTTTTTCAAAAGATGGAACGGTTGGATATTCTAAATGGTCTTCTAATTTTCCATACACTGGTGAAATAAAGTCTGTATTACGAAATTTTTTAGAGGCATATCTCTCTCTTTCAGAAACAGGTGGCTCTTCTGCAATAAATTCGGAAACCATTTTTTGTGGTTCTGTTTTCGAATTTAATGTCCGTACTAATTCCTGATAACTGATGATTGATTTATCCTCTTGTTCCTGTTCAAATGTTGCGACAACATCCTCTGGTTTAGTATTTAAATCATCTTGCATTTTCGCTAATACTTCTTCTATATTTGACTTCTTTTCCAATGCTGGTCCTTCTTCCACTTCTCTTCTTGGTTTTGCTTCTATCAAGCTCGCTACGATATCATCAATTTCTGCCCGATCTTTTTTTCGCTCAATATAGAAACGGAATCCCAAGAATGCTAATGTTGCGATAATGAAAATGCCTACGACAATTGGCATAGCACTACCAATCGAAAGCACTATCATAACATCACCTCATCCTTTCATAATTTAATATGCTTAAAATAAAAATAGGAACTGTTTCAACCCTCATGATACGATTTCCTAAAGTTACAGCTTCAAATCCAATACCGGTTAAATAAGATTCTTCTTTTTCCGATAGTCCGCCTTCTGGACCAACTGCTATTACTATTCTAGCACAATTAGTCACTTTTTGTAAAGATGACTTAATTGTTTTTGCCTTTTCAGTTGTACTACAAACAATTTTAAGTCCTTCCCAATTTGGCATTGATTTATAGGTCATAATTTCTGTAATTTCAGGAATATCAGTTCGATAAGATTGCTCGCTTGCTTCTTTACAAATCTTAGTCCATCGTTCTATCTTTTTATCGACTTTCTCTTCTTTTAGCTTAATAATACTGCGCTCTGTCATTACTGGTACAATTTTATGTACCCCAAGTTCAGTGGCCTTTTGTAAAACAAAATCCATTTTCTGTTCTTTTAAGAGTGGCAGTAATAATACGATTTCTGGACCAATTTCTTCTGTTTTTTCGATTTGTGATAAAAGTCGAATTTTGACTTCTTTTTGGACATCTTCTATACAGCATAAATAAGGTGTATTTTCCAATACTACTTGAACCTTTTCTCCATCTTTAAAACGCATCACCGTCTTAATATGATGATAATCTTCTTTTTCTAGTATAAAAATATCGTCTTTTCTTTGTTTCGCAAAATATCTTTGCATAACATATCACCGTGTCTTATTATATCGAAAAAAATAGAAAAAGGCTAGCACTTTTTCTATTTGTTCTTTGCTTTCATAGGTTTTCCATCTTGAGTACTAAATAAGTCCTTTTCAACTTGTTGAAAGCGAGTATTTATTTTTGTCTCATAAGATCTTTCAAGTTGTTTTAAATCTTCAGTATTATATAATAAACTGTACAATGTTTCTTGATCGGTGTGTGCAATGATCCAAATAATATTTAATATATAGATTGATATCATCGGATTCCTATGGGTATGGTTGCTACTGTTTAATATGTTCATTAAACTTTTGCAATCGCTCAAATAACGAGCAATTAATTCTTTTCCAAAGGAACTCATCTGATCGATAGTGTATTTAAATTCCGTTTTCTTTTCTTTCAGACTATGCTCGCTTTCAGATAATTTTAACTTATAATCAATGATTTCTTTTTCAAAAGAGAAATTATCATCTGTCATTTTCTCTCTTAAAATGGTTGCTACTTCTTTTTCCACGGAGTTTGAAAGGTAAGCAAACATTAGGTCATCTTCTAGTGCCATTGATAAAATAGAATCCATTCCATTTTCAATCCAAATCTTTTTCTCATTATTATATAGTTCTTTCTCTTCTTCTAAACATTCTAATTTCTTTTCTAAAATGGTAATCTTTCTTTTTGTATGAATGATTTTACGAGTACACCATAATCTCACTATCGGGTTTTTTTCAAGATTATTTAATTGCTCTTTTTCTTTTTTAATTGAATATTCGCAATTTTGAATATCTAAAGAGGACATATTGGAAAACGATTTCAAAGCTGAATTTAATGATTCTTTATCGTTTTCAAGTTTTTCTAAATACTCTATTATTTTAGGAATTGCAATTAGATCTTGTTCTATTTCATTTAATTGACTCTGTTTTTCAATATATGTGTGCAATTCTTGACATAGTTCTTTATCTGATAAAATCATAATTATTTTATCAATTAAATCATTATTTATTTCTAACTTGTTTTTATTAATAAGTCCATGGTTCTTTTTACTTGCAGTACTTATTACCAAAGATTCTCCAAAAAGATTCCCATATCCAAATTTTCCAGTTGATAACGACTCCATACATTGATGGATTAGTTCTCGTTCTTCTCTCGGATAACTAGTAATGCACGCAAAATTTAATTCTTCGTGATTCTTTTTTAAATGTTCCTTTTTTTCTGTTAACTGAGTAATTTGGTTTACTATAGTTTCGAACTGTTCTAAATTTGTATTTTTTATTAGTTGAAGTCGCTCAATTTCTTGATCGATTCGATTCAATAAATCGTTTATTTTTTCATTTAGAATACGTTTGCAAATATCTGTTTCTACTTTCATCCGTACCAATTTTTGAACCTTTTTAAGCATTGTGTACAGTTCTGCTCTTAAAAATTCATTGTCATATAATCCTTCTACTAATTGATCTGCTTTTAAAATAACATCATTGATTTCTTTCATTTTTATCTCCTACTACTCCATCAATTCAAGCATTTAATAATTTTTCATGCGAAAGATATGATATCACAAGAATCGGAAAAATTCAATAAAAAAAACCGCTTAACGGTTTTCTTCAATCCAACGATTTAATACTTCTTTGGGTATAAATCCATTCTTGGTTCCAATATGAGTTCCATTTTTAAAAAGTAGTAATGTTGGCACACTCATAATTCCGTACTCACGTGCAAGTGTTGCACATTCATCAACATCTACCTTTATGATCTTTACGTTGCTTCTTTCATTTGCCAATTCTTCTAAAACAGGGCTTAACATACGACAAGGTCCACACCATGTTGCGAAAAAATCAACTAACACTACATCACTACTGATTAAATGATTGAAATTTTGTTCTGTGGCATGAATGATTTCCATGTGATTTCCTCCTATCTAATTGAATCACAAGAACTATTATTTTTAGTTGTCTCTCGATAACAAGCAAGTAATGGTTCTAAATTATCTATTTGTAACTTTCCTTTTGAAACTAATTTATCTACAGATTTTACATCAACAATATTATATTGTAGGAATATTTTAATCGTATCATAATTAAACTGCATCGCATTTTTTTCTACTTTATATTTTTCCTGTAACCCCTTAAAATCATCAAACATTTTAATCGAATCTTTGGAAATAGAAGATAAAATTGGTGTATGGTTTAATATCTTATCTTTATAGCCTGATTTTGCTACAAGACTTAAATTAAAGGCCGGTAAACTGGTAATATATAATATTATAAAGATCCAAACAAATCCTTCAATTAATCCCACAACTGCACCTAATATTTTAGATGGTATTCCTAATATAATGGTCATTGTCAGTAATTTTTCAAATACCTTTGTTGCAAACACTAGCAACTTAAGGGCAATTGATAAAATACTGATTGCTAGTAATAAAGCAATTACCTCATAAATGAGGATATTAAGAGCAGTTACACCTTTAAATAATCCTCCAAACTTAAAGAATGGTAGATTTTCATATAAAAATTGTGATATTGGATTTTTTAAATAGAAAGCAATAATTACCACTGCAAAAAATCCTATAAATGAAACAAGTTCTCTAGTAAAGCCTCTTTTAAAACCTAAACAAGCACTCAGAACTAAAAATAAAAGAATTAATACGTCTACTAAATTCATCTTTTTATTCTCCCTTCTACTTCAATTATATTACAAATTAGAAAAAAATGAAAGAAATTGACTTTTTTTTATGGTATTATAGTAATAGGAGGAATGAGTTATGACAATTTCATTTCGCGTAAGTGATAATACAAAAGCAAAAATGATTGAATATTTTCAAGATAAAAAAAGAAGTAAGACCCCACCCTATGCAATTTTTCAAGCAAATGAAGCAGATACTGTAATTACCCTTTATGAATCTGGAAAAGTGGTTTTTCAAGGGACTACTGCTGATATTGACGCAAATATGTGGAAACAGACTGAAAGACATTTAAATCCTGGAAAAGTATTAGAAGAAAAGTCCGAGAAGAAAGAGAAAAAAGAGAAGGCTGAAATAAAGGAGCCAAAAGTTTATTATGCGACTACAATTGGTTCTGACGAAGTTGGAACTGGTGATTATTTTGGTCCAATTGTCGTTACTGCCGCTTATGTAAAAAAAGAGGATATTCCATTTTTAGAAGGTCTTGGTGTGAAGGATTCCAAGAAACTGGACGATTTAAAAATTATGGAAATTGTTCCTAAAATTATTGAAAGAATTCCATATCAAAGTTTTATTTTAAACAATGAAGAGTATAACCAAAAATATGGTCAAGATATCAATATGAATAAAATGAAAGCAATACTTCATAATAAGGCGTTAAGTATGATGATACAAAAATATTCAGATGTTGAATATATCGTAGTTGATCAATTTGCGAAACCTGATGTCTATTATCGTTATTTAGAAGGAACATCAATTGTAAGAGGAATTACTTTTTTAACCAAAGGAGAAGACAAATGCCTAAGTGTCGCTTGTGCTTCTTTGATTAGTCGTTTTATCTTCTTAAAAGAGTTTGATAAGTTGGGAGAAAAAGTAGATCAATTTTTACCGAAGGGTGCTAGCAATGAAGTAGATGAAGCAGCGGTCAAAATCGTTAAAAAATATGGTTTTGATTTCTTAAATAAAATTGCTAAACTAAATTTTAAAAACACCGAAAAAGTAAAACAAAAAATAGAGGAAAGCTAATTACTTTCCTCTTTTCTTATCATTATTTTCTAAATTTAGAAGAGTTTCTTTCTTATCCAATCCACCAGCATACCCAACCATTTTACCACTGGTGCCAATTACTCGATGACATGGAACGATAATGGCAATTGGATTATTATGATTTGCCATTCCAACTGCCCTACAAGCTTTTTCATTACCAGCTTGTATAGCAATTTCTTTATAAGTTCTGGTTTCACCATATGGAATAGTTGTTAGTGCTTGCCATACCTTCTTTTGGAAATGTGTTCCACTAGGATTGATTGGTATCGTAAAACTAGTACGTTGATGATTAAAATATTCTTGTAATTCTTTTATTACTCCTTTTAAAAATTCAGTCTCTTTTAAAACTCCCTTACCATTTGTTCCAAAAGAACATTCTATTAATTTTTGATCTTCTTCTACTAGACATAAAGGACCAATTAGAGATTCATAAATATAATAGTACATAGATACCCCTCCTCATAAGCAACATTATTAAAAATTCTGAAGGAAAGTAGCAGAGATGTAGCCACTATGAACTAAAATAATTGCTAATGAACAAAAAACTGATTATTGAACATATAGTACTATAGAATAGTATAAATGTCAACGTTAATACATTATTCACTTTAGTTCTAAAAGTAAATAGCCCTCTTTACTTAACATTATTGGATGTAATTATCAAAAAAGCACCATTTACTGGTACTTATCATCTCTTTTTTATGGTTAATATTTTAGGTTGTTCTTCTTCATAATAACTAAGGTATAAGTCAAGATAATATTGATTCTGCCTGTCATCATATAAATATTTTTTTAGTGATTTTAGTATTTCTATCTCACATTTGATAAAATATTCTTTAGTGATATTAGTATAGTCTTTTCTTTTTCTTTTCAGATATTCTTTTAACCATTGATCAAAGTTAAACTCACTTTCTTCTCTTGTTCTAGTATAAGTAGTGTAACAAGCGTATTGATTTGTTGCTCTTTGTGTGGTTGATGTATTTAATACAGTAGTATTCCTATGTTCTTGTCTTAATTTTGTATCATATTGCTGTCTTAATGATAAATCAGATAAGACCTCGTAAGCTATAGTAATTGTTTTCATTACCTCTTCAGCCTTATCTATTTTCTCTTTTGATTCCCTAATGTATACGTCTGGATGCCATTTTTTTGCTTGACTTCTAAATGCTTTCTTAATTTCTTCTTGTGTTGCCAATTGAGACACACCCAACACATCATAATAAGTTTTATTTTGCATAAAATATCCCCTTTTTTAAGAATTATTTAGTATTCTAGCAGACATAATGAGAATTGTCAAACTTTATAAGATAATCACTTAAAACACTAAAGAAATATATAAACAGGAATATTGATAAATAAAAATTACAAATAAAGAATTATTTTCATCCTCTTTTTAGTGATTATATTTAAAATTTTCTTACTGTGTGAATTGAAATTATCAATTCGTTGTTTTAACTTTAAAGTTTATATTACGATAATAAACAAACTCAACAATAAAATATTTCACTAGATTATTGAAAAAGTGACGCAATATATACCCAAATACATTATTGCAAAAGAAAAACCCTTAAAAAGGGTTGCATTTCTTAATGGCGGAGCAGAGAGGATTTGAACCTCCGCGCCGGTTACCCGACCTAACGCCTTAGCAGGGCGCCCTCTTCGGCCTCTTGAGTACTGCTCCAACTAACATATTCATTTTACTATAAACAAAAAAAGAAAGCAACCTTTCTTTTAAAAAAATATTATTTTTTATGATTCCAGTGTCTGTTCATAACCAATTGTTCGGTAACTTCCAGGGCATCTTAAATATGCTTTATAGCTTTCTTCTTTTGCCGAATATAAAATATATCCTAAACATTCTTCATCATTATTATTTGGATCTAGTATTGAATCTACATAATTCAATTTTACTAGTTCATTAAGTGTAATAACTAACGGACTATCAATATCGGTTTGATCGTTAATATACTCTTTCGCACCTTTTACCATTTCATCTTCAAATTGTGTATAATCAACACTATTTTCTTCTTTTGTGTGATCATCATAATTTTTTTTTGTTGAAACATTTAAACTGGAATTGTTTGAATTAGGAATAACACCTTTAAAATTTTCATTACTGATGATTATAATTACTAAAATACAAGCTGCAAATACCAAAAGAATACCGAGCATTTCTGATAGTCCCCAACCTCTATTATTCATAAGCATCACCTCGTTAAAATAAATTTGTTAAATCAGAATCTTCTTTAAAACGATATAGTTTTGCAGGTCTTCCGTTCATTCCTTCATTTTTATATCCTGTATCTTCTAATACATCATACTGGATTAGTTTTTTTCTAAAATTACGACGGTCTAATGAATACCCTAATAATTCCTCGTAAGTATCCTGTAATTCTGGTAAAGTAAAATCACTCGGAAAGAGGGTTAATAGTTCGTTCGTATGTAACAACACTGAAATAAAACTCTCCTGTGCTTTCTCAATCATTTCTTGATGATCATATATTACTTTTGGAAGCAAATCCAATTCAAACCAATTATGTTCTTCTCTTATTGTTTCTTTTAATTCGAATGATTTTGTATCGATCCATGACATGATAGCTAGTCCAAGTGTTCTTGTTTTAGGAACTCGTTTTAAATCACTAAATACCCCTACTTGTTTTGTACAGAGCCCTTTCATTCCTAGTGTATGCAAATGCTCTTCTACAAGTTCCTCAATTGTTTTGTTTTCTTTTAAAGAAACAGTTGGAAGCATCCAATATCCACGAAAGGGTTCCTCTTCTCTATGTAATAGTAAGACTTTTATCTTTCCTTGATCAAGCGTAAATAGAATCAAAGAAATATCCATCTCATTCATTCATTTCATCCTCCATTTTTTCACGCTTGAACATTATAGTATAAAATACACATTTTGTCAAATACACTAAGAAAAAAGACCTAATGGTCTTTATCTTCCTTTTTTATTTTATTTTTTTGAGTTGCTTTTAAATTGTGAATTTTCTTTTTTTCTTTTATTTTTCCTGGTATTCCGACCACTGTTACATCACTTGGAACATTTTTTAGAACGACTGCATTTGCTCCTATTCTTGAATTTTTTCCAATCACAATGTTTCCTAATATTTTTGAACCACTTCCGATAAATACGTTGTCCTCTACCGTTGGATGTCTCTTACCACTTTGAAATCCTGTACCACCTAAGGTAACATCATGAAACATTGTAACATTATCACCGACAATTGCAGTCTCACCTATTACAGTTCCTATTCCGTGATCAATAAATAAGTCTTTTCCAATCGTTGCTCCTGGATGAATTTCAATGCCTGTTTTTCTTTTTGTACGCTCGGATAAATAGCGAGCAATAAAATAATGTTTTTTTAAATAGAAATAATGAGCTATACGATACCATATGATAGCTTTAAAGGATGGATATAGTAATACTTCAATGTTATTTTTAATGGCTGGATCTTTTCTTCTTATATTCCTGATTTCATCTCTTATAAATTTCATAAGAATCACCTACTATATTATAGTTTTTAAAAAAAAGTTGTGTAGTTAATTTTCCATTCTATATCAGTAAATATTAAAAAAGATGATTTTAAACTCATCTTAATAAAACCATCATTTAATTACGGATACAATTGGACGGAACGAATTGCGATTGTGCGTACCACCACTCGTATTGCCGAATTCACCAGGACCAGCAACCGACGCATCATTGTGATTGGCTCCACGACCGAACCACGGAGAAGAGGCATATGGAAGGTTACTGTACTCTGTATTCCATCCCCCATGGTTTGTCCCACTCCATACTGTTCCATTATATCGATTTGCATCTGCACTCGTTTCATATATTCCATCACCATATACGGTGACATCATAATCCATTCCAATATTATTTAACAATTTTTCTGCCAGAGTTGTATATTTTGTAATATGAGAATTAGGTAAGTTGCTATATTCTTCAATTGTAAATCCACTACTACCTAGTAAGTTATTATAGTTTGACATCGTTCTCTCCCAAGATCCTCCACTCATATCATAGACACCGGTAATATTCCAAGTAGTACTTGCTTTCATACCTGTTGTACTATCATATGAATTATTACAAGTGGTTGCAGTTGACATTTCTTCACTAGCTGTATCTCCTGCACATCCAGTTATATAATTTTGATTATTATTAATATATACCTCATTGGTATTTGCTCCATAGGTTGAAAGTGTCAAATAATAGATTGCTCCCCATTCTAGGTTTGTTGCCATATGGGTATCTACACTATTTGAATTCCATCCATATGTAGTATTTGTTTTCATTGCTACACTTGCTTTATAAGCGTTGGCTATATTTATACATCTCCATGAATTTACACTTGGTGCTATTTTAATAGTTTTGGTTGCTACATCGTCTCCTGCTGTTGGGCATGACCCAGCAGATACAAATTCATTTGCTACACCTTCTTCTGCTGTCGGTTCAAATTTTGCTACCCAATATCCTAACTGATTAATATCATTTTGGAATGCTGGATGAGTAAAATAATGCATACTTGTATCTTTTGTTCCAGCTACATATCCACTTGTTTCTATGTTTGTATTATCAACTGATATATCACTTTTTCCTTTTAAGAACTTCACATCAATAGAACCGGTTGTACTACTATGATATCCACTGGTTATCTTATAAGCATATCTTGGAATCCATACCCAGTAAGATCCATCGGCTGTTTTCACATTCGCCCATAATTTATTCGTGTAATCATACCATTCACGATCATCGGAAGTAGTTACCGTTTCTACTCCATTCACCCATTTAATTGGTGTCATTCCTTCACTTAGTTTCGGAATATTAACTCCCTTTGCTTCATTAAATACAATTTCCTCTGGTGAAGTTGTCGGTTCACAACTTATCTCTGTTTTATCTTTGTTTACTTTTGCTTTATTTCCATTGTATTCAACAACGTAATTATCAAATTTAAATTCTCCTGAAACAACACTTCCATCTTTCATTGTTACACAAATTTGTGACGGTTGTTTTCCTTTATACTTTACCGTTCCAATGGTATCTAAATTATAAGTACCATCTTTTTTTGTTTGATAATCTCCTGTATCAATCATATCTTGTAAATCTGATTTTTCAATCGCATCAA